>CBDVBK010000011.1:0-57547 GCA_965372215.1 uncultured bacterium | reverse complement strand
TGGATATCGCAAAGAAGAAAGGAGCGAAGTAGCAGAGAACTCGTCACTCTCAAGTTATTGTATATAATTCCAATATTGTTAAGAACAGGTGCGATTCCCGGTTTGTCTCCCAGATTCTCAAGAATTCTCAGTGCCTTCAGATAGCATTCCAGAGCCTTATCATATTTTCCCATTCTCCAGTATGTAATACCAATTCTGTTAAGAATATTTGATTGACTGCTGTCATTATTTGCTTCAATAGCAATATTGAGTTTCCTGAAACCGTAATCCAGAGCAGTTTGGTATACGCCTATGCACTGACAGGCCCAGCAGAGTTCGTTCAATATTGCAGATTCCAGTTCACTATCTTCAGAATCTTTAAGTAATTCCAGCCCCTGCTCTCCAAACTCAATTGCTTTACCTGGATGTGTGTCTTTTAAGGTTAGAGTCAAATCCGCAAGAATCCTTATGCGTTCCAGTCCTTCTGTTCCGGGAAGCATTCTCTCGAGAGCTTCCGGATCTTTTCTGTCCGTCGAATCGTTCATATCAAAGCTTCAGCATCACCCTTTCCACTCATATATTCAGGATAGAGTATCTTCATGCATTCCGGACACAGAGCATGGCTGAACTGCACGTCCGAATGTTCGGATATATACGATTCTATCTGTTCCCAGTATCCATGATCATCACGGATCTTCTTGCAATTCGCGCAGATGGGAAGCAGTCCACTGAGTTGTTTTACCTGGGCAAGAGCGTTTTGCAGATCCACATTCGCTTTTACCAGATCGATATTCTTAAGCCGGATCAGCTCAGCCTCTTTCTCCCTGCTTTTTACCATGAATCTGATCTCAAGCTCATTCACTCTTCTCCGGCTTTCCTCATCGAAGATCTTATCATGGGTTTCTTTAAACTGCTTGAATAATTCAAGGGCTTCCTCAAAATTCAATGCCCTCTCGTGAACACCTGACAGATTCTTGAAACCTTCTTCAAGAAGCTCCCCTGATTCCGTTTCCCTGGCGATCCTGATGCTTTCTTCGATGTATTCAACAGCTTTATCATGATCGCTCAGGGATTCATGGATAAGACCGATGTGCAATCTGGCTTCACCTTCAGCGTACCTGTCTCCGTGCTCGATGGTTGTCTTCAGGGCACTTCTAAGGATATCGAGTGCCTGCTCATATTCACCGAGTTCCTTACGGATCAGACCAAGGTTTATCTGCGTGTGGGATACACCATAAAGATCACCAAGCTTCTGTCGTATTTGAAGAGACTCCCTGCAGAATTCTTCCGCCTTTTCATAGTTACCTTTGCCGATGTGGATAACACCCAGATTATTCAGTATGCCTGCGCTGTCGAATTCCTCACCGAGTTCCCTGCATACACTGAGAGCCTTTGAATAATTCTCAATCGCTGTATCTATTTCGCCCAGGCTTTCATTCAGAATACCCAGGTTGTTGTACGAGCCGGCAACTCCCAGTTTATCACCGAGCTCTTCAGAAACATCCATGGACTTGAGGAAATACTCCATTGCATCATCAAAACTCGACAGCCTCCAGTAGGTGACACCTATCGTATTAAGCGCCCTTGCTTCACGCTCTCTATCTTCTGCTTCATGTGCGGTGTTGTAATATCTGAAAGCGTATTCAAGAGAATCCTGATAGTTTCCGAGACTCTGGTAAGCCCATGATATATCGTGCAGGAGACAAAGCATATTAGAATTGTCAGGATAATCCTTCAGAAGCTCAAGACCCTGTTTGCAGGATTCTATAACCTTTAATGGAGCGGAATCATGATACTTTTCGGAAAGCAGAATAATGATCCGGATCTTTTCTTCTCCGGATGCATTCTCAAGCTTCCGCTCCAGCTGTTCAGTGGAATTGAATTCCAGTGAATCCTTTGAATTCTTCATCTAAGAACCTCTTAAAACTGATATGCTACAATATATTTCCACCGATATGTCCTTCCAGAAGACAGGTCTACGCTGCAATATAAGGAAAACAGGAACTAAGGTAATCAGCATTACAGATATGCCTGTCCGCTGAGAGAGCGGTACTGCACCGCTTCGGCGATGTGTTCTGTTCGTATTTCTTCCGAACCCGCGAGATCGGCAATCGTTCGTGATACCTTAACTATCCGATCGTAAGCTCTGGCTGAAAAGCCGTACATCTCCATTGCGGACTTCAGGAGTTTACTGACTTCACCGGTGAGATGGCAGTACTTTCTCACCATGGAAGAAGTCATCCCGGCGTTGCAGTACAGGCCGTCAATCTTCCCAAATCGATTGAACTGGATTTTCCCGGCTTCTATTACACGATTCCTTATCGCTGGGGATTTCTCTCCTGTGGGAAGATTGGATGACAGATCCCTGTATTTAACCGGAGCAACATCAATATGAATGTCAATTCTGTCCATAAGGGGACCTGATATCTTCTGAAGGTATCTCTGTATCTGCGGGCCGGTGCAGTTGCAGGAGTGCCCCGGGTCCGTGAAATATCCGCATGGGCACGGGTTCATTGCGGCGACCAGAGTGAACCTTGCTGGAAAAGTCATCGACATGGATGCTCTTGTAATTGTGACTGTGCCATCCTCCAGAGGTTGTCTGAGAACCTCCAGAACATTCCTTCTGAATTCCGGGAGTTCATCCAGAAACAGTACACCGTTATGAGCCAGACTCACCTCGCCCGGTCGGGGAATGGTTCCCCCTCCTATCAGCCCGGCATCGGAAACAGTATGGTGAGGCGACCGGAACGGGCGGGTTTCCAGAAGAGATCCACCGCTCCGGAGAAGTCCCGCAACACTGTGTATTTTTGTAGTTTCAATCGCCTCGTCAGGATGAAGAGAAGGGAGGATTGATGGAAGTCTTCTGGCGAGCATGGTTTTGCCGGAACCTGGAGGACCAATCAGGAGAATGTTGTGCCCGCCCGCAGCGGCAACCTCCAGAGCTCTTTTTGCGAATTCCTGCCCTCGAACATCGCTGAAGTCAGGTTCCTCTTTCCCACCGGGGTCAGAAGGTGCATATGAATATGTGACAGGTTCTATAGTTGATTTATCTAACAAAAAGTCAATTACATGATTCAGGTCCTCGATTGGAAATACTTTCTGTCCGGAAACCACAGCTGCTTCCAATGAATTGGATGCAGGTACGATAAGTCCTGAATGCTTTTCTTTTCTTGCTCTGTCAGCCATTGAGAGCACTCCCGGGACCGGACGCAGCGCTCCATCCAGAGCAAGTTCACCGACAAAGAAATAATCTTCAATAGTCTCCGCTGGAATTATACCGGAGGCTGCGAGAATACTGATCGCTATGGAAAGGTCGAATCCGGGTCCTTCTTTTTTTCTTCCGGCAGGAGCCATATTGATCGTTATTTTTTTGCCCGGAAGCCTGAAACCAAGATTAGCAATGGCAGCTGTAACTCGTTGTCGTGATTCTCGAACAGCGCTGTCAGGCAATCCTACAATTGTAAAAGTCGGCAGTCCCATGGACATATCAGCTTCGATATCGACGGGATATGAATCGATGCCGAACACAGCAAGACTTCTGGTATGAGCAAGCAATGAACACCCCCCTGAAAATGCTTCTTCTTAGAGTGTACGCATTATTGAAGTAATTTTCAAGTGGCGGTTATCATCGGTATCGGATCGGATGCGGTCTGCTTCCCCGCGATTGGGCTGTTTCGCGCAGTTTATCAATGAATACACTGGAAAGATGAAATATGACCCATCCGTCAAATCCCATCTCCTCCGCAAGATATTGCTGGTGCTCAGTCTCCGATGATGTGAGAGTTGAGCGGGTCGAGAATGTTCCTATTCCACAACTGAGTGATCCGCCTTCAGCCATTTCCAGCTGCTGTTCACCCCAATACACAAACTCCGAATCCGATTCAGTGTAATTCATCGGCACCACAAAGTCCACAATGCCGCTTCGAAGCCAGACATCCCACTCCTGGCTGAAGTACCGCATCTCCTGTTCGCGGGGTGTACCGGCCACAGAAAGCAGTACGACCCGGTTAATTCGGGATAGAGAATCCCTCACGGCCCGAACAGCATCGGTTACCATTTCAGCACGCCACCGCATGAAACTGTCGTGCAGTCTCCCGCCGCTGACGCAGTAGGCCGGCCAGTCAATAGAACGGATTCCGGCATAACTGCGAAAACGTTCACGGCATCCGTCGCAGAAACAGACGCGGTTGCTTGAAAATCTTACATAGTCGAGATGTATTCCGGCAACAGGATACTCTGCTGCCAGTTTCAGACATAACTGTGCCATAGCGCTGACATTCTGCGGATCGGTAGGACAGAGCCAGTTCTCTACAGTTCCATCACTGGAGATCTGTAATCTTCCATTCAGCTCGAACTGATTCTGATCCTCGGCAGAACACTTGCCAACTTTCCACAGGACAACCCATGCGTGAACATCAATCCCGAGGGGAGTACAGGCATCAAGACATTCCTGAAGGCCTGCCGTGTCCGTTTCCGGTCCATATGCAGCACAGTAGAAGACCGTATCGTAACCGTTCAGGGACAGCAGAGGAGCGATTTCATCCCAATTCCCGTTATTGTATTGCCAGGCGCTCCAGACACCATTAATGGAACACAGAACTGTAATGAAGAGAGAAAGGAAATGCATACTTACCTCCAGGATGTAAAATATGTTTATCCCGCATATTTCACAAGCTACAGCGGTTCGGGGCGGAAAAGCGTTTTCCTGGATAGAGTTCTGCAGGTGATGGAAAATCAAGTTCTCTATCAGTTTGACACCACCCACCCTACTGTATTAATATTAAAAGACAATAAAACCACTTGTTCATCGTTTTTGCACTGGTCATATCCCAGTCAAAGGACAATACTACAGGAAAGGAGCGGAATGACAGAGTTTCTGTGACAGGAAGTGATATGATATCAAGCTGATGTTCATGGGAACAGGAAGGAAGAACATGAAATTCACAATCATCATCACAGCACTTCTATCGATCGCAGCAACAGCACAGACAGAGACTTCTTCACTCAGAGTAGAGGAAGTCTTTTCAGTTGAAAGCCCCGAAGAGCTTGAATCAGCTCTGGCAGATGGATACCCAATGCCATGGCTGGCGGAAATACTTGAAGATGAAACCATTCCTGAAGAGGACAGATACTGGCTGGACTGCAGGGTCAGGGCAGTTATAGCGCGAGAACTGCACCTGTTCTACAACCGTGACGGCGAACCGGTTCATGTTGAGGCCGAGGGCGGTATCCGCAACGGCGAGGCATACTGGCGAGAGGTGTTCATAGTAGAACCAGTCTACATCAAAAGGAGTTCTATTGGATCCAATGAAAGCGCACCGGAAATTGAACCACCCTACTACTTCTGGCGCACACCCGGATATCTTGTTGACAGATTCGGCGAGAGGATAGGTGAGATTGCTACGACAGATCTGATTATGCACCTTTCACGCGATGGCAGACTGGGGATATACACAAGTGGGCTCCGAATGCATGCGGAAAACCCATCCCATGTTTATTTCCTGAACTCCAGCAATGACGTTAAAGATGTCCCCATTGGCCCCAGGCTCTCCGGCTTGTCCGGTATCTGCATGGCAGATGATGGTTCTTTTGCGCTTGTAGCATGCTCGGGAACAGGTTCCACCTGGACAAGGAACCGCGATCAGGGGATGGATCTGGATTACCCTGATGACGAGGTGATGATGCATGTCTTCACCGGAACCGGTGATCTGATATACGCCAGGACTATGCCAGAAGGCCCGACTAACAATCAGATATCCCCTGACATGCGATATATCAGCTATGCCGCACTGAATACGACATATCTCCTCGATGCAACCACCGGTGAGACCATCTACACCTGGGAGCACTACGGTGGCTGCAATCCATTCTTTACCCGCAGCAGTAGATACCTCTGCGTCCCTGCAGTCGGCGGCGCAAAGATATTCGACTGTGAAACCGGTGAAGTGGCCTTCGATATGCCCGGTCAGATACCCAATAGAAATTACTACGAAGGTTTGAATGCCAGCAATGATCTATCCGTTATTGCGGGTGATAGGATATTTGAAATTCCCCCATACGATAATATTCAATACTTCAATGATATCTTCATCAATGGAGAACTGTACAGTTCCGAGCCGATGGGGGCCAGGATACAGGAGGTTTCCCCCAACGGGTATTTTATCGACCTTCAATTTTACAACCCCTTTACACGTTGGGACGGTCCCGCAGTACCCTATACAGTCCTTGCAGTAAGGGGGAACAGGTGATGAAGAACAGAATCATTCTTCTCCTGATAGTTCTTCTCTGCTCCTCTTTGATGTACGCCATTCCATGGCCGATAAGCCCAAGCGGTTCAACTCACTCGCTTCACCACAGTTATAGAGATTACCACAATCCATGGATCCAACCCGGTTTCTGGAACCTGTCCGGGAACCACATGAATGAACCAACCTGGTTTCCTATCGGTTTGACTCCCCCCCTTATTGTATTAATATTGAAAGACAATAAAACCACTTGTTTATCGTTTTGCACTGGTCACATTTCAGTCAAAGGGCAATACTGCAGGAAAGGAGCGGAATGACAGAGTTTCTGTGACTGGAAGTGATATGATATCAAGCTGATGTTCATGGGAACAGGAAGGAAGAACATGAAATTCACAATCATCATCACAGCACTTCTATCGATCGCAGCAACAGCACAGACAGAGACTTCTTCACTCAGAGTAGAGGAAGTCTTTTCAGTTGAAAGCCCCGAAGAGCTTGAATCAGCTCTGGCAGATGGATACCCAATGCCATGGCTGGCGGAAATACTTGAAGATGAAACCATTCCTGAAGAGGACAGATACTGGCTGGACTGCAGGGTCAGGGCAGTTATAGCGCGAGAACTGCACCTGTTCTACAACCGTGACGGCGAACCGGTTCATATTGAAGCCGAGGGCGGTATCCGCAACGGTGAAACATACTGGAGAGAAGTGTTCATAGTAGAACCCAGCTATAAAGATAGAAGTCATGAGATGAATCTGGAACTTGAACCACCTTTCTACTTCTGGCGCACACCCGGATATCTTGTTGACAGATTCGGCGAAAGGATAGGTGAGATTGCTACAACGGATATGATTATGCACCTGTCCAGAGATGGAGAATTCGGTATCTTTGCTGGACGATATAGCGCCCGACACAACATGAATCCCTCCCATGTCTATTTCCTTAACTTCAGTGGTGACGTCAGAGATGTCCCTATAGGTCCCATGCTCTCCGGAATGCGGAGCATCTGCATGGCAGATGATGGCTCTTTTGCGCTTGTAGCATGCTCGGGAGCAGGTTCCACCTGGACAAGGAACCGCGATATGGGGATGGATCTGGATTACCCTGATGACGAAGTGATGATGCATGTCTTCACCGGAACCGGTGATCTGATATACGCCAGGACTATGCCAGAAGGCCCGACTAACAATCAGATATCCCCTGACATGCGATATATCAGCTATGCCGCACTGAATACGACATATCTCCTCGATGCAACCACCGGTGAGACCATCTACACCTGGGAGCACTACGGTGGCTGCAATCCATTCTTTACCCGCAGCAGCAGATACCTCTGCGTCCCTGCAGTCGGAGGCGCAAAAATATTCGACTGTGAAACCGGTGAAGTGGCCTTCGATATGCCCGAAGGTCAGATACCCAATAGAGATTACCATAATGGCTTGAGTGCAAGCAATGACCTATCGGTTATAACAGGAGACAGAAAACTACGTATACCCTTTGAGGAAATAAGGTACTTCCACGAGATTTACCTAAATGGAGAACTTCACAGCTCCGAGCCGATGCATGGTTACAGAACTCAGCAGGTTTCCCCAAATGGGTATTTTATCGACCTTCAGTATTACAGCCCCTTCATACACTGGGACGTTCCCGCAGTACCCTATACAGTCCTTGCAGTAAGGGGGAACAGGTGATGAAGAACAGAATCATTCTTCTCCTGATAGTTCTTCTCTGCTCCTCTTTGATGTACGCCATTCCATGGCCGATAAGCCCAAGCGGTTCAACTCACTCGCTTCACCACAGTTATGGAGATTACCACAATCCATGGATCGACGCGTCTTCTGGCGGAATAAACTTCCACTACGGAATAGATATCGCTGATCCGTATCCTCTGAATTCGTTCGCTTACGAACCTGTTCATGCAGTATATGGCGGAACAGTCACATATATTAATTGGGATGCCGAAGGAAAAGGCTGGGGAGTTATCCTCGACGATCAGTCCAACCCGGGCTACGGCGGCAATGGATGGCTGTATGGACACATACAGGGGGTTCCACACAGCCCCGGAGACATTCCAATGCCATGCGATCTCAATGACCAATTTTCCGTTGGTGAAATTGTAGGCTACATCGCTCATGTTTATAATCCTGATCCGCAGTATGGCCGCGTATACGACCATCTTCATCTGATGCGTGTTGAAGAGACCGGTCGACTATGGAATTCAGCTCTTCCCGGTGTGCTGAATCCTCTTTTCTATTTGATTCCAGCTCCTGTCCACGGCACAAACTTCGACTGGGCCTGGACTTGCAGCCCGGACATGAGCCCTCCAATCAGCTACTGTTTCTTCGCACTGCCACAGTATGAGGCTCTTGGAACAGGGAGCAGCAGCTGGCGAGATAGATGGAATTCTGTCACTGAATGTCAGAACGAGGTTAACGATTTTATGCTGGACCCATTCAGCGGAAATATTGACCTTTTTCTGCACTTCTACCTTGAAGGGGAGGGAGATTTTGGTACAGATCCCGTCCGTCACTGTATACCGCAGCGCCTGGAGTGGTGGCTGGAAAGAGAGCTGTTGGACGGAATCTGGAACCCTGTTATGGGAGACGGTACTTCCGAGTACCGTCGATACATGTTTGATTTCGGAGACATCGAGCTTGGGGGCGCTGAGGACTCCGACGCTTACCAGCAGCTCTATTTCAGGTACTCACCGAATCAGATGATATCTTCAACAATGTCAGGATATCTCTGCTGCCTTACCAATGTCAGTGACGCGTCAAGCTGGAATAGCATTGATAACATCGAGGAAAACTACTGGCAGACCGATCTGAGCAGTTCCGGATCGGGAACCGCAGCATCCAATCAGGACGCGATGTTCCCGGATGGCAACTACAGAATTCGCTGGAAGGCCTATGCCTTCGATGGAACAGAATCCGGTGTTGAAGTTTCTCCAGGCGAGATTTCAGGTGAACCTCACCCGTCTACCGTCAAAGTAGTCTCTGTAGACAATTTCCAGGGCCATGTCACATCAACTTCCATTGTTAATGTAATTGCAGACCAGGTCTACTGGGATGCCGGATGGGAGG
The DNA here is from genome assembly GCA_965372215.1 of uncultured bacterium. Taxonomy (GTDB): domain Bacteria; phylum Fermentibacterota; class Fermentibacteria; order Fermentibacterales; family JCC-6; genus Aegiribacteria. The sequence continues at coordinate 48,240 of CBDVBK010000011.1, read as the reverse complement.
TAGTCGAGACAACAGACGACTACACACTGGAGTTCATGATCAATACCGATGAGTCCACTCTCCCGATCGGTCAGAGTGTTAACGTTGAGATTCATTTCTCAGAGAGCATGAATCCAAACTCCTACCCTGAACCGACTATTGTTCTCAAGCATCATTCGGGGTATTACCTGCCCATGACAGGGAACTGGTCCAGCGCTACAGTGGAGAATGACACATGGACAGGTATAGCTCTGGTGGTGACAACCCTTACTCCGGGCCAGATTGAGCTGCTTGTTTCTTGTCAGGATATGGCGGGTAACTGGCTCATGGATCCCGCTGATCCAGGATTACCATTTGAGGATAATTACCACGGCTTTGAAATTGCATTCGGCGTTGAGACAGGCTGGCCGGTATTCGTTCATGATGAAGTCCTTGGCTCACCAAAGCTGGCTGATGTGGACGGAGACGGAGACCTTGATGTGGTAATTCAGAGCGCTGACGGCTGGATTGATGTTCTGGACGACGATGGTAGTTCTATGTCAGGATGGCCTGTAAGCGGGGGCTGGAGCTCCGGCAATCCGGATGTTCATGCATCCCCGGTGATTGTCAACCTTACAGGTGCTCCATCATCTGTTCCTGAAATACTTGCGGTTCATCCATACGGATGTAACGGATTTACATCAACAGGCTCAGCCATCAGCCCCTGGTCCGGAATACTTGCCCCTCTGTTCAGGTGGAATGCATTATGCTCTCCTCTGGCTGGTGATTTCAATGGGGATGGTGTCAATGAGTATGCTCTTGGCCGCCAGGTAGTACAAAATGTTGTTAATGGTGTAACCTTCCTCGCCAGGAAGAATGACGGCAGCAGTTTATGGCTGACAGTCTGGGGCGAAGATGAATCGGTTTCCGCCACCCCGTCTTTATGCGATGTGGATGGTGACGATGATCTTGAAATCCTGGTTGTCACAGACTGGACGCAGTATCCGGCTGACAGCTACGGCACTCTGTACTGCCTGAACGCAACCACCGGAACGGAGGAGTGGAGTACCAGTGTGGGAGGTACGTACATCCGGTGTGCAGTGGTAACGGGCAACCTCGATGCAGATGATGCTCTGGAAATAGTTATTGGTGCTTCTTCCGGCAGCAACTCGATCAAGGTACTCAACGGTTCAGATGGGAACATACAGTACAGTAAAGCAGTGGATGGACCAATTTACGCTGGAGCTTCCATAGCAGACATAGATGGAAACGGGGATAATGACATTGTGCTCTCCAGTTCAGGGGGAATGCTCTACTGTTGGGATGGTCCCACAGGCAGCAGTCTCTCCAGTTTCCCATTAGATCTGAACACTTGGACCGATGATGGCGTAAGCATAGGTGACATTGATTCTGATGGAATGCTTGAACTGGTAATTGCAGGTAAAGACGGCAAACTGCATGTGATCAACCATGACGGCAGTTCCACTGGAGGCTTCCCCATCACTGTGTCCGGTAATCCCCTCTCAGGACAGCCGGCACTTGGCGATATTGACGGAGACGGCAGACTTGAGATCCTCTTTGGAGAGTTGAACAACAGTGTTCTGCATTGCTACGAGATGGCTGATAACTCAGCCTGCACCTATCTCCCCTGGCCGCAGTTCCAGCACGATGCCATGAACACGGGATGCTTCCTGTCTGACAACACTGCACCAGGCGCTCCGTCAAATCTCACCGAAAATCACACTTACAACGGAGATCGCATAAGAGTATATCTCTCATGGACAGCCTCACCGGATGACCCCGGTGATGTGATCTCTTACAGAATCTACCGTGAGATATTTAACACGGGCGTTGTGGAGATGATCGGCATAGCAAATGCCGGCATCACCTCTTATGAAGACATGTTCTGGGTATATCCGGATTACGCTGCAGTGCAGTATCATGTAATAGCCTGGGATGGCCTAAATGAGTCATCAGAATCCAACAGCGTGAAGTTCCGTTTCGGGGATGGGATAATTCTCTCAAATGGCTGTCCGGTCCGGGAGATCACACAGTCTGAGGTTTTACAAACATCCCATTCCCTTGCAGTATTAGGCGGAGTCAACACATCACTCATTGATCCTGCGAATCGTAGCAACTGTGGCTTGCTGACAGATGGATATTATGATGTAAGTTATACTTCATCCAATTCATCAGATTGTGTGGAGATCGATCTGGGTTATGTATCCAGCGTAAGCGATGTAATTGTTATAAGGGCAGCTCAGTCGATGTGCGATTCTCACCGTTTTGAGCTTTCAAACGATGGAAGAACCTTCAGCAGTGTAAGTACTGGCAGAGCAAGGTATGTCCGGGTATACGGAGCAACAGGAGCCACCGAGATCGAGGTGATCGGTTACATGTCTGAAGAAGTCTATGCCCCCGTTGAGATTCAAAAAGTTGATTCCGACACCTACAGGATACTTGCGCCTGAAGGGGGTTCCCCCCTTATGGTCACTGTATATGATCTTACGGGTAGAACAGTCTGGAGCAGTACATCGTCCACCGGAGAAATCCTCTGGAACAGATGCAATTCCACAGGAAAGAACGTTCCATACGGAATCTACCTGCTCATGGTCGAATCCGATGACATGGAACCCTTTACTTCAAAGGTAATTGTCAGGTAACTACTGGAAAACTCCAGTCTGGATGCAACCAGCCTCCGTCATCAACCGGGGGCTGGTTACTACCGGAAGTCACCTGAAGAACGATTAATAATCGGATGTTCAATGTTTACTTTCGCTAAAACAATACTTCGATCTTCCATTATGCAGAAGAATGGTGATATGCCGCTTTGTGATCTGAGAAAAGAATTGTTTCTGCTGTTTTACGGAAATGACATGGACATAAATATCAGGGAAAGAATAGCATTCCATTTTTCCGGAGTTGTGGAATAATCCCAGACTTATCTACAAACTGCTACAGCGGTTCTGGGCGGAAAGCGTCTTCGAGGTAGGTGGCCATTCTGAATTCGGAAGGTGTACCGCGAACTACGGCGACATCGAATCTGATCTGATCCTGAGAATTGTGCTTCATCAGGTAGAAGGCAGCCGCACGGGTTATTCTGGCCTGCTTTTTGGCATCGATCTTCTCAAGCGGCATTGTTGCGCTTCCGTCACTGGCGAATTTCACTTCAATAAAAGCAAGAATCCCGCTTTTTTTCGCGATGATATCTATCTCAGCTCTGCGAGTTCGGAAATTTCGGGCGACTACCATCCATCCACGGGTTTTTAACCATTCACAGACATAACCCTCGGCTCCCCTGGAAATCTCACTCAAAATGTATCCGAATCTGTTTCTCATATTTTATGGGAGCAAAAGACATTCTGTGGATCGGGGAAGGACCGAGTTTCTCGATAGCCTTCATGTGGTCCCTGGAGCCATACCCCTTATTGGAAGCGAAACCGTACCCCGGGAATTCGCTCTCGGCTTTAATCATTATATCGTCTCTGGTTACTTTGGCGATGATACTGGCGGCAGCTATGGACAGGCTCTTTGAGTCGCCTTTTACTATAAATCTGGATTGAAGGTGAAGGTTCCTTATCGGCAGACCGTCCACGAGATAAAGCGCGTCCTGTATATCAATAGCCTGAGCTGCTCTGTAAAAGGCCAGGCGGACAGATTCTGTCATCCCCACTTCATCAATTTCTGAATGCTCTACAATTCCAGTGGAATATCCGATTGCAATCCTGATGATCTCAGGAAAAAGAGTCCTGCGCTTTTTATCGGACAGCTTCTTGCTGTCAGTCACTCCATGCAGATACGCATCATGCGGGAGGGATACGGCGGCAGCAACCAGGGGCCCGGCAAGAGGACCCCGGCCGGCTTCGTCCATCCCTATCAGAACAGGGTAATCCAGCCGGTAATTTCCGTCGAACTCAAATAGAGGAGTACTGGTCAGGATTTCTTCCTGGAACCGTATGTTTTCTTCTCTTTTATCCTCGCTGACTTACCTGTCTTGTCTCGAAGGTAAAAAAGCTTCGCTCTGCGCACTTTGCCGATTCGGGTCACTTCAATCCGCTCAATGAGAGGAGTGTTCAGAGGGAATATTCTTTCGACGCTCACTCCACCTGAGATTTTTCTTACAGTAAAGGTTTCAGAGGTTCCGCCACCTCTTCGGGAAATTACAACACCCTGGAAAACCTGTACACGAACTTTGTTACCCTCCACAACCTGGAAGTGCACTTTGACTGTATCCCCCGGTTTGAACTCCGGCAGATTTTCTTTGATATGTGATGCTTCGACACTCCGGATAATATCATCCATTTTTCTGCTCCTTCTGTCGATCTGCCAGTCTTATCGCCTGAACAAATCGTTCTTTTACACAGTCCCGGCTTTCCGATTCAAGCATGTCAGGACGCTGCTTATCGGTAAGCTCCAGTGCTTTCTTGAATCTCCACTTCTCTATCTCAGCATGATTACCTGAAATCAGAATATCGGGAACTTTCATGCCCCTGTATTCAGCAGGTCGGGTATACCTGGGATAATCAAGCAATCCCGTCGCAAAACTGTCCGACTGTGCGGATTCCATCCGGCCAAGCACCCCCGGAAGCCATCTGAAAACAGCTTCCATAAGAAACATGGCGGGAATTTCGCCACCGGAAACAACAGCATCGCCAGTACTGATCTCATCTGTAACAGCGTATTCCCTGAATCTCTGATCTATTCCGCCATATCTGCCACAGAATATTATCATTTTTCCGCACTCAGCTAACTCCCGGGCAAGATCGTGATCCAGTTTTCTTCCTTGAGGAGTCATGAATACTATCCTGGCATCCTCTCTCCAGGGTATTTCCTCAAGTGTTTCAAACAGCGGTTCGGGTCTGAGGAGCATCCCTGCTCCACCCCCGAATTGATAATCGTCAACTGAACCTCGACTGTCTACAGCCTTTTTCCGTATATCAAGAACCGTCAGTTCAACCCTGCCGGTTTCAATCGCTTTTCCAATTATTCCATGTTCCTTAAATGGAATAAACAGATCTGGAAACAGCGTTGCCACAGCTGTTTTCATACTGGAGACTCCATTCATTACATAGAAAGATCTTTCAGACCAACTGGAAGAACAAGCTCAATGATCTTATCCTTCCACCTGATATTTCCCTCATTCAGCACCAGAGCAAGTGGTACATGAAATCCTGTGTCCGCATCTTCAACGAGAAGAAGAGGGTTGGAGTCTGATGGCTGAATATCCACAACAGGAAATGTTCTGCCCTCTGACTGGATCTTCATACCTATAAAACCGTATAGGGGGAAGAACTCCAGCATTCTTTCCGCTTCATCCCTCTTTATGAAGATGGAACAACCTCTGTAACTGTCAGCGTCCTCCCTGTTGCGGATCTCCTTCAGAGTCAGATTAATCCTGGAGTCACCCCGAACAGTACAGCGGTTAACAGTCATGGGTATGTTCTCTTCCAGAAGGACTCCTGTTCCCGGAGGAATGACCGCATGACCAATCCCTGAGAAAATACGAACTGCGAATCCACCCTTTAATCCGTGAGAGTTCTCCACATACCCGAGATATATGATATCATCGGGAGCCATCACCGGAATATCAGTCAATGATTCTTACTGTAGCCTTCTGCTCCAGTCGGGCAGCGGCTGATCTGATAATAAGTCTCATAGCTTTTGCGATTTTCCCCTCGCGACCTATTACTCTGCCGAGATCGCTTTCCGCAACTCTCAATTCAAAGACGATTACGTCTTCTTCCATCGTTTCTTCTACTGAAACCGCTTCAGGATCTTCAACGAGCGTTTTTGCCATGATTTCAATAAGTTCCTTCATGAGTGTCCTCCAGTTCAGGTGGTTATTCAGACAGTAAATTGCACCATCGTATACTACGAGGTTCTGCTCTTCCCTTTCAGTAGAACAACTTCCAGCGGTATATCTTCTTCACCACCGGAGTGCCTGGACCATTTGCTCCAGGTGCCTGTGCGCTTGAGCAGGTTTCTGACCGTATCGGAAACCTGTGCTCCGTTACCCAGCCAGTGAAAAACTCTTTCTTCGTCTATTTTAACTTCCATTGGCTTGCGAAGGGGATCGTAGTACCCGAAACTCTCCAGAAATTTGCCATCGGTAGCTTTGCGTCTGTCAGCGGCTACGATTCTGTAGAATGGCTGGCCTTTACATCCAATTCTTTTTAAGCGAATAATTACCAAGTTTCACCTCCAGATCAGCGGACTATGCCGGGGAGCTTGAATCTCCCGGATTTCATCTGCTTCATCATTTTCTTCATTGATCCGAATTCGCGCAGCAGTCTGTTTACATCACTCACTTTTGTTCCGCTGCCCTGTGATATTCTCCTTCGTCTGTTTCCGTTGATTATCTCCGGATGAGTTTTTTCCTTTCTTGTCATCGAATTGATAATGGCTTCCATTTTTGTGAACTGAGAGGTGTCCAGGTTCATTCCTGCGGGTCTCATGTTCTTCGGAAGCATAGCCATCAGGTCACCAAGAGAACCCATCTTTCTAATGCGTCGGAGTTCTCCCGAGAAGTCCTCAAGCGTGAAAGAGTTGGATACAAGCTTCTTCTCCAGTTTCTCAGCTTCCTTTATATCCCATGTACTCTGAGCTCTTTCCGCAAGACCGACCACATCACCCATACCAAGGATCCTGCCGGCCATCCGGATCGGATTCATCAGTTCAAGACCGTTAACACCCTCTCCTACTCCAATGAACTTAATGGGTTTTCCGGTTACCGCACGGAAAGATAACGCGGCACCGCCTCGTGAATCGCCATCCATCTTCGTAATTACGGAACCGGTAAATCCAATTCTTTCCTGAAATTCAACTGCGACGTTTACAGCATCCTGACCGGACAGACCATCGAGTACCAGCAATGTTTCAGCAGCATTCGCCACTTCACTGATTTCCTCCAGTTCCTCCATCAGTTCATCATTCACATGCAGCCTTCCCGCTGTATCTGCGATGACTATGTCGTAACTGTTCATTCGTGCTTCGTGCATTGCTTCCCTTAGGACTTCCACTGGATTCTTCGTGTCTCTCCTCGCGTAGAAACCGGCACCCGAGTCCTTTGCGATCTTTTCCAGCTGTTCAATAGCCGCAGGTCTCTGTAGATCACATGCCGCCAGAAGAGATCTTTTACCTTTTTTTTCCGCGAGCCAGTATGCCAGTCTGCCTGCTGTAGTCGTTTTTCCCGAGCCCTGCAAACCAACAAGAAGATAGACTATCGGGGGTTTACCGGATAACTCAAGAGAGGTTCCTTCAGAACCGAGCAGCTCAATCAGTTCTTCATTGACGACTTTTACTACCTGCTGTCCCGGAGAAAGGCTTTTCAGAACACTCTCACCCATGGCTTTTTCACTGACAGTACTGACGAACTGCTTCGCCACTTTGAAATTGACGTCAGCTTCCAGCAATGCCCTGCGAACCAGTCGCATAGCTTCCATGATGTTGGATTCGTTAATGACGCCTCTGCTTGTCAGTTTCCTGAAAGCATCTGAAAAACTGTCTGTCAGCCTGTCGAACAAGTCTGTCCTCCATGATCATATAGTTAAATAGCACACAAATACTCTGCACTACAGAGCATGCAACTATACTTCAACAAATGGAATAATCCAAACAGCTGGAAGCCTACTTCAGTATGTAAACAGAACCATGCCCGGAAGGGCATGTAATGGTAAAACCAGAAGCAGTTTCATCAATGATATAGGGTTGCTTTGAAACGGGACATCCTGGAATCGAATCGGGAAGGAGCTCTTCAAGAGAAGTGTATCCATCAACACTTATAGATGCATAATAGATCATTCCCTCAATTTCGAATCCAAGTGAATCCATCCTGGATTCGCATCTTCTGATATCAAGAACGCTTCTCATCTGATCAATTTCTTCCAGATCAATTACACGGGTTGAATCCCTGGAGCAACCAATGACCAGGAAAAGAACTGTTGTTATCAGAAATAAGTACTTCATGCAATCTCCATCAGAGTTGGTCTATAAGTCTGCATATCTCAGCTTTCGAATAGCCTCAGCGGGATTATCCGCTCCGGTAATGAAAGAACCGGAAACCAGTACATCAACTCCCAGGGATACCAGTCTTCCCGCATTGCAGTCAGTTACTCCTCCGTCTATAGAAATAAGAGCTTTCTCTCCCCCGGAATCATCAAGTATCCGGCGGATCGCTGGAATCTTGGAGTGAACGTATTCCAGATGTTTCTGTCCACCGTATCCGGGATTCACAGTCATAATCAGAACGAGATCAACCGCAGGCGCAACCCACTGAAGGAAATCAATCGGGGTTGCCGGATTGATCGCGACTCCCGCACCGGCTCCAGCTTCCCTTATTCTCTGTAAAAGCCTGTCCAGATGATTTGTAACTTCAACGTGTACCGTAATATACTTGCATCCAGCAGTTGCAAAAGAATCAATCAATACTCCGGGCTCCTTCACCATGAGATGAGCATCAACCGGAATATCAACCTCTCGGGCGATGGACGCCGCAATATCTGCCCCGACAGTAAGCACAGGCACAAATACTCCATCCATAACATCCAGATGAATCATGTCCGCGCCGGCATTCTGCAGTTTCAGCGCCTCCATGGCGATTTGTCCCTGATCACAGCCCAGAACAGAGGGAGCAATAATTATTTCGTTCATCTACCAGTTCCCCCAGTTTTCATCTGATTTCCCCACTATCAATTCTACTGAATCACCTGCTGAAAACTGAAGCCCGGGAGCCTGAAGCTGCTCGAGAACAATGTTGTATTGCAGAATATCATCTGTCAGCCTCTCTTCAATGACAACGGGAATAAGGTTGCTGATTTCCGCAAGATCACAAGCATCATTTATTGAAAGTCCGACGAAACGGGGCATACCCTGCCAGCCGGTGGATACCAGAAGCCTGACAGGTGTTGTTACAGGAAGGCTGTCGTACTGTCTCGGGTTTACGGCGATAACCAGACCCTCCGGAACTATGGGATCACGTACCCAGCTTCTTCCAATGGAGTAAAGCTGCCAGTCAGCAATTTTCTCTTCAGCCTTAACGGCGGAAAGACCAAGAAGGGAATCCGGCCAGTAGGATCTGTACAGGGGACCCATATTCCAGAATATGCTCACAGGAGCTCCTCTGGGTGTCATGGCACCTGGCGGTGGATCCTGTCTGACTACACTGCCCATGGTCTCAAAAGGTCCATATACTGACCACTGACCGGCAAGCACAAGTGTTGCTGACTCTATTTCTCTCTGAGCATCCTGCCTTGTCATTCCAATAACATCGGGAACCGTTACTGGAGCTGAAGAAGCTCCAATAGAAGAAATGAACCGCGGATTCTCAAAAATGGATGGTGCCAGAACAGTACCGGCTATAAATGCTAATACCGCAGTCGAAACTGCGATAACAGCATACCTGGTAACCGATTTCACTGTTTCATCCTCCATCCTTCAGTGTTCTGACAGTGTTTCCGGGTGTTTGCCCGGGCGTACTGCTACTGTACGTTTTCTACTTTTTCAAGTTCAGGGAATACAGCCTTTAGATTCCTTTCCACTGTCCACTGAAGAGTAACGGTGGCCATTGCGCATCCTGAGCAGGCTCCTTGAAGCCTAACCTTAACAACTTTATCTTCAATCCCCACAAATTCGATGTCACCGCCATCTCGCTGCAGAACAGGCCTGACCTTCTCAATCTCGGCGATAACGTTCTCATCATTGAATTCGAGTGTATTTTCGCTCATATTCTCCTCCGACTATTTAATCTGTGATATAACAAGAGCAACCATAGTCATCAACTTGATCAGAATGTTCAAAGACGGTCCGCTGGTATCTTTGAATGGATCGCCAACGGTATCTCCAATAACTGCCGCAGCGTGCTCGGGGGAACCTTTTCCTCCCAGGTTTCCCTCTTCAATGTATTTCTTGGCATTGTCCCATGCACCTCCCGCATTTGACATATATATCGCAAGGAGAACGCCGGTTACAATTGCTCCTGCAAGCACACCTCCGAGAGTCTCTGCTCCTGTATCCCCAAAAGCGAAATAGACTGCTACAGGAATTATTATAGCAAGAATACCTGGAAGAATCATTTCCCTGAGTGCGCCTCTGGTCGCGATATTAATACATTTTTCAGTATCAGGTTCCGCCTCATTCTCCATCAAACCCTTTATATCTCTGAACTGCCTGCGAACTTCCTCTACCATTTTCATGGCAGTCCTTCCAACCGCCCGCAGCGTAATAGAGGCGAAAACAAACGGGAGAAGCCCGCCAAACAGAAGTCCGGCAATAACATTAGGTTTGAGAAGATCGATTGTCTGAAGACCGGTAGAAACGGCATATGCGCTGAATAGAGCAAGAGCGGTCAGGGCAGCTGAACCGATAGCAAATCCTTTACCCATTGCGGCAGTGGTATTCCCCAGCGAATCCAGTTTATCCGTTCTTTTTCTTACATCTCCTGGCAGTGCTGCCATTTCCGCAATCCCGCCGGCATTATCCGCCACCGGACCGTAAGCATCGACTGACATGGTCATGCCAACATTCATGAGCATACCGAGAGCAGCGAGAGCGATTCCATAAAGACCGGCGAAATGATAGCTGATCATTGTAGCAGCGGCGATGAACAGGATCGGGAATATTGTGGATTCCATACCAACAGCTATTCCCTCAATAATGCAGGTTGCCGGTCCTGTTTTCGTACTTTCGGCAATTCTTCTGACTGGTCCTCCACTGGTGAAGTATTCAGTAATCAGACCGATTGCAGTTCCCGAAACCACCCCGCAGACAAGCGCCCAGAAAACACCTGTACCCACATTAAGAAAGCGTATTGCCGCAAAAGCAAAAACAACGGACAGAATCGTGCTTATGAAAGTCGAATTTCTGAGAACGGTGGCTGGACTTCCCATCCGGCTGAGTACTCCGACAGAAACAACTCCTGCAATACTGGCAAGAGTCCCGAGTGCTGCCAGAATAATCGGAAGAGCGATCAGCGTTCCTGACCCGGAAACATCTGCTCCGGTGGAAAGCAGTCCGGTCGGAATGATGCCTGTGACACTGAAACCGAAAGCCAGAACTACTGCCGCTATGATGCTGCCGACATACGATTCGAACAGATCAGCGCCCATACCGGCAACATCACCCACATTGTCACCCACATTATCAGCGATAACAGCAGGATTTCTGGGATCATCCTCCGGTATGCCTGCTTCTATCTTCCCCACAAGATCTGCTCCCACATCCGCGCTCTTTGTGAATATTCCTCCGCCTACTCTTGCAAATAGAGCAATTGAGCTCGCACCCATGCCGAACCCGGCTATGTTCTCAAGAGATACAGCCCCGAATATGGATTCAAGAAAAGCCTTTGCGGGAGCGATATTACTGTAAAGGAGGAAGAATACTGAAACACCCAGAAGCCCAAGCGCCGCTACTGACAAACCCATTATGCTGCCACTGCGGAAAGCAACGGAAAGAGCCTTTGAAAGGCTGTATCTTGCCGCATTTGTTGTTCTCACGTTTCCTATTGTCGCCGCGTTCATGCCGATGTATCCGGCGATCATACTGAATCCTGCTCCGAATATGAAAGCCAGAGCTGTTCCCGAATCAATACATGTGAACAAAGCAACAGAAATAAGAACCACAAATATCAGGAGGATACGGTACTGCGTTGAAAGATAGGTCATCGCGCCTGAATGAATCATATCTGACAGACTGATCATTCTTTCTGTACCAGAAGGCTCCTTTTTTAAACTGCGATACCGGCTGGCGGCCACCAGTCCAGTTATAATCGCCACAACCGGACCGAAGAATCGGAATAGTATCTGGGTGCTACTCATCAATACTCCTTGATTGAATACTGTTCAAGTCAATTGAGATTCTCCACTCCAGAGAATGTGCTTTTTCTACTCCAGTGAACCTTTCCAGTCAAGACTCATTCTTTATTCTGATGATTCAGAGCTGTGATGATTGCGGTTGATGAAAAACCCTTCATCAGAGGAATTATTTCTACCCGGCCACCATGGGATTTGACGAAATCAGCACCGACTACAGCATCAATCGTATAATCTCCACCTTTTACTATAACATCAGGAACTATTTTCTTGATGAGTTTCAGCGGAGTATCTTCATCAAATGGTACAACAAAACTTACTGATCTTAATTCGAGAAGGAGTTGTACACGGGCGTCAAGCGTGATAAACGGTCTGCTGGGTCCTTTGAGTCTGGATATTGAATCGTCCGTATTCACTCCCAGAAAAAGAACATCTCCAAATGCACGTGCCTTTCTGACAATATGTACATGTCCGGGGTGAATGATATCAAAGCATCCATTGGTGAATACGATTTTGCTGCCATTCGCTCTGAATTCAGCGCTCATAACAGCAGCTTCATCCTCTGTTAATACTCTTTTGTCGAGAATAACGATCAACCTCCCTCAAAATGTCATTCGGCTTCACCGCGTATACACCCGGTTCGGCACATGTTGCCGCAGCTGCGAAAACGGAAATACGTACTCCATCATCCAGAGGCACTCCGGACGCCAGTGAAAGGGCCATAACTGCAATGACAGTATCTCCAGCTCCTGAGACATCGAATACATGCCTTGCGGCAACAGGCCTATAAAACGGATCACTGTTTTTTCGGCACAGAATACTTCCCTCCTCACCCAGAGTTACAAGCACAGCATCCGCGGACAGTCTCGAAAGAATCTCATTCCCCGCGAATGAGGCTTCTTCAACTGTACTGATAACTCTACCAAGAGCACGCGAAATTTCCAATCTATTGGGTTTGAATAGAGTGCATCCGTTAAATTCAAAGAAATTGATGAATTTGGGATCTACCGCCACGGGGATTCCATTGGATCTCGAGATGGAGATCATTCGTGAAATAAGTTCAGGAACAAGAACTCCCTTGTTGTAATCCTCAAGTACTACTGCATCCAGCTGCGAAGTAGTCCCCTCGATTCTGGAAAGTATGTCCTGCATGACAGATTCAGAAATCGGATCAGTAACCTCGCTATCCAGTCTGATAACCTGGTGCCCGCCGGATATTATCCTTGTTTTTAATGTGGTAGGACGCGTCGGATCTGAAACTACAGCGGATATATCCACTCCCTCATCGGACAGTAATCCTGTAAGTATCTCACCCTCTCTGTCCTCTCCAGTTACTCCAGCCATTACGGGAATGCCGCCCAGAGAGCGGATGTTGCGAGCTACATTCGCCGCGCCGCCCAGTACCCATCTCTCCAGCTTTTTCTCAAGCGATACTATCGGTATGGGTGCTTCCGGAGATATTCGATCAACTTTGCCATCAAGATAATGGTCAAGAATAAGATCACCGACGACAAGTACCCTTTTCCCCTGCATACTTTCAAGTATGTTTTCTATATTGTTATCTGGTATCAAGAATTCCTCCATCCAGATCTGGTGCTCTGTCGCCTGTTCTCCGGCAAACTGACATAAGGAGTAACCGTGAACCCAAAGATGATGAATCAGCCACCAAGAATCAACGCCAGCGCAGCTGACACTGATGGAGTATACAGCAATATTTTCTTTATCGCAGCTTCAAGAGCAGAATTCATACTGGATTTTGCCCGAATTGTTCCCGGAGTAAATAACCCGAAGCTCATGTCCAGAATCATCGTGTCCCCCCATAGGATGAAAGCTCTTGTAAAAACAATGGAATCCCAGATCAACTCATATGAAAGCAAATTCGGGAAACTGGACTCTGGAAACCAGACTTCATTCGGTTTCCAGAATCCGTCAATTGAAGAGGTCGAATCCGAAAGTAAATGAAAAATGGACTCATGAAAAAATTCAGTGGATAACAGTTAAGTATGCTTATTAAAGGTAAGACATCTATATGGCAATGGGTACTTGCAGTTGCTATTTCTATCACTTTATGGATAATCTCCATGAGTGATAAACAATTTGAAATACATGAGAGACTTCCAGTCCCTGCTCCGGTACTGTCCAATGGTTTCATTGTAATCGATTACGAAAGACAGGATTCCGTTTCAGTCACTTTTACCGGAAAGGGCATAGGAGTTCTTCGCGACCAGATTCTGAGAGAACCGGAAATGCTGCACATCAACGTATCGCTCCCAAATCAGGAACAGACTTTTCCTTACAGCAGATCCCTTGAACTCACGGGAAATGATGTGCGATTCAGTGGAGATCGCTATTCAAGTCTTTCAGCGATACTTTTTAATCCTCCGGCAATCACTATCACAATAGATCACAGAATTACACGGTATCTCCCGGTCAGAATAAATGCCGCCGGATCTGTTCCAGAAAGATATTTATGGCCAGTTCTGTCAAATACTATCGTACAGGTAACTGGAGCCAGATCTATCGTAAATCAACTTGACAGCTGCTATACCGGTCAAATTGATTCAGGAGGTGAACGTACAGAAACCGTAATTGAAAAACCGGATGGAATCAATAATATCAACCCATCGTCCGTAATTGCAGAACTGATATGCCCGGTACCTGTAATTCAGCAGATGCAATAGCTCTTCATGTATTGACAGGTATGAAACAAGATGGGTAGATTCAACATTACGTGTTTACATGTTCAATCTTCTGAAGCAATTTGACTGCAGCCGGAGGGATATCTATGAGATCAAAGATTCTTGTGAGAATTCTGATAGTACTGTTGGCAGCGTTTCTGGTTTTCAGAATTCATCAGAGAGTCGAAATGTACAGAATCCCAAGGGAATTCTGTCGTTCACAAATAAGTATTCTAGCATCAGCCAACATCTATCATATGTTTATCTCCGAAGGAACTCCCGCTCCTGATCTTGACAGCCTTCTGGGTTTCGCGGAAGCTAATGACTTTTTTAATGCTTCCATTAGTAATGACAGCATATTTGTTACGATTAACAACGGCATGACTCGAAATGTTCTTATTCCTCAACAATGGAAAAACCTGTGGAATGAGAATGCCATGTTGGATATGCAAAACCAACTTGCTTCATTGAACACTGAGCAGATGAACCTGGAACTTGTTATCAGAGATTATGAAGAATCTCTCGGATTCTCACTGGATTCTCTGATTTCACTGAGAGATGTTTACATTATTGACAACCTTGAAGAAGAAGAAGAAGAAGAAAGTGAACTATCTCCAGGCGAGTTTTTCAATGATTCTATAGGTTTTGACGCTGCATCACTTATCACAGCCCGGAATGACCTCGCATCTTCAATTGCTTCAGTTGAATCAATGTTATTGAACTTCAGCAATATCATAGCTCCGGCCAGGATGGACTCAGTAGCTGCTCTGGTTATCGCAGTATGTCCTTCACTCTGGGAATCAGGTTTTTACGATTCACTCTACTCCTACGATCCCAAACTCGCTCTGGGTACACAATTCTCACTTTCCTGTCCCAACATTGACAGACATGGCGGTGCGGTTGGAGGTCTTATTGAAAAGGATTTCCCCGATTCATTGTTCCTGGAGAAAGACTGGTCTGAAACACTGACGATTTTCAGCTTCCCGGAATATGCTGAAATGAGAAGATTACAGGTTTCAAGAGCAAACCTCATCCGCACAGTTGAAGAACAAGCTGCATACCTTGCCCAGAGATATCCGTATGTTATCTATCCAAAACTGCCGGAAAATCTCGATGTAGGTATCGATAATCTTATCGATCCGCTCGGTGGAGAATATGTATTTGAGATTGTTCCCGATACAACGTACATCTTTTATGAGAATCCTCAAGGAACTTCAAGGCGAGCAAGGGGCGACTCCGTTGTGGTTGAAACCATGAAATTCGTGGCTTACAGTACAATGGACCCTGAACTCTCCAGAGTTGAAGTATTCTTCTCCCATCCACTCAGATTCCCCAGCCGTGCGGATGGCGCAATTCCGGGAAGTAATGACAAATTGATTGTTATTATGAACTGGGATCGTTCCGAACTGGGAACTCTGCAAATTGATGAGCGTGAAGTTGATCTCATTGATGAGTCATCATGGGACTTTGTCAGTTCGAGATACGGAACGACCGATAGTCTGAATTCCGTTCAGTAAATAAGACACGACTGCAATTCTGGAACCTTTTTCTTCAAGCAGGATACAGTGTGCATCTATCCTGCTAATATTAAAAGAATACTCATTGGAGGTGGCGAATGACAGATAAGTTCAATGATATAGAAACGATGGGTGAACAGTCGGACAATCAGTATATCCTTGCTCTTGCAATTGCTAAAAGGGTCAAAAAGCTCAAATCCGGGGCTCCTCCTCTTATTGACAACTGTGATTCAAAAAGAAAGCCATTCGAAACAGCAATGAAAGAGATATACCAGAAGAAAATCACTTATACAATTGATGATGCATAGTTTCAAAACAAACAAATATCTTGAAAGGATGATTGTTATGCGGACAACCCTGTTCTTGACAATTCTAACAATACTTATCTTGGGAGCTTGTGGAACTCAGGGGACTTCAGACAACAACACAATGGATTCATCAAGAGTCCTTGCAACAGTCAACGACACTCAGATAACTGAACAGATGCTCAAGGATGAACTGGAAATGATCCCACCTTATCAGAGAGCTTCATTTGAAACGCCTGAGGGTAGAAGGCTTCTCCTGAACCATATTGTTGAGAGAGAACTGCTGCTGACTGCTGCAATGGATCTTCAACTTGATGAGGATTCTTTTGTTATCGCTCAGGTGGAACTGGCGATGCAGCAGGTTGAAATCGCAAAGGAAAGAGCTCTCATTCAAACCTTCTACCAGCAAGAAGTGGTTGACGCGATTGTAATTCAGGATGAGGAAATACTTGAATACTACAATGCACACTCAGATGACATATACCACCAGGAAGCACAGGTTAAAGTTTCACAGATCCTTCTGACTCTTGATGAAGATACTTCAGCTGTCAAAGCGGCTCTTGAAGCCGGTGATTCATTTGAGACTATCGTTCTTGAGATGAGCGAGCATGAACCTACAGTTAATACTGAAGGGGATATGGGCTGGATTACTATTAACTCTCCCTTACCTTACCTTGGTGAACAGTCAGAGATATCAGAAGCACTGTTTGCTGCTGAGGTAGGTGAAGTTACAGGACCTTACTCAACCATCATGGGTTACCATTTCTTCCTTGTAACAGACAAGAAGGAAGAAGGTATACGCCCGCTTGAAGAAGTCAGAGAATCCATTGAGAATATCCTTAAACCTGCAATGGTCAACTCTTATTTCCAGGATGAACTACTACCCGGACTCAGAGAACAGTATGGAGTTGAAATCAACGAAGACGCTTTCCTTCCGGATGAACAAATGCCAGCGGATTCACTACTGCAGTCAGCTCAAAATCTCATGGAAACGAATCCTGAGACTGCAGTTGAGTATTTCAAGCTCTTCATCGAACGCTTTCCAGAGCATGAACGTGCGCATCAGGCTCAGTTCCTGATCGGATTTACCTTCTCTGAACAGATAGCGGATTACGATTCTGCAATAGAAGCTTTTCAGGCTGTGATAGATAATTATCCTGAATCGGATTTCGTAGATGACGCGGAATGGATGATTCAGAATATGGGAGTCCCGCCAGAAGAACTTCTATTGGAACATAACTCAGAGCTGAATGAAGATAATACAGACGACTCTGCTCTGTAGAGAAATACATCACCTGCGAAAGAATGAACCCCGGGAGGAAACTTCCGGGGTTCTTCTCAGCCCTTTCCCAATACACCCCGGTGGCTCATATTCACTCCATACATTCCAGGAAGCAGGAGGTTTCGTTTGAGAATCAGTTTTTATCAGACGCTGATTGTAATTTCCATACTGATACTTGTGGGTTCAATGGGATGCGGTCCTGTTGCTGATGAACATTCCCCGGAGGGCATAACTGTCCTTGCCGGAAATGCACTGGAATCTGGTAATACTTCAGAAGCTGTGCGATTGTACACATCAGCCCTTGAGCAGTTCCCTGATGATATAAAGATATCTTCATGGTTTCTGGGAAAAGGGAGAGCGCTCCTCATTCTTGGGCGCACGGAGGAAGCAATCGCAAACGCCTCTCAGGCAGTCTCAACTTCTGTAGACT
Organism: uncultured bacterium; assembly: GCA_965372215.1. Lineage (GTDB taxonomy): Bacteria > Fermentibacterota > Fermentibacteria > Fermentibacterales > JCC-6 > Aegiribacteria. The sequence continues at coordinate 30,266 of CBDVBK010000011.1, read as the reverse complement.
CACATACTGCTGCAAGCGCGACATTCCTTATAGCTGAAGCAGAAATCGAACAGGGCTCAATTCGTAAGGGAATAGAAACTCTAGCAATCCTTGATCAGGATAATCTTGACAGAGTTGCGTTAAAGAATTCTATCGATGTGCTCCGTTCAGCACTGGAAAAAGTGGATATGAATTTTCTGACTGAGGAACCGGCCACAGGATGGACGGAGGTTTTTGTACTCCTTGAACTGGAGGAAAGGTACGCCGCACAGGGCGAAACTGATAAAGCAATCCTTACCGGAATGGAAATCGATCGACTCTTTCCGGATGCACATAACCGATACGGTCAACCTTCTGTGGAAGCTCAGGAGGACGGATTTGTAGCTCTTGTACTGCCGGTTAATGGAAGTGGATCCATATATGCTGAACGCGTTTCCTCAGGTGTATGTCTTGCTTTTCTGAGGACCTCAGATCTTTTCAGATCATTACCAAGGATGATAACATTCGACTTCACCGGTGACAGCACTGACCTTGTCAGCATCGTCAATTCGCTTGGCAGTAATCCAGCATGTCTGGCACTTATTGGTCCTCTGACAAGCAGGAACGCCGAAATAGCAGCTCCGAATGCACAGAGGTGGAACCTGCCTATGATTACTCCCACAGCAACATCTTCTATCCTTGATGATTATGGCAATTACGTACACAGGCTCGTTGTTTCTCAGGGCAACGACGCGGCAGCCGTAGCTGAATATGCTGTCCGGAATGCAGGATGTTCGAGATTTGCCATTATCCATGTCTATACATCAGAATCAGTGGCCAATGCGGAACAATTCAAGTCCGTTGTGGAAGAACTGGGTGGAGAGATCGTAGCGATGGAGGGATATGAGACTGGCGCTACAGATTATAGAGATCAGATAAATGCGATAAAGTATCTGAATCCGGATGGCATATTCCTTCCGGTGGAAGCCTGGGACGCCATTCAACTTGCGCCACAACTCAGATTCTATCGGGTTGATGCCCAGCTTTTCGGAACATCCGGCTGGGATGATGAGATACTGGTGGAACAGGGAGGTGAATACGTTGAGGGAGCTGTATTCCCTATTTCATTCGGATCGGGATCCATGAACCCGGCTACAGCACGGTTCTCCTATTACTTCGAGCGGGAATATGATTCCCTGCCAACCATGCTGTCAGCTCAGGGTTATGACACGGCCAGGATCATTCTGGGTGCCTGGGAAAGCGGAGTTCCCTCCAGATCTTCCCTGGAAAATTACCTGGAAAGCCTGAATGTCTATTTTGGAGCTACAGGTATGTGCACACTGGGAAACTTATCAATTCCCCGTTCTGCGTTTCCGCTCGTAAAAGTAATTGACGGAGAAATCGTAAGCATTGAGTAATCCGTCTGGCAAACACTGGGGTGTAGATATTGGTGGTTCTACAACCATCCTTGGATACCTTGATAACAATGACTTCAAAACTGTTTCCACGCTTCAGACTATTCCATCTGAAGGCCCTGAGAAACTGCTCACACGGATTAAACGGACAATCTTGAACATTGATGACTCTCCACGATCAATCGGCGCAGGAATCGCGGGATTGGTTGATAGAAAGAACGGTATTCTCATTCATTCACCGAATCTTTTGAACTGGGGTCGTTTTCCACTTCAGAAGAAGCTCATTGATATATTCAGATGTTCGGTGGTCATAGAAAATGACTGTAACACATTTGCAATTCAAGCCCTTGATTCCGGAGAAATCCCATCCGATGGACTCTCGCTGCTAATAACGCTCGGCACTGGAATAGGTGGAACTATTATTCATAATGGAACTATCCTGTACGGTACAGGTTATGCTGGGGAATTCGGTCACATGACGGTTAATGTTTCCGGGGAAGCATGTCCATGCGGATCACGTGGATGCTGGGAAAGATATGCTTCCGCTGAAGCTCTTGTTCGTTATTTCAAGCGAACTGGAAGTGATTCGAAATATGCGGATCCACGGAAAATCGCGCGGTATGCTGAAACCGGTAATGAAAACGCCCTGAAAGCATTCGATGAATTCGGTGTATGGGTGGGAATCGGTCTCGCGAACCTTGCCCATTGTCTCAGTCCTTCGGGGATTTTTCTTGCGGGAGGTCTTGTGAAGACATTCGATCTCTTCATTGAACAAGCCAGGCATGAGTTCAACCGGAGATGTCCATATGAATGGAACGTTTCCGCACTGTCTTCCTGCTCCGATGCCGGAGCAGAAGGTGCCGCGATTATGGGAAGAGCATCATCTCAATGATCAGTTTTCTCGTTCTGATACTTCTTGCCACTCCTGACTCAAGTGGAACCGAGGACAACATTGCTGACTCAACAATGTCACTCACCAGGCTCGAAACGATCGTATATTCTGCTGATTCCCTTGTATTCTATCCGGATACGGGAAACCTTCTTCTGATAGGTTCCACATCACTTGACTACAGAGATATGACACTTAAGTCAGATACGGTAATGTACTTCGCTGAAGAGGAAATCATAGAAGCAAACGGTGCTACAGAGCTCTTCGACAGGGGTGAATCTATTACAGGTGATGGTTTGATCTACAGCCTTCCATCCAGAAAAGGGCGGATTACAAGCGCTGCTTCACAGTACGAGTTCGGTTTCTATCACGGTGAATCAATAACCAGAGTCGGTCCTAACGAATTCAACATCACAAACGCAAGATTCACAACCTGTGATGCGGATTCGAGTCACTATTATTTCTACTGCCCGATTATGAAGGTTTTCCCGGATGACAAGGCAGTTGCCAGACCGGTTTATCTTTATGTGGATGATACACCCATCCTGTATTTCCCTTACTGGGTCTTCCCTATCCGACGTGGAAGACATTCCGGCTTTACTACCCCGAAATTCGGTCAGACAACCAGAGATGGAAGATTCCTGAGAGAACTGGGGTATTATTTCACTTTTTCGGACTACGCTGATCTGTGGATACACGGAGATATCATGGAGAAAACACGGTTCGTGATCGCTGCTGATGAACGTCACAGGATCAGATATCTGTGTTACGGAAACCTCAAAACGGAATGGAGGAGGGAATTCGAAGCCAGGAGGGACAGATGGATGGCCTTCGGGCAGCACCTCCATGATTTCCCGGATGGAACTTCGGTTCGTATTCAGGGGGAATTTCTCAGCGATAAATCTTATCTGGAAGAGACTCAGCAATCTCCAGAAGACAGAATGACCGGTGAGTTGCGCTCATGGATCAGCGTAAACAGATACTTCGGCAGACTGAGCTTCCAGGCGGTTCTTGACAGAACAAGTTATCTTCATCTCGATCCTGATTCAATCCCCGATGAGGTTGAGTCATTGCAGGAACTTCCTGACATTCGCTTTTCCCTGCCCTCCGCCCCACTCTTCAAAACTCCATCTGATCCACTCCTCATCAGGCCCTGGCATTCCATTTACTGGAATATGAGCGGTCATTATCTCTCCAGAGACAAAAGACTGGAAGATTCAAGAGCTACGAATTCAGCCATGAAAATTACTTCCGTTCTCACAGGCTCAAGCAGATTATGGGGATGGCTTTCCTTTGCTCCATCTTTGAACGCGACAGGGACAGTATATGACAGAGACAGACAGGATAATAATCTGCCCTGGTGGCTGCATGGATCGGCCAATTTATCTCTCTCAACTGATATCTATGGTATTTTCAGCACAAATCTTTTCAACATTGAAGCTTTCAGACATACAATTACTCCAGCTATCTCCCTGCAGTGGGCACCTGACGGATTCATCAATAATGAAGGGATCATTGAAGCTGATTCTGCCGGAGATGAATACTATTCATTCTCCGATTTCGGACTTCCTTCCGGAAGGAGGACAATCTCCTTCAATCTCCAGAACAGGCTTGAAGGAAAGCGACGGGAGAATAACAGAATATCCCGATTTGAGATCGCGTCACTCACATTCTCCTCTTCTGCGAATCTTGACGATGAAGAGACACCTTTCTCTCCTTTGATGGCATCTCTTGAACTCTCACCATTCTCAAATTTCAGTGTAAGGGGGAACGGAAGCTGGGATTTCTATGAGAACGAGCTTTCAGATATGTCAGTTTCCTCAAATTTAAGACTTTCAGGATACGACCGCACTCTTCTTCCTGATTCAGGGAGCGTTGAAAGGGGTCTACCCTTGAGACTGAACCTCTCACACTATTACCGGTACGGATTAAATGGAGAAGATGACATCAGTAAGCTTCGTGTTTCCGCATCACTGGATCTGACTCCCGGCTGGTCACTGGAATACAGTGCGTATTACGATTTGTCAGGAGAAAGTTTCATAAATCAGAGTTACACCTTAAGAAGAGACCTTCATTGCTGGGAGGCTGTCTTTGTAAGGCACATATCAGATGTAGACAGCGGATTCTATTTCCGAATCAACATAGTTGATGTACCAGATATAAAAATCGAACAGCATGTAAGCAATTTTTGATTTATTCATGTAATCGCATATAATCCATCGTATTATGTGCATTATAAATCTCATTTACCTATCGTAGCGTTTAGCAATCATCGATATAGCTTCATACTTGCTCAGATTTAAAGAATTGTCAGGGGTTGACAATGAGTTTTCCGCCTTCTAGCTTTACGTAACAGCAACAGGGAGGGGGTGAACAAGTGACAAAAAAAGATCTCGTTACACAGGTAGCCGATAACGCATGCATAACCAAAAAGCAGGCAGGTTTTGCCGTAGATGCAATTCTTGATGGAATCAAGGATGCACTCGGTAAAGGTAATAAGGTTAGCCTTGTCGGTTTCGGAACTTTTTCCGTAAAACATCGTGAGCAAAGGACGGGTGTAAACCCGGCGAACGGTCAGAAGATGACTTACCCTGCAAAAGATGTACCGCATTTCAAAGCAGGAAAAGGTTTGAAAGACGCTGTCTATTAAAAGAATTCAGCATTCAATACGGGAGACGGATTTATTCCGTCTCCCATTTACCAACTCTTAAGAATATTATGCCACTTGATCTTTCAGTAATTATTACATTGTTCAACAATTCCTCCACTCTGAGTGATTCAATCAACTCACTATTTTATCTGAATCCTGATACGGAACTGCTGCCGGATGTTACCGTTTGGAGATTAGGTAATCTCAGAATCATGCGTAACAAGGCTGGATGGCAGGACTGGAAATGAAACCTGAAATATCCCTCCAGATTCCTCTGAAGGATGGCGGAGATAACTTTCGCGAATGTCTTAAGAGCCTTAGAAAACAGGATACGGGAGGAATTCCCTGGGAACTGATAATAGTCGATGATGGCAGCAGGATTCCTGTAGAGGATGATTTCGACCTGGATTTTCCTGATACGGTTCGTGTTGAGATAGTCCACAGAAAAAGCAGCGGTAACAGACCGGAAGCAAGAAACGCCGGCTGGCAGGCAGCTACCGCACCTCTATCGTTTCTTTCGGATGGTGATATACGATTTCCCGAGGATATCTTACTGAAGCACATGGAAATGCATCGTCAAGACTATGGAGATGTGATAATGGGAGCCAGGATGAACGGCTGGATGAAGGATGCTTCTCCCTGGCAGCGGTGGTTCGATACAAGAGGTATGGGCGGCAGGGCTGCCGGGTCCTTCCCCGCGAAATATTTCGTAACAGGTAATATAAGCCTGAAGACATCGCTTCTGAGGAAAACTGGCGGATTCGATCCGGCGATCGACCACTACGGAGGAGAAGATACAGAATTCGGATTCAGGCTGGCCAGGAAGGAAGTGTCTCTGTACTGGGACCCCGATCTGAGAGTGTATCATCTTGATAGAGTTACTGTCCGTGAACACTCGGAAAAAATGCTCGAGTATGGTGGTTCCGGATTGAAATACACTTTGAACAGGATTCCCGAGGCTGAAGGCCTTCTTGGAAGCAACTGGATAAAACCGGTTTTCGCAAAGCCTGTAAATCCTGCAACATTTTCAGTTAGAGTACTGGTAAGGCTTGCCCTGCTTCCACCGGTATATAGATGTGTGCTCAGGTGGATGGAGAAGTTCGGTAAGCCCTCTTTTCTGTTTACTTACCTCTCAGTCGGCGGATGTTTACTGGGATTGTCCGGCAGGAATTTCGAATAACTCTGAAGCTGCCTGCTCACCGATATACCGTTATAATTCCCTGTACCTTACAGAGATGGGAAGGAATAAACTTTGTTTGTCACTTTTCTGGATCCTCCTGTTGAACAGGGTCAGCGAATACCGGAACGCGTATTTGGATGCACATATGGTCTTTATCCCATTCCGAATATTTTCCTTCTCTATTCAGCCGCGGTTCTTGAAGAGAAAGGTCACCGGGTCAGATATATCAACGGACCGGGCAGAGGATGGAATGCTGAAGATCTTTCGATATTTCTTCAGGAAGACAGATCCGATGTCTATGTAATCTATTCCGTCTACCTGTCACAGGAAATTGACAGAACAACCTGTCGAATGATATTCGAACTTCGCCCTGAAGCTTCTGTGATATTTATTGGACCAGCTCCGACATACTATCCGGAAGATTACCTGATCGCAGGTACATCATTTGTGGTTCGTGGGGAACCGGAAATTCCCCTTGCTCATCTGATTGAGAAAATCAACGATCCGACTGCGATCAACGGAATAAGCTACCTCGATAATGATCGAACAATTCATAATCCTTCATCACAGCCTGAAATGAATCTTGATACATTACCATACCCTGCCAGACACCTGCTTGATGATAAGATCTATTTCAACCCGAAATTCCGCAATTCTGATAAAGGACATTTCACAGCGCTTCTAAGCAGCAGAGGATGCCCCTACAGGTGTATTTACTGTGTCCCGAATTCCTTAAGTTTTGCGAGAGAGATAGAGTACAGGAAAACGGAGGAAAAAAAGCCACCTTACAGGGCCAGAAGTGCTGAAAATGTTGTTGATGAATTCAAATTACTTAAAAAGCAGGGATACAGACAGGTTTCTATAATTGACGATGAGTTTGTGATTTCAAAAGAACGTGCGCACCGGATATGTGACGGTCTGGAAGATTTGGGAATTTCATGGGGATGTCTTTCCCGCGCTGACAGTCTTGACGAGGAGCTCATCAGGCACATGGCTGCTGCAGGATGCAATTATGTCGATATAGGTGTTGAATCGTTCAATCAGTTAATCCTTGATGATATAAGAAAGGATCTTGACGTTGTTACAATCGAAAAAACGGTTGCTTTACTGAAAAAAGCAGGAATAATTGCGAAGTTGAATATCCTTATGGGATCCAGCTCCATGGAAACAAAAGATACAATCAGGGATACTGTGGAACATGCTCTGTCACTGAAACCCGATTCGATCATGTTCAGTATTTGTAATCCATTTCCCGGAACCGAAATGTATTCAATCGCAAAGAACCGTGGTTATTTCGTAAAAGGTGATTACTACCCTGTTGATGTCCAGAAAGAATCCACGATTTCCCTGCCCTCCATTTCCAAGACCGAGCTGGAAAAAGAAGTACGCAGGGCAAACCGCAAGTTCTTCCTGTCTTCACGATTTATTCTGGGAAATGTTTATAGAATGAAGTCTCCCCGAACATTCTTCAGGGGGGTTATTGCTCTAGGGAAAAAACTGTTTTGACCGATATAGATATCAGTGTAGTAATAGTTACCTGGAACCAGTTTGCCTTCCTGAAGGAATGTCTGATTTCTTTAAGGCAAAACGCCAGGGAGAGCCGGAGCGAAATTATCGTTGTGGATAATGGTTCCAGTGACGGCTCACGGGAGTTTCTGCAACAGCAGTCAGAATTGTACACAATTCACAACGATACGAACGCCGGTGTGTCCAGAGCTCGTAATCAGGGTATAGAAAAGGCTCGCGGACGCTATATCTATATGCTTGATGATGACACGGTTGTGCATGACGGATGTCTTGACAGATTTGTAAATTTCATGGATGCACACCCTGACGTTTGGTTATCCGGCGGCAAACAGGTTAACAGACAAAATAACATTATTCCGACCGCACGTTCTTTCTATAATCCGCTCATAATTCTGGCACGAAGATCTCCCTGGGGAAAAACGCCAATAGGAAAAAGACAAATCAGCAAACACCTGATGCAGTACTGGGATCATCAGGATAACCGTGCTGTTGGCTGGGTTTCAGGTGCAAGTTTCTGTATGCGAGCAAATGCTGTTGAAAAAATCGGTCTTCTTGACAGTGGATACTTTTTTGGATTCGAGGATCTTGAATGGGCTTATCGTGTATGGAATCATGGAGGTAAAGTTGCATACCTGCACGATGCGATTATTACTCATTACGTTCAGAGATCCTCAAAAAACCTTTTCTCAAGACGGGCCATGAACCATTTTGCAAGTATGATCAGATTCTATGTTCAGAATGGTTTCAGAAAACCATCGGGTTTGCATACTCTTTCGAATCCTCTGATATTTGAATAGTATTCTATTGGGTTTTGGGAGAAACCTTGGGTCATTATGGAAAAGCATGAAATAACCAGGAACAAGAAGGACAGGTAAATTTGAAACAACGCAGAAACGCGACAGCATTTCTCCTTCCATTCGGTGATCTCATACTTGTTATCGGGGTTTTCCTTTTAGGATACTGGCTTCGACATTTCATACTTTCCGGGGTACTTCTGGATTTATTCCAGATTCCAAATGATTTCAGACTGGGTCTGTGGCACTATGCTATCTCCGGTTCTGTTATGGGATGTATAGAACTTTTAATGCTTCGAGCTTTTGGAGTTTACAGAGCAGAATTCGGTGTGGCGCAGGTTGAAGAACTTGCCTGGATACTTCAATCATCGTTTATGGCCGCAATTATTACTTTCGCTTTCACTTTCGCGTCCCGACAGCTTCTTTTTTCCAGATTTGTACTCCTTTTCGCTTTTCCGGCAACTTCCATAGCAGTTTCATTATGGCATTATCTTTTCCACCGATTATCCTGTCTGCTTGCTCTTAATTCCGGCAGGGGAATCAAAGTGGTTTTCTTCGGAGATAACCATATCGCAAGGGAACTTGCGGATTATATGAAAAAAAGTGTTCCTGCCCCTTATATGATAGCGGGATTTATTTCCTCTTCAAGCAATGCGGTGACAAGTGAGAACAATCTTTCACTCAGTTTCAACTCATTCCCGGATATGTTCAAATGGATGCATGCAGAGAATATCTCCGAGTTGATAATAGCAGATCCGGAACTCTCTCGAGAAGACGCTTCTGCTCTAATCTATCTGTCTGAACAGGAAGAAATACCATACAAGCTGATTGCAGACGTATTTGACCTGATCAATTGCACGACCAGAGTGACTCATATCGGGGGAACGACTATGATCGAATCCATCCCCCCTCCACTCAGCGGGACCAGCATTCTGCTGAAGCGAGCAACTGATCTGCTTCTTACAATCCCGATAGTAATCCTGCTGATTCCATTATGTATTCTGATATCCATCGCAATTGTAATGGACTCCGGTTTCCCTGTGTTCTTCATTCAGACAAGACTCGGAAAAAAATACAGAAAATTCAAAATGATCAAATTCAGATCCATGAAAGTGGGAGCGCACAAGGAGAAAAAGAACCTCAGATGCGCAGATAAAAGTGAACTTCTCTCCAAATCCAGGAACGATCCCAGAATTACAGGAATCGGTCGATTCCTTCGCAAGTTCAGTCTCGACGAGTTACCGCAGCTTCTCAATGTTCTGAAGGGCAACATGAGTCTAGTAGGCCCCAGACCACATATTCCAGAGGAAGTAGAGCACTATTCGGAGCGACACCTTAAAAAACTGGAAGTGCTTCCAGGTATTACCGGTGTTTGCCAGGTTTCGGGCAGGAATAACCTGAATTACAAGGAAATGGTAAAACTTGATCTTTACTATGTTGACAACTGGTCAATCTGGATGGATCTGTCAATTCTTATTCTGACATTCCCCGCGATCCTCTTCAGAAAAGGCGCATACTGACCCGGAAACCTTTAAAGATATTAATGTAATAATACAATCAGACAGGAAGTTATTATGCAACCGGTAGATGAGAAATCGATTGATGAATACCTCGCGAAATGGCAGCCGCTTCTCAGTCTGAGCAATTGGGATATCCGTCCGGTTGTCGTTCAAAAAATGGAATGGCGCAAATCCGGCGATGTAAAGATCGATGAGAGTAACAGAATGGCTGCCGTGATGATAAAGGCAGATCTTAATCCCACCTATCTCGAACAGGTTGTGGTTCATGAGCTTCTTCATATCAAGCTCTGGGGACTCGATCAGATGATCGAGGAATCCCTTAATGCCCTGTTTGGAGAAGAAGACAGCGAGGGCAAGCGTATTTTCGCTATCGGTCAGTTCATGCGGGAGCTGGAATCTACCACTCAGGATCTGACCAGGGCACTTCTTGATGCTTCAGGATTCGAAGGGGATTACCTCTTCAACAGAGTCCAGAAGCAGATAGACGGAGAGATAGGAACGGAATAGACAGGGTCAAATCATTCTGAGGATTTAATCTAGACATCTGAATCCTTAGAAATTAACAAACTGTACATTAATTATTGAATTTGTTATTTTGCTAATGGATAGTAGCATAGTATCAGGGAGGAATTTTTGATTCAGAAACTTGAAATCTCAAAACTTCTGGATATCTGTCTTAAGCACGGAGCTGTTAGAATAGCTCTCTTTGGCTCTTTTGCAAGAGGGGATGCTGACGCTACAAGTGACATTGATCTGCTTGTTTCATTTTCATCACCCAGGGGACTTTTTGAAATAGTTCAAATGGAAAGGGAACTTTCTGAATCAATGGGGCGAAAAGTTGATCTCTTAACTGAAGGAGCCCTCAGTCCCTATCTCAGAGATAGAATTCTAAGTGAGGAACGGGTCATCTATGAAAAAGTGGGATGACAACGTTTTTCTGAGGCACATCCTTGACTCAATTGCTGTCATAGAGGGTTATCTTTCTGATATCACAGAAGACACATTCAAAGAAACTTCTCTTCTTCAGGATGGTGTTATCAGACAATTGCAAATTATCGGTGAAGCAGCGAAGAGGATATCACCTGATATTAGAAGTAAGTATCCGGATATTCCCTGGCAGGATATTGCCGGGATGAGGGATAAACTGGTTCATGACTATTTCGGTGTTGATGTTGATACTGTATGGATCACCGCAAAGAATGATCTGCCACCTCTTACATCCAGGATTTCTGAAATATTAAGCGAAATTCAGTAGTAGATACGAACATCACTCTTTCCGACGAGTTACATGTAGAACCTTCCGGCATGTTCTGCAGTGTGTATCCTCGATACCATTCTGCCGGAAACCGCGACACCAGAAGTATGTACTTCCCGGGAAATCCACAGAATTTTCGAATTAGCGAACTGTACGCTTCGAAGGCGCTTTAGGAAGTAAATCCAGTAATATCTCCGTAAATGATGTATCGGAAGAGAAGTAACTTCCGGTGGCCAGAACAAGGCTGTCCCTGCCGATGGTGAAGCAGGAAGGTCCGTGATACAGACCATTGATATGAATTATATCCGCCGGATCGGCAGCGGTGTAAATGACCACATGCTCCAGCGGATTCTCCGGATGATTCCATGATGCTATCAGGCGCAGGCCGGCTCCCGTGAACCTCTCCCCTGCCGTGATCACACCCGGTTTTACACTGAATGGCAGTTCGGCGAAGTACTTACGAAGCCACAAGTTACCCATGGGCGTTCCGTATATGTAGAGTGTCTTCTCACATATTCCCTCTGAAAGCACTTCCCTGTCGGTCAAAATCATAGCTTCCGGATTGAACCTGTCCATTACCTCCTCCAAAATCGAATACAACTCTACGTTATTCAGATCCTTGGAATTCAAAATGAAAATGGTGTATTATTGGATACAAAGCGTTTTGACAAGAGGCCCTCAATAGTAGTAGTTATATTCTTGTTAGTTAATATATTTTTAGCTTCTGTTAATATTCTGTGAGGTTTTCAAGCTGTCTAAGGTATGGATTTAAACATGGAGTCAACGATTACGGCTGGCAAAACAGTAATTCCTTTTCTTGAAGTAACATCGTATGTTGTTTTAATACCACATTTTCGTATATTCAACCGTATTTCCCATTAAAAGCAGAGCAGGAATTGAACCCTATGAAAATCAACAATCTTACTATTCCGGTTATAGTGGCAATCATTTTTCTTGCATTCTGGTTTTTATACGCAGCTTCTTTTCACGCATCTCCTCTTTATGCAGATTCTCTATTCACAATCGGTGCTGGAGCCCGTTTGGCTTCTGAAGGACACTTCTCATCTACATTTATGCTCTACGGGCTTATAAATCCTTTCACCCTTGAGGCACTACTTCGACTCGGGTTTGGTGAAAGCGCACCTGACATCCTTCGGCTCTTTAATTTAATGGCTTGTCTTGCTGCTGCCGGTCTCATTGCCAGCGGAACAAGGCAGCTAATTCCGGGAAAACAAAAATTAGTCATTTTCGTTGCTTCACTAACTCTGTTGTCATCTGTAATCCTCCTGATTGACTCCATGGAGCTTACTCCGGAAGTTCTCATTCTCTTTTCTCTGGCAGGACTTTTTCGAGCCTGCATGCTCTACAGGAGTGGCAACAGGGATACACTCCGTCTGGCAGTCTGGATAGCTCTCCTTATCGGCTCACGCCCAACAGCAGTTGTTCTCATTCTACCGGCATTTCTTATTATTGCCAGTACCGCGCCATCTGATTCCTGGATGAAACGTATCTGGAGCATATCGATACTTCTTGTTTTAATATCAGCTTCTGTTCTTACCGCTTTTCCCGATCTGTTCTCCACAGGACTACTGGCAGTGACTGCTCTACCTCTGATACTGCTGATAACTTTTTTCTGCTGGGTCCATGACTTCAGGGCGGGTGACAGAGCACAGTGGACAGATATGGTTCGAATGATATTCTTCGCAGCTGGAGCAATTGTTCTCCTGTTTCCTCATTACATTATTCACTTCACTGAGATGAAGCGGCAGATCCTGCAATTCCATTTGCTTATTGAACAGCCGGCAGGCACGATCTTAATTCTCGGTCGCAATTGCTTCTTGGGGATCAGTTATCTCACAATTGTGCTTATAGGACCTTTGGCATCTGTGGGTTTATTCGCTTTCACAGGTAATCTTTTTCGAGAGAAAACTCGATCTGTAGAGAAGCTCACTCCTTTTCTTCTGGGAACGATACCGTTTTTCTTTCTCATCATGCGAAGCGATAACTTCCAGTCAAGGTATCTGATACCTCTTTTGGTGGTCGTCTTCATTCCGTCAATCCTTGGATTGCTTCTACTGTTCAAGCAAAGAAAACTGAGATACCTTCTTCTGCTTCCTCTCTCCCTTTCCCTGTTACAGACAGGCGAAGCGGTATATCACAGAGGATGGACGGGTGGTATCCTCAATACATTCAAGGCCATACCTGATACCGCTGGAACAGTAAGCTGGCATAACGTTTTCCCCTGCGAGCCAGGGTACTATGCACCGGAAGGAACCATTTCATGGCCGCTAAACCCGTTCATTTCCGGGCACATGGAAACTACTGGATCCATTGATGACGCAACTTATGCTATTGCCTTCAGAGAGATACCGGAGGGATTTGAAGAAGTTGGATCCTGGGGCGTCACCGGGCTTAAACCTTTATGGGCACAGATCCGGGAATCAGCTAATCCTAATCTCACTACTGCTCTGCAACTTATAGAAAAACCATGGACGTGGCGGCTATGGTCTGTTTCATTTCTGTGCAGAAGAATCCAGTAGGAATATCGATCTTCCTGTAAACCCTCAGAATACATCAGAACATTCTCCACCTACAGAACGATCACACACCACAGATAATTACATCCTAAGTACCTGATTTCACTAAGTCATCGGAGAACAGTGAATCTCCGAACCATCCCTATATGACCCTCCGGAGATACGAAGTAAGTCCCGGAAGGTAAATCTATTCCACCAATTCCTATCATCATTACAGCGCTACTCATTTCTCCTGAGTGCTCAACCGGAACAGTACTCAGGCATCTTCCGGTAATGTCAAAAACAAGCACATTCTCAACATTTTCAAAATCCGAGGATAATTGAAAGGTAATCGATTCCTGGCAGGGGTTTGCTCCGAGCACTCGGAAACAAAGGCGGTTATCACTGTCGGTGATTTCCTCGACTTCTTTCAACCAGATGATATCCCAATCAAGACCAGGTGGTAGGCTGCAAACGTTCGCTGTACAATTGAGCAAGTATGGCTCTTGCAGCATTCTATATACCAATACTTCATCTGTCATCACAGGGAAAACATAGTCTTCAGTTGTTTGAGTATCGAACCTTGCTCTAATCAAGTGTGTTCTTGTACCAGACACGGGATCATAATAGACGAACCTTATCATAGTGTTCAAGCCTACATTGTTCTCAATTCGGTCTATACAATAGTGCCCTGTGAGGAGACTTGTCATTCTACCGTAAACATCCAGTACGTAATCCTCAGGCTGGAGGGAGCTGTCCCACCATTCCTCGAACTGTGTGTAGTATTCACCCAGGTCACTGGTAACATCATCATCTATTGTCGAGTCGAATACTAGGACTCGGGTTTTCCCCTTGTATGAGATTTCGGTAAGGCAGGATAACTGGAATATGATATGATTCCGGTGACTCATTTCAACCCCGGAACTCCGAATATAAGTCCAATAGCAGGTGGAAGCGCCTTCAAGAGTAGATATATCAGTCTCGACGTCTCTGAAGAGACTTTCAATTAAACCAGCACGAGCATGGAAACTCTTTTCAGCCCAGTTGGAGTTTGGTGGTGGACTATAAATACCTGGATTCAGAGGATCATTCCAAAGGATAAATGTATGCCAGTCGAACTCATCAAGAGGAGCTTTACCTAATATTATCTCCAAGTAAAAACGGATATTATTGACAAATGCTACGTATTGTGCTTCTGATTGAAGCCTGGGAAAATCATCCTCATTTTCACCGAAAGGTGTACTTGAAGTACTGAAAGCTATCGAAGCAGATGGTTCGATCAGCTGGAGAGCATCTCTGTATTCCGAATAGAGCTGTGCAAGTTCGAATAAAGGCATATCGTCAGGATGCAATGGATAACCGTCGTCGTTTACTGCATACCATGTTCTGTCCATTTCACCGAATATATCGAAACTTGTTATACCCCAATCCGAACCCCAACCGTACTCCTGTGCAAGAATACCTCCAGGTCTATACCTTTCAAGAAACAACTCCAGATAAGCAAGCATCTCTGAGTAATATTCGTATTCAGAAATCCGTACAATCCAAAATGGATCAGCCCAAATCTTTTCAGGAAAAGGAGCCCATAAAGGAGAACAAATGTCTACATCAAATCTGCATCGGAGTTCGATGGATATACCAGTAGCAGTCATTGCATCGTGTGCAGCCACCACGATGCTGTCAGACCTTCCCCAGTAGTAATGTCCAGGGATTCGATCCTCCCTCCATTCAAACTCCACAGAATGAACCGTAATTCCTTTTTCCAGGCATGTATAAAATACATCGTAATAGTCATGCCAATTACTTAACATATTGTGGAAACCGAATTCTAAGGGAACATGGTCTATTTCAGCAGATAAATCACCAGCGATTCCAAAAAGCGTAATCAAAATAAATAGAACAGAACTCATTTTCAGTCTAATCATGGTAATACACAGCATTGCATCCACTCCTTGCGACTATGAGATCATTACCGTAGGTCACAGTGTACCTGATTGTTATTCGATCGCCCTGGGTTCCTCCAATTAAGGAAACCTGACCGTCCTCAAGATCAACATGGTAATCATCTGGTTGAAGCAGCAGATTATTCAGAATAACAGAAACTACTTCATAGGGAGGTCTGGCAAGGAAGAAAGTCTGATTGGACTCCTGAAGAGTTGTTGATATAACCATCAGTTCGAGTTCTTCGTAATCCGGATCAAAATCAGAAAAGCCAACTGCAAGTGAAGGTATGCATTCATCACTTGTCCATACTAGTTTGGGGTTGATAGTACCTGTCCAGCTGTCTACAAAATAGAGCATGTCTTCAGCATTGTAATTGGAGATGGAACCAGGATTAGAATAACCTCTTCCAGCAAGAGCGAGATATATGTAATCTGGATTATCTATATCCAACCTGGCAACATTGACATTAGCGTACCGGTGTAAAAGAGATACAAAAACACTATCTGTTTCATGCGGGATGAATTCAAAATCATCCGATAAACCCCAATAGATTTTACTATCGGAAAAAGACAGCCAATCCATATAGTTGTCCGAATTAAGGTCAGTACAGATATATTGGAAACCACTTTCTCGGGTATCACTACTCCAATCAGGAAACGCTGGATTGAAAGAGGGAGTAATCCAATCATCAATATTCTCATAAACTCTCGTAGAACGCTCGTATCCCCAACAGCATATGAGATGAGATATAGAGGAATATAAGAATTGAGAATAACTTAGATCGAACCAGAAGCTGCTGATTGCAAACCCTCTCTGATCATATGCACCACGGTTTGTATTGAAAGGATCTGCGGGATCTGTAGCAAGTCCAGAGAAGGAATCGTTCTGGTAGCAGCATATCCTGCTGTCCATATTGCCAACAATCAATTCAAGCATACCATCGCTGTCTATATCAAAGAATTCTATCTGGACAGCATCCCTGCAATCGCTTGAAGTCCAGACGGGGTTTAGAGTGAAGGGGTTTATAGAACCCTCCATGAGAAGATTCTTAAAGATTACATTGTTTCCATCATGTGGTTCGATGTTAATAACACCAACAGCGATGTCGACATCACCATCATTATCATAATCACCCCCCGTAATGCAGTTGCATCCCCCAATCCAGATCGATTCCCAGACAGGTCCGTTCAAATAACCATTATCATTACGATACAAGGTGACTGAACCACCAGAAGGATATGAGTAATCGCAGAATACAAGATCCGGATCTCCATCAAGATCATAGTCAATCACGCAAAAATCGGTAGTGATATTAGTTGATTGTGTTACCCACGGAGTACTACTATATGGCCATACATTCGTTAACATAGATGCCAGAACGATAAAAGGTAACATACTAAAGCCTCCTCTCGATTGTGTTAAGTTAAACATACCTGATAATTATTGTGAGATATCCCAGCTTTGAAGTTGGCAAAGTGTTATCATATAACCTTAATTATAAGTATACATAAACATAGACAGCAACTCAACAGGTGAAACATTCTGTATAAAGAATGGCGCAAATTTCAGAGGATTCGCGGTAATTATTGAACTGTGAACATAGGATCATGAGATTCATGTTATTCTTTACAACCTGAGTACTCACAAGAAGAAGAGGGGTAAATGGTTATCTCGCCATATGCATGTTCTGCAGTGTGAATCCTTGATGATATTCTGCCGGAAACCGCGGCACCAAAAGTATTTACTTCCTGGGAAATCCACAGAATTTTCGAATTGGCGAACTGTACGCTTCGAAGGCGCTTTAGGAAGTGAATCCAGTAATATTTCCGTAAATGATGTATCGGAAGAGAAGTAACTTCCGGTGGCCAGAACAAGGCTGTCCCTGCCGATGGTGAAGCAGGAAGGTCCGTGATACAGACCATTGATATGAATTATATCCGCCGGATCGGCAGCGGTGTAAATGACCACATGCTCCAGCGGATTCTCCGGATGATTCCATGATGCTATCAGGCGCAGGCCGGCTCCCGTGAACCTCTCCCCTGCCGTGATCACACCCGGTTTTACACTGAATGGCAGTTCGGCGAAGTACTTACGAAGCCACAAGTTACCCATGGGCGTTCCGTATATGAAAAGTGTCTTCTCACATATTCCCTCTGAAAGCACTTCCCTGTCGGTCAAAATCATGGCATCCGGATCGAATCTGTCCCTTAACTCCCCCACGTATTCCCATATCTGCTTCTGTATCGCTGTATCCGCTTCCACAGTAGGGATAACGTAAATGGGTTCTGTTCCCACCCAGCGCACCATGTTCACGTTGCAATGATACGAAATTCTCCCTCCGGATGAATCCGAGTGAAGGACGAAACCCTCGGGATCCAGGATGATCGAATCGGGGATGAATGTCAGAAGGAGTGTATCCTCAAAGATCCTGCTGTCGTTCATGATGGTCACCAGTGTATCGCTGGTGCTGTCTGAAACCAGCAGTTCAAGTGATGTTCTGAAAGTGGGCCAGTAGTCAGGCTGTGTCTGATTCAGGGAGAAGGCAAACTCAGCACCACCCATCGGCAGGGTATCGATACTGTAATCCAGATCGTAACAGGGATAACCGTGACCGTAGACCCATTGATCAAAGAACCAGCCCAGTTTCAGCCCTGAAGCATCCTCAGCAGCTCTCCTGAAGTCATCAGTGGTAACCGAGCCGAAAGCATGCCTGGAAAGGTATAACTCCAGAGTATCGAAGAAGGCCAGATCGCCCATTGTTCTGCGCAGCATTCCAAGAACAAACGAACCTTTGTTGTATACAGTGTGTGTCCAGAGGTAACCCTTTGCTGGTACTATGGGAGATGTCTCACCACTCCAGAAGTATCCCAAAAGGTCCCTTTGAAGCCTTGCATGGGCACTGTCAGGCCCGAACTCCTCCTCAAGCCAGAAAGTTTCACTGTAGGTGGCAAATGATTCCCCCAGCCAGATTTCCGACCATTCCGCTTCGGTGACGTAATTCCCCCACCAGTGATGGGCGATCTCGTGTACAAGCACCCCCAGAGCAAAATCGGCGGAGTAATCGAAGTATAAAGGTGAAATGTAAATCTTTGTGTTATGCTCGTTTCCGCCTTCAGCGATCTCAATGCATCCCAGACCCCCGGACCATGGATAGGGGCAGAAGAGCTTTTCGTAAAGATCCACAATATCCCCTGTTCTTGCAAGGGCATCTCTTCCATCCTGACTCATATCGGGGCTTATCCAGTGACATATCCAGTCCTCCTCCGGATCTTCCAGCATTTCGAATTCACCAACCGCAACAGCTACCAGGTAAGTTGAAATCTCTTCGGGGTGGTCCCAGTGATAGGTCAGCCTTTCCCCTGTTTCATCGATCTCGGTGAGGCTGCCGTTCGCAATCCCCCAGAGCCCTCTGCTAACAGTTATATGAAAGGTATATGAGGCTTTCTCGGAGATAGCGTCGATACAGGGATACAGGTAACCGCCGCAACCGGGTTCCATGCCGACGGAATACATACCGCCATCGATGAAGGTCACACCGGCGATCATATACTCCTGTCCCGAGTAAGCCAGGGGATGCCCATGATACTCGATTTCAACGCAGCAGGTATCTCCGGGATTAATTCCCTCAGGTAAAGCGATGCTGAGAGTATCTCCCAGACGCAAGTAATCCAGCTCTCCCCGGGGACTCACCACACTTCCCACCTCAAAGCCTATCAGATGCAAATCCAGTGCGGAATCCGGGGAATAAGCTATAAATGTCACTTCAATCGTACAGTCCAGCCACTCTTCCGCAATATCCACATCAAGTGACAACTCGTAATGCAGTATGTCCTGCTCCGGAAGCACAAGGGGTTTCATAGCACAGATAAGAAACATGTAAACAAGAAGCTGCATTAAGCCCATCCTTTTCGTAACGTAACCTGGTGAAATATGCAGTTTTAACTACTATGGCTCATCAAAGGTTCCGGTTGCATTTACTGGCTAAGGGGAATCCGATGTTTATCTAATATAACCCAGACCCTCTATTCTTTCAGGCACAGGCATCCGGAGGTATGTCAATACTGTTAGTCTGTGCTGGTTATGCAGAATGTTATCGCTAACTTCTACTTGACTGTAACCGCTGGATAGAATTACAGGAATATCTGATTTAACATCCTCAATATTGAAAAGGTTTGTTCCCCGTTCTTTTTCCATACCCTTTGATATTGTTCTGTCTTATCTACATCAGGATACGTTTAATTCCCTCCACTGCGCGATCAGTCAGCTCACGATATGCTGAGTCTACGCTGGCAATAACAATAAGGACAACAGGTTGATCCATAACTTCAAAGGATTGGCAGATGACAGAATCACCTGTTGGTCCGCTCATAGTTATTTGATCAATTTTCTCAAATCCTGTAAGGTCAAGGACGTTCATGTTCACTGTCCAAACGAAACCAGCTAACGCGGCTAGTGAACTGGAATCCAGTTTAGATTCTATGTCGACCACAGCAAAACCATCTTCGGTAGTCAACAGAGCTGCCTTGAAGCCTCCTTCACGTGCAATTTGTTCAAGCTGCTTTTTCACAGCTTCCATTGGTATTTCTGAACGATTCTTACGTCGATCTCTTCTTAATCTCATAGTTGATGAACCTCTTTTAATTTAGAATCGAATCTACCGATTTCGAATATGCAATTGTAAATATATATACCTGACAAGTGACAGTACCTCGCTCCATATGGTGAACCTCGTTTCGTACAGACAATACTCGATAATATCATGGACCTGAAAAAGGATAGTTATCTGGGAATTCCCAGGAGCCTCGAGTTCTGGCTTTGCTGGTTTCCCAAGATCGAGGTTGGATTAGTTTCACTTATACGATTTCCTTATATAAATCCAAATCCGGGGAACATCAATTGTCAGATATTGTTATGTCATTTGAAAGAAGTATATCTGTTTCTAATATCATTCTGACAAGTGTGTCCGCAATCATCTCGTTAGCTCTTGCTGTGATATGTGATCCGGAATAATCTATGTACACTTCATATTCAATTCCATCGAAAATGTCTCTGAATGAGAAGTATCGAGTCGAATCAGTTATTGATTCTTCATACAGGTCATAGCTTGCTTCAAGCAACTCCCTGAACGCTGGATCTGCTCCCCATGGGAAAAATGGATCCTCGACTTCGACATATTCCTTCTCTTGATCCGTAAGATGCCTGTCTCCACTCCAGATAGTCGGCTGCCAGACAATCAGGTAATCGAATCCGTAAGAATCAGCAAGCGCTTCTACAACTCGACAGTTACCATAGTAGATACTGACAATTTCCGAGGTAAGCGAATCACAATCTACCCCCATTGTTCTGTAAGTGGGGACTTCCTGCGTTTCTTCCGGCAAAATTCCCTTTGTTTGAAGCGACGTTATAAGAAGCCACATATTTGTTTTGCTTAGCAAAATTTCCCATACTGGCAGAATCCCCAGAGCCTTGGCTGTTCCCTCGACCCTTCCTGAAATCGGTCCCATTGAAGCGTGAACTCCTGCAACACCATTCTCGTAACTACAACACACATCATTGAAACCATCATAGAATATCACCAGATCAGGTATATTGCCGTTTCTCAGCTGCAGCATCAGTTCAATCAGCTCCTGCGTAGAGGAATGTCCAACCTGAGCCAGATTGTGCACTGCTACGGGCCTGTCACTCAACTCACTCAAATCCCTCTGCAGGTATGCCCCTATCGTGCATGAATCAGATACACCCGCACCCCACATCGCTGAACCACCCAGCATGAATATTTTGAAAGCATCCCCACCACCATCGCCATCGCCATCGCCATCGCCATCGCGCGAAGGTGAAGCCCCGGGAGTTAAGCGGTAGCCATCTTCACTGATTGTAATTGAATCACAATTTATGATGGGATTAGATCTCCATACGACAAAAGGCGCATATCGACCGCATACAACCATATGCTCAAGCTCATCAAGATGACCCTCCTCGATCTTCCTGGCTCTGATATTGAATCTATCGGAATCGATCACCTTAACAAGTGCAAGGGATAGAAATTCAACTAAAACCACAGCAATAACGATATTGAGAAGTATCTTTGCTGTACCTGAGTAAAATCCCGGGAATCGGCGACCGAGAAACCCGCTGATTACCAGAATAATACCAGCAACAGCAAAATAGACCTGATTCAAGCTCAAGCCGGCACTGGTGCTTAATCCAATTATATTCGAGAGCATTGCAGCCAGCAAAAGCAGACAACCAGATGAGATAGCGATAATTCTTATGACTCTGACAGTTGCGTCGCTCAGTTCATGATTCTTCATTATATTTCCCATTCATTGTAGTTGCTTCAGGAAACCGGTATCTATTCATTGAAGTACTGAATTTAACTAACATGATATTTTTTCACAACTCTAATGGGGGATTTCAATCGACGTCTGGATACTCGGAATTTCCGCTTTCTACCATGATTCAGCAGCATGCCTGGTTCACAATGGCAAAATTATTGCGGCAGCTCAGGAAGAACGCTTCACCAGGAAGAAGCACGATCACAGATTCCCTGAAAATGCTATTAATTACTGCCTTGAAGAAGGCGGTATAACCGCGGATTCACTTACATACGCTGCCTTTTATGACAAACCTTTTCTGAAGTTCGAAAGATTACTTGAGACATATCTGTCATTTGCGCCAGCAGGTCTTCCATCCTTTCTGAAATCAATGCCCCTCTGGCTGAAAGAAAAACTCTGGATGGGAGATCGCATCCGAAATAATCTTGAGGGATTCAACGGAAAATTGTTCTATCCCGAACACCATCAATCACACGCAGCATCAGCATTCTTCCCGAGTCCCTTTGACAGGGCTGCTGTCATAACAATGGATGGCGTCGGTGAATGGGCAACCGCTTCATGGGGAATCGGCGAGAGCAATCAAATAAAGCTCATGCATGAGTTACATTTCCCTCACAGTCTGGGGCTCCTGTACACTGCGTTCACATACTACACAGGTTTTAAAGTAAACTCCGGTGAATACAAGGTCATGGGCCTCGCGCCATATGGCGAACCTCGTTTCGTACAGACAATACTCGATAATATCATGGACCTGAAAGAGGACGGCAGCTTCAGATTGAATATGAAGTATTTCAACTACTGCCAGGGGCTTACCATGACTTCCCAAAGATTCCACGAACTCTTCGGAGGGCCACCTAGAAAACCAGAGAAGAACATTACACAAAGGGATATGGATCTGGCTGCATCTGTTCAGGCCGTTGCCGAAGAAGTTGTCCTTAGAACAGTCAGGCACGTAAGAAGGAAAACCGGGCAGAAAAATCTCTGCCTTGCCGGAGGAGTCGCGCTGAACTGTGTTGCGAATGGTAAAATCCTGAGAGAAGGCATCTTCGATGCTATCTGGATTCAGCCTGCAGCAGGTGATGCAGGGGGGGCTCTGGGCGCCGCTCTCTTCGTATGGCACCAGATCCTGGGTAATAACAGGGAAGCTGATGGTGTAAACGACATCCAGAACGGATCATATCTGGGGCCCTGCTGGAGTGATGATGAAATCGAATCCTGGCTCCAGAAGAAAGACTATCCATACAGAAGGCTTGATGATACAAGTACTTCAGAAGAAGTAACCGATGCCCTTTTAAATGGCAAAGTCATCGGCTGGTTTTCCGGAAGAATGGAATTCGGACCAAGAGCTCTCGGAAACAGATCAATTATCGGAGACGCCAGAAATCCTGAAATGCAGTCATTAATGAACCTGAAAATCAAATATCGGGAATCCTTCAGACCCTTCGCTCCATCGGTACTCATTGAGGATGTAGAAGAATACTTCGAGATCAGAGAACCGAGCCCGTACATGCTTCTTGTTGCGCCTGTCCGCAGAGACCACAGGAACGATGTGAGTGAAGATGGAAAACAGCTTTTCGGGATGGAAAAGTTGAGAATTCCGAGATCGGATATTCCGGCAATAACTCATGTCGACTACTCTGCCCGCATTCAAACTGTAGACAGTAGACACAATCCGAGATATCACAGTCTGATTTCGAAATTCAAGCAGAAAACGGGCTACGGAATAATTATAAACACGAGCTTCAATGTAAGGGGCGAACCGATCGTATGCTCACCACAGGACGCATATCTCTGTTTTATGCGAACCGGGATGGATATGCTCGCTCTTGGTAACTGCTTGCTCCGCAAGATCGAACAGCCTGAACTGTCGGAAGACAAAGACTGGAGAAAGTTATACGAACTGGACTGATGAGAATATCATTATGAAACAAATACGCATACAGAGGAAATTCGGTCTGACAATGTCAGGGGCTTTTGCTGTTATGGCGCTTTTGCTCTACCTTGGAAATAAGTCTGTATGGCCCTTTACTGCAGGATTATCGGGTTCTTTTCTGTTTATCACCTTTCTATTCCCCGGAATTCTGGGACCTCTGGAAAAATACTGGATGAAGCTGGCTGCCATCATGGGCTTTGTTATGACGAATGTTCTTCTCACACTTGTGTTTTTTATCGCTGTTGTTCCCACAGGGCTTATAATGCGTCTTCTTGGAAAGGATCCTCTCCATATTCGTTCCCACAAAGAAACAGTATCTTACTGGCTGACTGTCGATGATGATGGACCCTGCAGCAGACCTGATAAACCTTATTAGGATGGAAAAATGATATGGGACATGTAAAAGAGATCTGGGATTTTCTCAAGGTTCGTAAAAAGTGGTGGCTGGCTCCGATTATAGTGGTGCTGCTGCTGCTCAGCCTGATAATTATATTTGCACAGGGATCAGTTCTGGCGCCTTTCCTCTATGCGATTTTCTAGTGTACTGTTGCTTTTGTTCAGAATTCTACAGATAGAAACATGATTAAAGCATGCAGCTCCTGGGAAATCCACAGAAGCCGGGGTGATATACGGGTCATACTTGAACTCAACTATGTTAAAACTGATCTATCTGGAAACTCTATTATCCTGGAATTGAGTATACTATCCCCAGAACACATGAATCGACAAAATGCTGATTTAAGACCTGGCCCCATTTCCTTAGCATAGAAGAGAGGATAGATGCAGGCAAGAATAATCCTTCTACTCAGTTCATTAATGCTGCTAACCTCGATTTCGTCAGCTCAGGTTGAGCCTGAAGTACAGTGGACAAGGATATTCGGCGGAGGCATCTTTGAATTCGGCCGGTGCGTCCGGCAGACCACGGATGGTGGATATATCATTGTCGGCGATACGGACTCCTTCGGAGCAGGCAATTTCGACGTCTGGCTCATCAAAACCGACAGCGAAGGCAATATCCTGTGGACAGAGACCATCGGTGGCGGCGGAGAGGATCGCGGGTTCTCAGTAGAACAGACTACAGACGGAGGATACATCATTACCGGTATGACCAGCTCCTATGGAGCAGGCGGTTTTGATATCTGGCTCATCAGGATCGATAGTGCAGGCAGCACTCTATGGACAAAAACATTCGGTGGATCATTCTGGGACTGGGCCACAGAGGTACAGCAGACTACGGACGGTGGATACATCATCACCGGCATGATGCAACCTTCCTTCGCTGCAGGATGGAATGTCTGGCTGATAAAAACGGATTCCAACGGAAATTCCGAATGGACAAGAACATTCGGAACGGAGAATACCGATAATGGTATGTCCGTTCAGCAGACCGGTGACGGCGGTTACATCGTTCTCGCCGACACCTATTCCTACGGAGCGGGAAGCAGTGATTTCTGGCTGATCAAAACCGACAGCAGCGGTATTTCATCATGGACGAAAACTTTCGGAGGAAGTAACTCTGAGCGCAGTCATTCTGTCCGGCAGACCGATGATGGAGGATACATTATAACAGGTGATACCAAATCCTTCGGAGCAGGGGATTACGATGTCTGGCTGGTGAAAACCGACAGCGATGGCGAAAGCGAATGGACGAGAACTTTCGGCGGAGCTGAAGAAGACTGCGGTTGTTCAGTTCAGCAGATCAGCGATGGCGGGTATATTGTCGCCGGTTACACTGAATCCTTCGGAGCCGGTAATTTCGATGTCTGGCTTATCAGAACAGATGACAATGGTGATACCGTATGGTCAATGACTGTCGGAGGGGATGATCTTGATCAGGGCAGATCGGTAGATTTGACCACGGATGGCGGTTTCATCGTTGCCGGGAATACGTACGATTATTATGCGGGGGAATACAATATCTATCTGATAAAACTGAGTTCGGAAACATCGATCTCGCAGCCGCGATCCGGTATGACTCCTGAGTTGTCCAATATTCATATTTATCCCAATCCATTCAGCTATTTTACAACAATTACATTTGATGTTCCGTCAGGAACTGATGAAACCGTGTCTCTTTCGATCTATGATATTTTCGGCAGAATCGTGACAACTCCTGCTGATAAACCAATGGAGTCAGGTTCTTATTCCACGGTTTGGAACGGAACTGATGACGGCGGGCGCCATGTTTGTCCGGGAGTGTATTTCTGCAGGATTGAAGGATCCTTTTTCAACTTCACAAAACGGATGATCCTCCTGAATCTCCGCTCATGATCAGCTGATAGGTTCTGTATCCGTTTCTGGTGAAAAGTAATCTGTAACCATACATATATTCATCGAACCACCCGGTACTGATAAGATATTCATCAACCCTGAAACCTGGAGGGCTGATGAGCTTTCAAGCTTGTTGTTCATTACTCCCTGCATCTTTAGAATAAGGCTGTAATCCTGACATTTCATCTCTATAAACGGAGGAGGGTGCAAATGAGTCTTAGAGTGATTTTTATGATTCTTTCTATAGCTGGTTATTCGTACGCTTCCTGGCTCTGCCCGGTTTACAGAGCGGACAGCAGCGGCCTGGTAGAAGGAGAATCATCAGAAAACCTTGCAGTGCTTAAATCGTGGTATGCAACAATCCTACCTGTATTCATCGAGAACGAAACTGTTTCCATCCCTGCGTACTGGGATTATGTGGTCTGCGAAAACTTTACGCTCATTCCACCTGTCTCCGGGTGTAACATCCTCATATGTCTTGATCTGGGAGTGGTTCCGGAAGAAACAAGGGAATTGGAATTCTTCCGGGTCAACGGAGTTTTAACGGAACCCCGAAGCATGATCGGTGGATATCCTATCGATATCAACAACCCTGATGAAGCAACTGAATCGTACAATCCATCAGCCGATTCCGTCTTTCACATTCACAGGTGCGGGAGAGGAAGCGAAACAGTTGTCAGGCATGGACTATGCCCTGCCGATGTCTACAGGTCACACTTCGATTCGGAGGATGACTTCCTGAGCGCGGTACCTGAAACACGTCGATTTCATGCGGATATGTGGGAGATTCCATGTAATGGCGAAGAAGAGATCGTGGTCCAGGTGGAATATACGATTAGAGGCTGGACATATATCACCGGGATTGAGCCATTGCGGTTTTCTCTATGCCAGACGCTGCTCTGGAACGGTCCGATAGGCGATGGGCATATGGTTTTTGAGCGTCCCTGGACGGATGATCCTGAAAACTGGCTTGTTGAATTTGATGGAGATGAATTACCTGCAGAAGATACGTACTGCTACGAGATAGAAGTCAGGAATTTAAGTGTTGCCGAAGAAGAGGCTATACCATTCCTTCTTGTCGAACCGGATCCGGTAACCCTCCTGGAATGAAATGCATGATTAATTCCTCTCTATCACCGGCCTTGGAGGATCATTCAGGAGGTCAAGGGTTTCATGAACGGGGTGTTCTTTTCTCCAGAACCTGATCCGCGCCTTTGATGGATCAGCTTCCGAAACAGGTTCTTCCTTTACATAGGGATCGTAGAATTTTTCCTTCAAAAGGTCCCTCCAGCCCTCGGCACTGTTCACTCCGTATGACGCTCTTTTTTCGGCAGGCACATTAGGCCAGAAGACATTGTTCCAGAACAGAAGGTATCTGGGGTCGGCAAAAACCTCGTCCCAGGTAATGCCCATGAATTCCGGCATGAACCTGTGGCTGTTCCTTATTTTCGCCACATTATCATCCGTTGGTCCGAACGCCTCTATTGCCTGAGCACAGGCTGGCAAAAGACCGATAACCTCAATGTAAAGGGCATCCCATTCGTGCTCTACATTTGAAAGTTCCGCCATGAGAGTACCCTGGAATTCAAGCTCGGCAATAGTCTCAACCTCTGCATAAGTCTTCATTACATGTTTCTGCTGGTAGACAACAGTCGGTGAATGAATTCCTTCAGCCTGCTTCAGTGTCTCCTTTGCAGCCTCAATAAGCGGTTCCCTGCTCATCTCAAAAAGAACCCCGTCTTCAACCATCATAGTATTGAAGTGAACGGCGTTCTCAGCCTGTTCTTCAAGTTCGAATATCCTGCTGTAATACCTGCCCTGTTTCTCCCTCGCAGCTGGACCCATGGAATCGTAAGCCATGTGGTAACCGGCAGCGGCAATACTCGCGGGAGGGATCTCTCCGTCCGATGAGGAATCTCCCCCGGTTCTTATGGAATCTTGCTCTTCCGGGGGCAAGGCAGGTTCAGCGGCAAGCTCTCCCATAAGGGCGGCTACTTCCGCGAAACAGGGGTCCATGCTTATCGCGGTCATATCAGCACCTTCATCTGCCTTCGCGTAGAGGAATTCAAGGAGTTCCTTAGACCGCAGCAGTTTTTTATTAGATGGACCAAGACTGGAAGCGTAGTTATCGATGGAGAAGCGGAAACTGTCCAGGATCTGCTTAACTGTGGAGTCCATCGCACACCTCCATGAATTTGTTTTCAAGCACTGCCATCTGTTCATCAGTGAAAATGATGCGGTCTCTGTATGGTTTATAAGTCATGATCTTCTCCCAGGAGACATCCGGATCAGCTTCATTCATCAGTTTCCAGTACGTCTGAAATTTAATCAATGATCGCTCTTCATCATTTGAATCCGCCCCATCGGTGTTCAGATGAAAAAGAGCGTTAATAATCGAACCCAGGGCGTTTATTGCTTTGTTCTCGTTGAAGGCCAATTCAGTGTTCTGCTCAAATTCCTCGAGTTTCTGACTTAGTTCACTGTGGTTTTCAGCCGATTCGATAATCTCAAGCCGGAGCCTGTCCTCTTCAGCCTTTCTCTCCTGTCCCAGCTCTTCATAAGTGAAAGCCCTGTTATCGTATCTGTCGTAACTTTCAGCCCTGGCTGTTGAAACCATGTTCCCGGTCTGCTGGATCCTCTTCTTGAACTCGGCTGGTGAACCGGCCTCCTCCATCATTTCCAGGTAATACTCACAATCCTCTATCCTGGCCCGGTTAAGCTCAGGTTTTGTTCTGAACTGCTTCAGCTGAGACGTGAAGTACCTTTTCTGCATTTCATAGGAATTATCCATATATCTATCCTTATCATTGTTCCAGAATCAGTGAGAGTTCGGAAATCGCGGTATCCTGATAGAAGTGCCGGGCTCAGGAATCTACTCAGTATCCGTTCCATATCAACCACGATCCGAAGAAGGGATTCGCAAGTCTGTAAGTTCCTTTGTGCCTATAGATGATTTTCAGTTTAACGAGACGCTTGAGAGCTGCCTGAACCGATGAAGTGGTTCGGATCCCAGTTTTCTCAAGAAATTCTGACGAAAGTGTTTTGATAGAGTCCGCTTCCGCAAGCACAATAAGACACCTGAGCTGCTGTCCGGTAAGCTGGATGAGTGTGGCTTCGTAGGCTTTTCTCTCACGAGCAAATATCATGCTCAAACCGGGAACCAGATGCTCATTCGATATATTTTCACCTGCCGATGTCGCGTCCCAGATACACGCACAGAGTTCCTGTACATCACCGGGGATGTTCCCCGCCATCCGGATGACTGCATCAACGGTTTCAGTTGAAATATCCCTTGTGCCTGATGCGAATTTCTTCCTTAGAAAGGGCACGAAGTTTTTGCTATCTATAGGTCCCACCTCCAGTGAGGCTGCTGACTTGAAGAAAGGGCTTTCCGGGTCAGTGAAGATACCATTCATTTGATTCCTGACGCTGCCGGCAAAGATGTAGGTGATACTATGCTGGAACTGTATTCTGCTTCTCAGTAATGCAAGGGCTTTTGCCGATTCACGAATATTGAGAACATCCTGAAACTCGTCGAAGGCAACGACAAGCTTCTTTTTCCTGCCGAGTTCGGCAACGAGGTCGAGAATTCCTTCGATGGTGTCCGGTTTCATTCCAATTCTCGAATCGAATGAAACGGTTGGAAATCCTGTTACCGCATCAATCGACAGCGATGGTCTGAGATGAGAAAGGGTATTCAGAAGTTTCCTCTGGAATCCAGTCCTCCGTTCCGCTCTGACTATGGATGTGATCATCCGCCTGCACAGATCATCGATGGTTTTTACTTCGAGCAGATCGATGTAGAGGAGTTTGTAACCGGGTAGTCTTCTAACGGATTCGTGTATAAGAGATGTTTTACCCGTCCGCCTTTCGCCCTGCAGGAACACGTTCTGCCCGGCATTTACAAAATTCATAAGCTGATTGAGCAGCGAGGGTCTCGAGCAGAAATCCCTGTCGCTTACAACCTGACCATACCTGAAAGGATTTATTTCAACACCTCCTTATTACGTAGATTAACATAACGTAGTTTAACGTTACGTCAAGTTACGTAATGCATCTGAGGAGATGAAATGTGAATC
>CBDVBK010000010.1:0-60142 GCA_965372215.1 uncultured bacterium | reverse complement strand
TTTCAGGTTGTGCTCACATGCTCCTCTTACGATTATCTTGTCCATAATTCCATCCCGGGGACATGCACGCTCTGGTGCGTGTCCCCTAAAAACCTGCCTCTGCTGCGTGTCCCCTAAAACCCTGGCTCTGGTGCGTGTCCGGGGGACATACAGGCTCTGCTGTGTGTCCCCTAAAACCCTGGCTCTGCTGCGTGTCCGGGGACATACAAGCTCTGCTGTGTGTCCCCTAAAATCTTGGTTCTGCTGCGTGTCCCCGGACCAATATTAACTTGTTAATATACTACTTAACCATACCCCGCATACCCCGAAGACTATTCCGAAAGATGTGCCACAATAGCACGCCCATAATGCGAAGATGCGGACAGCAGTCATCTGAAAGAACTGTATATATCTGTAGGACAGCCACCTAGTAGTCTTCCGATTTCTGGCATGTTGATTGCTCCACTGTATTTAGAAAAAAAGAAGCCTGAATGCTTAATCAGAGTGGAAAAGAAGCCTTTCAGGAAATTTAATAATCGGGTGCAATCCCGAAACAGATATTTAAAGCCGAATGGCTGAAAAGATTTATTAACAGAATCTTAATCCCCTGCGGGAGGAAGAGAACAGGAGAGGAAACTATGGGAAAGATCATCGGAATTGATCTTGGAACCACGAATTCATGCGTAGCTGTTATGGAAGGCGGTGAACCTACCGTTATCCCCAATGCCGAAGGGAACAGAACTACTCCATCGGTTGTCGGTTTCAACGACCAGGGTGAAAGACTTGTGGGAGTCGTCGCACGCAGGCAGGCTGTGGCCAACCCCGAAAATACCATATTCTCAATAAAGAGATTCATGGGCAGCAAATACAATGAAATGAAAGTTGAGAGGGAAAGAGTTCCCTTCACGGTTATAGAGGGTTCTAATGGAGATGTCCTGGTGGAAGTGCTTGGCAATAAGTATTCCCCGCCTGAGATATCCGCAATGATACTTCAGAAAATGAAACAGACCGCTGAGGACTACCTGGGGGAAAAGGTGGAGAAAGCAGTTATTACCGTTCCCGCGTATTTCAGCGACAGCCAGAGACAGGCGACGAAAGACGCAGGGAAAATTGCGGGGCTTCAGGTTGAAAGAATAGTAAATGAACCTACCGCTGCTGCTCTCGCATACGGGCTGGACAAAGAATCATCCAACAGGACGATAGCGGTTTTCGATCTTGGAGGCGGAACCTTTGACATATCCATTCTTGAGATCGGCGATGGTGTATTTGAGGTAAAAGCTACAAACGGTGACACCCACCTTGGCGGAGATGATTTTGATCAGGAAATAATAAACTGGATGGTTGACGAGTTCATGAAACAGCAGGGAATCGACCTTTCGAAGGATTCCATGGCCATTCAGAGGCTGAAGGAAGCCGCTGAGAGAGCGAAATGTGAGCTTTCAACAACCCATAGCACAAATATCAACCTTCCATTCGTAACAGCCGACTCCGCCGGAGCGAAGCATCTGGATATGACTCTTTCCAGAGCCAAGCTCGAACAGCTTGTTGACAATCTGGTGCAGAGAACTGTTAATCCATGCAAATCCGCCCTTAAGGATGCAGGATTTGACACTTCACAGGTTGATGACGTTCTTCTGGTCGGAGGCCAGACTCGAATGCCCCTGGTTCAGAAAAAAGTTATCGAGATATTCGGGAAAGAACCTCACAAGGGTGTAAATCCAGATGAAGTAGTTGCTGTCGGTGCTGCCATACAGGCGGGAGTACTGTCCGGTGATGTTAAGGATGTACTTCTTCTTGATGTTACTCCGCTTACTCTTGGAATCGAGACACTCGGAGGAGTCGCTACACCTATCATTGATCGCAATACGACAATTCCGACCAAAAAGAGCCAGGTTTTCAGCACAGCAGCTGACAATCAGCCGCAGGTTGAAATCATAGTGCTTCAGGGTGAGAGGAAAATGGCGGCTGATAACAGGGCTGTTGGAAGATTTGTTCTCGATGGAATTCCTCCAGCACCCAGAGGGCTGCCGCAGGTTGAAGTGACGTTCGATATTGACGCGAACGGGATCTTGCATGTTATGGCCAGGGATAAAGCGACAGGCAAGGAACAGAAAATCAGGATTGAGGCTTCCAGCGGTCTCTCCGAAGAAGAGATCAAGAAAATGGTTCATGACGCTGAAGTCAACGCTGAGGAAGACGCGAAGAAGAGAGAAATAATCGAACGGAGAAACCACGCGGATGCTCTGGTCTTTGAAATAGAAAAACAAATGAAGGATATCGGAGACAAATTTGACCCTGCAGACAGATCGAGGCTTGAAGATGCTGTTTCCGAAATGAAAAAAGCGCTTGATGGTGAAGACGATGACATTCTCAGACAGAAGTTCGACAGCCTTCAGGAAACCTGGAAACAGGTAGGAGCTGCATTCTACCAGAAACAGCAGCAAACCGGGGAACCCTCGGAACCACCGACAGGCGAAGCAGGGGGGTCGGATGCGGAATCTGACGATGATAAAACGATTGACGCAGATTACGAAGTAGTTGATGACTGATGGCTGACCCCAGAAGAACAGCAAAACTGGGGGGAATACACACTTCCACCAGTCGAAGAATTCCTGTAGATGCTGCTCCGGACGATGACAGGGAAATGAAATCTGCTCCGGAGACTGTTGAGTACGATAAGAATGTTGAAGCGGAAGCAGCGGAGATTAACAGCGAATTATCTGAATTGGAAGAGAAATCTGAGCTGGAGAAGGAACAGCTCAGGGATAGAATTCTGAGACTTCAGGCTGAATTCGATAATTACAGGAAGCGTCAGATCAGGGAATTCAAACGGTTCTGTGCTCAGGGGAAGAAAGAACTGATTGGGGAACTGCTGGCCGTTCTTGATAATTACAGTCGCGCCGAGCAGTTACTTGATGAAGGTGATCATCCACTGAAGGAGATTGCTGAAGGGCTCATCAAGACATCCGGACAGCTGACCGAAATTCTCAGGCAGGAAGGATTGCATCCCCTCGATGTCGAAGTGAACGATCCTTTCGACCCGAATTACCATGAAGCGATGATTGCCGAGGAGGTTGCTGATCTGGACAGGGATATTATTCTTGAGGTGTTTCAGAAAGGGTATATGCTCGGAGACGAACTTCTTCGCCCCGCAATGGTGAAAGTTGGAAAACCTGCTGATCACTCGTCAGTATCCGATAACGGGTAGACATTGAATTACAGAGAACCATGGAGAATCATAAGTAGTGAATAAAGATCTCTACTCCGTTCTTGGAGTTGACGAGACAGCTGCACCTGAAGAACTGAAAAAAGCTTATCGGAAGCTGGCCAAGAAATATCATCCCGATGCGAATCCGGGAGACGCAGGGGCAGAAGAGCGCTTCAAGGAAATTTCCGAGGCCTATGACATTCTTGGGAATACTGAGAAGAAATCCCAGTATGACCTGATGCGCAAAGGTGGAGGAAGCAGCTTCCATTTTAACGAAACAGGTGCTGGAGGAGGAAGTCCTTTCGGTTCCGGCGGACTTGATGACATTCTGCGCTCCATGTTTGGAGGTGGCGGATTCGAATTCGGGAACAGAGGTGGATTCGGTCAGCGAGCCGCATCCAGACCTACAGTAGTCATCTCTGTTCCATTCAGGACCGCTGCACTGGGTGGAGAGGTTCGTGCAAATCTCTCAGTCCCTGTTACCTGTCCCGTATGCCTGGGAGCTGGCGGATCAGGAGAGAAAACCTGTTCGCAGTGCGGAGGATCCGGCAGAATTCAGCAGGGACAGATGGTGCTGCCATGTCCATCATGCGGGGGACAGGGAAAAACGTATACCGATATCTGCGAAAGATGTGCCGGCTCCGGAGAAGTTATAAGCAGTGAAAGCGTCAAGATAACCATCCCTCCCGGCTCAGATAGCGGGACAGTTCTTCGACTTGTAACACCCTCGCGCAAACCTGTTCTGGTGAAACTGAAAGTCATGTCGGACAAATTCCTCCGACGCGAGGGAAGAGACATTCACTGCACCGTGAAGATTACCGCTCCACAGGCTGTCCTTGGCACAAAGCTCAAGATAAGAACTATTGAAGGAAAGATCCTGCTTAACATTCACCCTGGAACCCAGCCCGAAACCATTTTAAGAATCCCCGGCAAGGGAGTTTTGTACAGAGGTACAAAAGGCGATCAACTCGTTCATGTGGATGTGGCACTTCCGGCGTCCGTTTCCGCTGAAGAGAAACTTCTCTGGGAGAAACTGGCAGAGGGCGGCAGAAGAAAAACTTGACGCAGGCAGAAACGGATATTATTCCCGGATGAACAAACTCAAGGTCTGATTGGGAGGATAACTTTGAATTACGCCTACCTCGCTATGCTGATACCTGGATTCCTGCTCACTGTTACCGGATTTGTAATGCTTGGAAAAAAACTGCATCCTGTTATTACGGGTCTGATGTTTCTAACCGGGATTATAGTACTTATTCTGGGAATTCTTCTTACTTGTGTGCCTGATTTCTTTAAAGGCTGACGTTATCACACTTCAATAAGACCCAATTTTTTGAAGTTCTTGATAAACTGCAGCAGCAGTTCATCATCCTTATTGTCTTCATACGACTTCAGCGCGACGTAAGCCGCATCTTCAAGAGAATTGTCCTGCACCAGCGCACGGATTATCGCAATGTAGGGCTTATCGCTTACTGCTCTGGTGATATTCTCATTCGTACTTTCCGAAGCAGAGGATGCGTTGGAATCGACTTTCTCGAGGTCTTCTAGAAGTTCACGAAGGCCATTGACCCCGGGCATCATTTCAAATGCCTGGTGAGCGAAACGGACAGCTTCCGGCAGGTTTCCAGCTTTGAGATCTCTCCGTGACAGTGAGATAAGATTTGTCGCTTTCATCTTTATTTTCAAGGAATCTAATCTTTTTTCTACTTCAAAATTATCCGGTTCCAGCTTTTTCGCCTTTTTCAGATATGCAATTGCCTTTGCCTGATGGCCTTCGCCAAACGCCTTGTCGGAAGCTTCAA
Source organism: uncultured bacterium (assembly GCA_965372215.1). Taxonomy (GTDB): domain Bacteria; phylum Fermentibacterota; class Fermentibacteria; order Fermentibacterales; family JCC-6; genus Aegiribacteria. Next base: position 55,153 of record CBDVBK010000010.1, on the reverse strand, counting down.
ACAATTTAGCAAGTTGGTCCCCCTTCGTCATAGATATTTTCCTTTCTATCTCTTCAACAGGTGCTTGAGGCTGTTCGTCAGGCTCATCGAAGAAAGGCTCCTCATACAATTCCCAGGACATCGTCATCGCGGTTTCTTTTTGATTAATTGACTGTATTGCCTGGATAACCAGTCCGTTATTGTCATCTATGCTCACTGCCTTTTTCATCAGTTCAAGAGCTTCCGTGCGATTGTTGCTGTCAAGTTCCTTTTTTGCTTTTCGAACGAGCCTGGTAATGAATTTTTCATTCTGTTTCAAGAACTACCCCCAGAAGCACATTCGCGCAGATTCATAATTGAATACTGCTTATAAATGAAAGATATCATAACACTCAGTCCAATTTACCTTCTGATGCAATCGCATATCAACACAATCTTCCAAACACTATATGACACACTGTAATAGTACACAAGTCCTGTCTTCAACAAGCATGAATTATACTAGATTTTGAAAAACGGGCTATGGGAAAGCAATTGACATTTCCTCCTAAAATAGTATAGAATTGATAAATCTGTTTTTCAGAAAGGAATAACAATGCGTCCTGGATATATGATCATACTACTGGTGCTTCCCGTCATTCTGTTCGGTGCTGACAGAGTTGTTCTGCTGGAAGATTTCACGAACTATCAGTGTGGGCCATGCTGGAGTTTTGAGCCAACATTGAACAATTTCGTAGACAGTCATCCGGATGATCTCGCCGTAATCAGACCTCATGTCTGGTGGCCTGGCAGTAACGATCCGATATACAATCAGAATAACTATGAACAGTGGCACAGAGTACAGCTGTACGGTGTAAACTCCGTTCCGTGGATTCAGTTTGATGGAGTTATCAAAGCAAGTACCAGCGGATCTGGCCTGATCAATGCCTTCAATAACAGAATTGCGGTTCCAAGCTTTCTGGAGATACAGGTCGCAAACTCAACTTCAGGTGGTGCCGGATCGATAATTATAACGCTCATAGCGGAACAGGATCTGGGAGGAGATGATATTTTCTGCAACGCTGTTCTTGTAGAGAGCAATATCCCAGGAGCCGGCTACTGGTCAAATTCCGTTTTCGAACAGGCATTCAGAGACGAACTTTTCGGTCCGGCAGGAGAATCAATAACTTTCGGACCCACTTATCCGGATACTTTAGAACTGATTATCGATTACGACACCGGTACTTTTGATTTCGAGTATGTAGAGCTTGCTGTCTTTGTTCAGAATCACGGGTCATCAAAAGAAGTCTATAACGCCTGGTTCGATTACCTCGGTGCTGTAGTCGGAATTGAAGAAGGTGAATCCGGTGCTTCGGACGGTGGGATTCAACTTGAGGTTTATCCAAATCCTTCCATCGGGAATTTCACGATAAGCGTTTTGAACCTTCCCGAATCCACCGGTGAACTCAACATTTATGATATTTCCGGAAGATGTATTGTCACCAGAACTATAGAGGAAAGGATATACACCGATTTCAATCTGAATACTTCGGGGGTGTATTTCGCTGAAGTAATATCCGGAACAGCAGTAACCATTGATCGAATAGTGGTGCTTAGATAAACTGTGAAGTTAGATGCTATGCGTTATGCGCACTGATATCGAGTGAGGTAACATGATAAAATATTCTATGATAGCATTATTCGTCCTCGCTGGACTGGCTGCCAGCGGGGATGTCGAGATCGGGAGTGACATCTTCCCGGCAAACGATCCGTTCTGTGCAGACTGCGCGGAAAGCATGAGGTATCAGACCCTGTACCTGGAAGAAGAAATAGGAACCGCGATCGAGATACAGTCGATATCACTCATGCGCACGATTCAGGGAGTGACTGAAGTTACACTTGATACTCTTGTGATCCATATGGGGTACAGCGATCTTGATCAGCTGGGAACGGTGTTTGATGACAACTACCGACCCGGAACTATGACTGAAGTATTCTGGGAGGAGAATTTCACAGTCTATGCGCCAGATCCGAGTTCATGGTTTTCCATTGATCTGGAACTACCTTTTTTCTACAACGGTTCCGGCAATTTGATCATTGAATATAGCTGGCCTGATGGATATGGTGCTGTATACAACTATCACTGGGATGTCCCGGTCAGATCACTCACTGCCGGATGGGGCAGCTCGTCAGGATTCACTTCGGATGATTGCCCGCATCTGCTCCTGACCGGTTTCCTGAGCCTGGAGCCGCTGACTTTTGGAGCTATAAAAGCAATGGGGTCACGTACTCCCCGGTGAGTGTCCCCATCCCCGGATAATCAGACCGGACAGTTGTCTTCCTGATTTCACTTATGTATTTTTGATCATGCGGATAACCAAAACAGGTTATCGCTTGAATGGAGCAGCGAGATGAAAAACATTCTATGGACGTTACTGATAATCTGCGGAATGGCCGCACTTCTTGTGATGGCCTGTGGCGAGGGAGAGCCTGAGGAGCAGAGTGAAATCACCGGGGATACTGCAGAGGAAATTGAGGAGGAGGGAGAATCCGCTGAAACTCCTGCTGAAACTCCGGAAGGTGTGAACAACACCGCAGCCGATGCTATTGTGTTGAGCGAAGGTGTTACCGAAGGAATACTCGAGCAGGAAGAAACAGATGACTGGTACGTGTTCAGCATTACAGGAGGAGAAACTTTTAATGTATCATTCACTCCTTCGAACGAAGCTGAAGGTATTAATGTTGAAATACTTGATGGCGAGCTGGACGAGATCTGGATAGAATGGGATGTTAAACCACCTGTCTGCAAGGAATTCAGTTATATGACACCCGTGGAATTCTCCGGTGATTATTATGTGCATGTATTCCAGGGAAGCCCTGGTGGCTATGAACTTGAGCTTTCAAAGGTAATGCAGAACGACGGGATTTCAGGTGCCGATGCAGGAGAAAGGGCGCCAAATTCGCTTTTGATCACATTGGGAGAGACAACGGGAGGTATCATAGGTGATCTGGATGAATCGGACTGGTATTCCTTTGAAGTGCCGTCCGGCAGCATTCTTGAGATATCATTTACTCCCGGATATGATTCTGAAGGAGCAAATGTCGAATTTCTGGACACTGAAGTTAATGAGATCTGGACGGAATGGGAAGTTTTCGCCGGTGTGACGATAACAAGGTCGATGATAATGAACAGTTCATCGGGAGGCGTCTATTACATCAAAATCTTCAAAGGTGGTAACGGAACTTACAGTTTAACAGTTACTGCCGTTTCACAGGATGATGCAGGGAGCGGTGATGATGCCGGAGACAGAGCTGTTTACGCTGTTACACTGGACAAAGGGCAGCCAGTCAGCGGTATTATCGGTGATTATGACGAAGAAGACTGGTACAGCGTCGAAGTTGATGAAGGGGAGAATCTAACCTTTCTCGTTACTCCGGATGGAGACGGAGCAGGTCTGAATGTGGGGCTATTTGATCCCGATCAGGATGAAATCCGAATCGAGTGGGAAGTGGCTCCCGGAGCTACCTGTGAAATCAGTCTTCCTGATGATGCAGTAGCAGGAACTTACTATCTTGAGGTTTTCGGGGGAGGTAACGGGAGTTATACGCTACTGGCAGAAGAAATATAAAGGGAGCGCGCACCGGAAAAATATTTGAAGAAGGCAGGAAAGGGATTTGATCAGGATAATCCTGAAGAGTTAACTGATCCTGCTGAACTGGCGAAAGAGGAGGAGGAAGAAAACAATTCTTCTAAATTATTGACTTTTATCAGAATAATTCATATCATTAATCTTCGTGGAATGATTTGAGGTCTATTGCAACCACGTAAAAAAAAGTGCTAAAAAGCCGATAGCAACCTCAGGCCGCCGGCAGGCGGCTTTTTTCTTCGGCTGTCAGATTGGAAGAGTTTAATAGTCATGGGAAGACTGTTTACCAGCGAATCCGTTTCCGAAGGTCATCCGGATAAGATCTGTGACCAGATATCAGATGCTGTTCTTGATGCTCACCTTACCGTTGATCCAAATGCTCATGTGGCCTGTGAAACCCTGGTAACTACTAATTTCTGCCTGCTGGCAGGTGAAGTGAAGAGCCATGCCAGGGTGGATTATGAGAAAGTAGCCAAAGATACTATCAGGTCAATTGGCTATGATCAGCCTGATCTGGGTTTTCATTATGATGAAAATACATACAAAATCAGGATACATTCTCAGTCTCCGGATATTGACCATGGTGTTGTAGACAATAAGGGAGCAGGAGATCAGGGATTGATGTTCGGATTTGCCTGCTGCGAGACCGAAGTGCATATGCCTTACCCGATACAGCTTGCTCACCGGCTTCTTGAGAAACTCAGGGAAGTACGTCTGGCAGGGGAACTGCCATGGGCGCGACCTGATGCCAAGAGCCAGGTAACCGTTGAATATGATGGATTCGTGCCTGTATCCATCGATGAGATTCTGCTCTCGGTACATCATGCACCGGACGCGAGAATCGAAGATATGGCTGATGATATTCGCAAAAAGGTGGTATCCCCTGTTCTTACGCTGTGCAAACCTCATCTTCAATGGACCGGGAAACTCCTTTTTAATCCCTCCGGCAGATTTGCCATAGGCGGACCACACGGTGATACCGGTCTTACCGGCAGGAAGATAATTGTCGATACATATGGTGGTACAGGACGTCACGGAGGCGGAGCTTTCTCAGGCAAGGATTCCACAAAGGTAGACCGCTCTGCCGCATATATGGCACGCTATATCGCTAAAAACCTTGTTGAAGCCGGGGTTGCTGACAGGTGTGAGATTCAGCTTGCCTACGCAATAGGCCAGGCAGAACCGGTTTCTGTTATGGTTGAGACATTCGGAACGGAGAAAATCTCAGATATCTCTGCGGTGGAGACTGCGATAAGGGATATTTTCCCTCTGCAGCCATATAACATAATAGACTACCTGGGTCTGAAAAAGCCTGTTTTCAGCAGGACCTCTTCTTTCGGCCATTTTGGCAGAGAACCGGGATGCGATGGATCATTCTCATGGGAGAAGACAGATCGGGTTGAGGATATTGCATCCAGACTTCTATAGTAAAAACGGATATCCACAGAGCTGACGGGAGGAACCGGTGACAGTTCTGATATTTATTGCCACTATAATCGCAAGCTCTCTGGACAGTCTTGATACATGTCTTCAAGAAACCCAGGCGCATATTTTGCATCTGGAAGAAGAAGAGGCAACAATATCAACAATACTCGATGCCATACACGAGCACCTTACCATTTCAAGGGACTATTACAATGAGCTGGCTCTTGAGGAGTCGAGGATTCTCCAGCAGCTTTCCAGGGTTTCAGAGATATTTACATCTGAGGATTCCCTCCGAGGGGAACTTGTTGAAAGTCTTTCCTCTTACATGCTTTACCTCTATTCTCACAGGAACCTCGGAGGGATTGGCTATTTCTTCATAGAGGGAGGATTCAACAAAATGCTCCGTCGCCAGGCCTATATAGATTATCTTGCGTCCAGGGCTGCGAACGAAGTATTCCTGCTCTCCATCAGTCAGGATTCAATGGGCAGCTGCAGGGATTCACTGGAGGTTCTTCTGGTCGAGGTTCAGGAATTGAGAAAGCAGATGGAGGAATTGCAGGGTGGAATCTACGATGAGGAAGCTCGTCAGGCATCCATCAGGAATCAGTTAATGGGCAGGATTGCAGCCGAGAAAGAATCGCTTGCCGTTCTCGAGGATAGAAGGATCAGCAGGTCGGAATTCGTAACCCAGCTCAGTGTTCGTTCAACTCCTGTGAATTCAGAAACTCCTTTTCTGGAACCGGAAACTGACAGCTACATGGAAGCTTTCCGGGGAAGTATCAGCTGGCCTGCAAGAGGACAGGTTGTTAGAGCATTTGGAATTCAGATTCATCAGGAGTATGGAACCCAGACAACCAGCGACGGTATCACAGTTGTAACTTCCCCCGGACAGCCGGTGTATTCATCAGCCGGAGGTGTTGTGCTTTGGGCCAGGGAATTCCTGAGTCTGGGACAGATGATTGTACTTGATCATCAGGACGGATATATCACGGTTTACGGATATCTTGGACAGATTCTGGTAAATCCTGAAGATGAAGTTATGAACGGATCACAGGTCGGGAAAACAGGATCGATCCCCGGTGGTCAGCCGGGATACTATTTTGAGATTAGAAGGGGCGGAGTACCGGTAAACCCTGAGGAGTACCTGGAATAGCAAATGAGTATTTTTCAAAAAGTTAAGGGACAGGAACAGGCGGCTGAACTTCTGGGAAGGTCAATGATGAAGAACAGGCTTGCTCATGCCTATCTTTTCGCCGGACCTGAGGGAGTGGGAAAACTTACAGCGGCTCTTGAACTTGCTGCTGCATGGGTGTGTTCCGTCACAGATTCAGGTTACTGCGGGACATGTGATGACTGCAAGAGAGTATTCAGATTCCAGCATCCGAATGTGAGATTTACGATTCCGCTATTGGAGAAAACAGAACCGGAGGACATCGCATCTCTTTTTCAGGCAAGGGTAGATGATGGAATCAGCCCGGTCAGGATCCCCGGAAACAGCAGGATCAGGATTGATCAGATACGTTCCATGGGAAGAAGACTATCCCTCAAATCCTTCGAAGGCAAAGGCCATATTGAGATCATTATCGACTCTGACAGAATGGGAGTTGAAGCTGCCAATTCGCTCCTGAAAACGCTTGAGGAGCCACCTGATGAAACGATTATTATCCTGATAAGCTCCGCCTGGTCTGCTCTTCTTCCCACAATTAGATCTCGCGCACATTTGATCAGGTTCAGAAGATTGAGTGAGAACCTGATAGCGGATATTCTCATGAGCAGGGGCGGAATGAATGAAGAGATGGCAGCAGAGACAGCAGTAGCTTCAGACGGAAGACCTGGAGTGGCCCTTATTCTTGGAAGTAAGAATGTTTCTCTCACCTCGAATTTCGATCCCCTGAAGATCCTGCAGCAAATAGTTGACAAAACCATGGCTTCACCGGTAATATCGATAGCTGCGGAGGTTTGCGGTAAACTTCGCAAGGAGGGGGCCTTTGAATTCACTATTGAAATGCAGTCGATACTTCTTGATCTCAGACGCAAATCCATGGGAATGAAACCCCTTACTCATACTGATAAGTATTTTGACGGTACCGATATAAATGATGATGAAGCTGAGAGCATGCTCCCCCTGTTTCAGACCGCTGAAGCCAGGCTTCGAGGAAATGGATCCCCAAGAATAGTACTTACGGCTGCATTCCTGGGTGCATGGGAAATATTAAAGCGACGGGAAAGGACTTTGTATCTTGACCCATAATGATAACAATAACGGTAATCATACGGATGACTTTGAATCTACCAGATTCGAAGCAATCGAACTTCTGAGATTGCTCTTCAGTTCCAGACGCATGGATACATTCATTAACCTGGCTGAAGTTCCTGTAGAGATTGGAGAGATGGTTGTTGTTTCCGTTGACAGAGGAGAAGATCTGGGAAGAGTTGTAGCAAAGTACAATCCCAGGGATCCTGTTGCTTCAATAACCGGTAAGTTCATTAGAACGGCTACTTTTACTGATATAGCGAATTATGAGCAGAACAGAGATTTCGAGGATAAAGTACTTAGATTCTGCAAGGAAAGAATTTCAGTGAGGAAGCAGGATATGCGACTATCAGGTTGCGAGGCTCAACTGGATAGAAGGAAAATCAGGATCTATTTCACAGCTGATGAGCGGATGGATTTCCGAGGACTTGTTCGTGATCTTGCAAGCAAATTTCACGCAAGGATTGAAATGCGTCAGATCGGGGTAAGAGACGACGCAAGGCAGAAAGATGGTCTGGGTGTCTGCGGCCGGAGACTCTGCTGTGCATCCTACCTTTCTCAATTCAGATCCATTACCCTCAGGGATGTTCGTGAACAGGACCTGACTCCCAATCCTTCAAAGGTTTCCGGAGTCTGTGGTCGCCTGAAGTGCTGCCTGCATTTTGAAGCAGATTTCTACCGAAAAGCGAGAAAACTGTACCCTCAGGTCGGTTCACAAGCCAGAATAGGAAAAAGAACAGGGGAAGTTACTGCAGTTGATATATTTAACGAAACTATAGTACTTAAAATGGATGACGATGAAGAGAGAACAATGGATATAGAGAAGTTCCACAGAAAAAGAAAGCCTCTTAGTAAAGAGTATGATTCTAAAACCGATCTTCCGACTCACCGGGCAGAGACTGAAACACATTGAAAATGGAGAAGAAATGCCCCGATATCTCGTAACAAGCGCGTTGCCCTATGCAAATGGTCCCACCCACCTTGGTCAGATTGCCGGAGCATATCTCCCGGCGGATATCTACGTTCGATTTCTGAGAATGTGCGAAGAGGACGTTATCTTCATTTGCGGCACTGACGAGCACGGGGTTCCGATAACATTGAAAGCCGAACAGATGGGAATCACTCCCAGAGAAGTGGTTGACATATTTCACAAAGAGATCAGAAGTGATTTTGAGAGACTGGGAATATCCTTTGACAATTTCTCTAGAACGGAGACGCCTGAGCATTACCGCTTCACACAGGGAGTGTTTCTGGATCTTCTCGAAAAAGGGCATATCACTGAAAAACCCATGGATCAGTTCTACTGTGAGAAATGCAAACGGTATCTTCCTGACCGATACGTAAACGGCACATGTCCCGAATGCGATTCCATGAACGCTCGAGGAGATCAGTGTGATGACTGCGGCACATGGCTTGATGCTCTGGATCTGGTAGATCCTGTGTGCGCCATATGCGGAGCTACTCCGGTCCCAAGAGAAACAAGACAATGGTTTCTCAGACTGGATCAATTCCAGGGTTGGCTGGAAACCTGGCTTGGGGATCACGGAGACTGGAAGAATAATGTACTGAACTACTGTCGCGGATGGCTCAAGAAAGGTCTTCGGGAAAGAGCGATAACCCGCGATCTTGACTGGGGTGTGCCTGTTCCACTTGATGGCGTTAAGGGAAAGGTGCTCTACGTCTGGTTCGAAGCACTTCTGGGTTACGTCAGCAGCACTATGGAGTACTTCGCTGAGAGGGGGAATCCGGACGGATGGAAAGATTACTGGCAGAACCCTGATTGTCGCCTTGTTCAGTTCATAGGAAAGGACAATATCGTTTTCCATGCCATAATCGAACCCTCGGTTCTTCATGGACTGGAAGGTTTTATTCTTCCATGGAATATTCCCGCCAACGAGTATCTGAACATCAAGGGGGAAAAATTCTCCACAAGCCGGGGAACGGCACTCTGGACGAAAGATTACCTTGATCAGCTGCCTCCTGACCCGCTCAGATACATGCTGGCGATTAATGCTCCTGAAAACCGGGATGCTGATTTCACCTGGGGTGAGTTCAAATCCAAGAACAACGAACTTGCCGATGTTTTCGGCAATTTCATAAACAGAACAATAAAGTTCGCTCACCTGTATTTCGACGGAGAAGTACCTGAACCTGCCCCGGCAGGGAGTGCTGAAGAGGAACTTATGGCATCAGCTGTCAGAACGCGGGACGAGGCGGAAAAACAGCTGAGGAATTTCCAGTTGAAGGCGGCATGTTCCAGAATCATGGATCTCGCCCGGGAGGGAAACAGGTATTTTGACCGGGCTCAATCCTGGAAGACGGCGAAAAGCGATCCTCAAGCGTGTGCCACATCCATCTATTACAGTCTTCAGATTGCGGATTCACTAAGAATTCTCCTTGCTCCATTCATACCTTTCACCTCTGAAAAAACGGGTGAAATGCTTGGAAACACTTCTTTGCTCTGGAAAGACGCAGGCAGGGAAAATCTTCCGGCAGGGCATAAGCTCGGAACACCTGAGATTCTTTTGAGCAAACTGAAGAAAGGGTTCGAAAAAGCAATGGTAAAAGAGGAAAGTGACGACGGGATAGATGACAATAATTCCCCGAAAATCTCGATCAGGGAAAGCATAACTTACGATGAGTTCGCAAAGCTTGATATGAGAGTCGGGCTTATAACGGAAGTTCATGATATTGAAGGAGCTGACAAGTTGTACAGGCTGACTGCAGATATGGGTGACCACACCCGCCAGCTTGTTGCCGGGATGAAATCATACTATTCGAAAGAGGAACTTCTCAACAGAAAAGTCGTTGTTCTGGTCAATCTGCAGCCTGTTTCGATCAAGGGTGTTAAAAGTAACGGGATGGTTCTGGCATCCGACGGCGGGGGGAAGGTATTCCTGCTTGAACCGGGAAGCGATTCCATGCCGGGTGACAGCATCCGCTGAGATGTAAATAAGGATATCTGTGCGAATCTGCGATACAAACAGCTTTTATTCAGAGACCGGCGGTGGTATAAGGATTTACCACGACAGAAAACTGGAGTATTTCGCCAGCCGCCTCGAACACAGAATTGCTCTTGTGATTCCAGGGAGAAACACTGATTGCACTGTGGATGGGAATACCAGTGTATACAGAGTGAAATCCCTTCCTCTATTGAATTCAGGATACCGCCTTATTGTTGACAGCGGTGGACTGACCTCTGCTTTTGGGGATTTCAAACCTGATCTGGTTGAGATCGGAAGTCCCTATCTGCTCCCGATTCACACAAGGAATGCGCTTGGCAGCTCTGATGTTCCAACCGTAGGGTTTTACCACGCGGATTATCCTGACAGTTACGTTAAGCCTTTTGCGAGAAAACTATTTCCCGGACTTGAGGGACCGCTGGTCAGATTGGCCAGGAGCCATGTCAGGAGAACATACGGCGGTATGACAGCTGTTTTTGCCGCCAGCAGATGCATACTTCAGAAACTTCACGACTCAGGAGTGAAGAGGCTTTTTCTTACTCCTCTCGGCGTTAGTACAGATCAGTTCTCACCCTCCAGACGCTCTGATGATTTCAGGCGTTCTCTGGGGGTTAGCAGCGGAAGTAAACTGGTACTTTACCTCGCAAGGCTGCACAGAGAAAAAGGGCTTGATCTGCTGATTTCAGCATATCCAATGTTCAGAGACACGACTTCAATAAAACTTGTCATAGGAGGACATGGTCCTGCTGAAGGCAGGTTGAAGAAGTTCATCGAGCAATATCCCGAAGTGCGTCGTCTGCCGTATCTTCCCGATCATGACGCCGTAGCTGAGGCGATGGCTTCAGCTGACGTATATCTGTCACTCGGTCAATCAGAAACGTTCGGTCTGGCAGGTCTTGAGGCAATTGCATGCGGCACAACCCCGGTTCTCCCTGATTCAGGAGCATCGGGCGATATGGCGGCGTCTCTGGGTTTTGTACCACCTTACCGTTCAGACAGTCCGGAAAGCCTCGCAAATGCTATCGTATCCGCCGTGACAATGTCCGATTCTGATGCAACGGATTACCTGAGACGATTTGCTCTCGACGGGCATGACTGGGATTCCGTATTCCGAAGGATCGAAGTTTTCTACGAGAGAATCATCAGTGCTTTCCGAGATGGAAATCCGGACAGCCTGATCCCTCCTGACAAATGGTGGGAGGAATGATGGCTGAAAAAAAGAAATGGGTTCATATCACCCTGCACGACGTGTCACCCAGGCATGAGAAAACCATTATGCGGATTCACGATGCTCTGGTTGAACTGGGAGTGGCACAGTACAGCATGCTTGTAGTTCCCGACTTCTGGAGTAAATACCCGCTGGAGGATTATCCCGGATTCTGCGAGTGGCTCAGAGACCTGTCCGCTGAGGGAACAGAGATGATTCTCCATGGATACCACCACTACGACAGAATCGGAAGTCACGGAGCAGTTGATCGAGTCAGATCGGTACTCTTTACGAGAGGAGAGGGAGAATTCCTGGGACTTGACTGCAAGGCTGCTGTTGAATTGCTGAAAAAGGGGAAAGACGAGCTTGAGCGAATTCTGAAAATTGATATAACCGGTTTCACTGCGCCGGCATGGCTATACAGCAAGGGAACACTTAAAGCGCTATCAGAAACCGGATTTACATATGCTGAAAGCAGATGGAGAACATGGAACCCCATGACCGGTCAGACGTATCTTAGAGTGCCGGTCGTGAATTATGCGGGAGGCGGCAGGTTGAAAAGATGGATGGCTGATCTCTGGGTTACGTCATCCAGAGTTGCCCTTGGTGGAATGCGAACTGTAAGATTCGCGATTCATCCCGCTGATTTCGAGAATGAAATCACCAGAGGGAAAATTCAGAGGCACCTTGAGACGCTTCTCAGCGAAAGAACAGCGGGGCATGCAGGCCCTGCTGCTTGTCTCCCAATAACATGAAAATAAACAACGGGGACATGCACGCTCTGGTCCGTGTCCCCTAAACCCATATCCGGGGACATGCACGCTCTGGTGCGTGTCCCCGCAAGATAGATTTCTTGCATATATTCCTTCAAAGAAAACAAGCTTACTTATATATAGGACAGGGGACAGAAAATGTATCTAGGATTTGTTGATATGAATGCAGGATTTCTGATCATCATTGCCGCAATGATCATCGGCATGATAGCCAGGTCAAAGGTAAACAGCACATATAGAAGGTTCAGTCAGGTCACCACTGACAGAGGGCTTTCCGGTGCTATCGTCGCGAGACAGATACTTGATAACTATGGCCTGGCCAATATTGGTATTGAAGCAATTTCAGGTCGTCTGACGGATCACTATGATTCCCGCAGCAGCACTCTCAGACTCTCTCAGAATGTTTACGGGGGGACATCAATTGCTTCAGTCGGAATCGCAGCGCATGAAGCCGGTCATGCGGTTCAGGACGCAATGGGCTATGGTCCGTTCCAGATAAGACAGAAGCTGGTACCGGTTGCCAATCTGGGATCCCAGATGCTTTTTCCACTGATAATTGGTGGCCTGTTCTTTCATATGACCGCTCTTTATTACGTTGGTGCTGCTCTGTACGGTGCAGCGCTGCTGTTTCAGCTGGTTACCCTTCCCGTTGAGTTCGATGCAAGCAAAAGAGCAGTCGTTTACCTGGAGAGAAGCGGCAGTATGACTGCCGGTGAACTGCATGGTGTCAGAAAAGTCCTTGGCGCAGCCGCCATGACTTACGTTGCTGCTGCGCTTGCTTCTCTGGGACAGATGGTCTGGCTGCTTCTTGCCGGCAGGAGAAGATAATGGGTATTGAGACTCCATTCGTAATTATTCTTGTTTTCTTCAGTGTCGTATGCCATGAAATAGCTCATGGATATGTCGCACTGAAGCTTGGTGATCCCACGGCATATAGAATGGGCAGACTTACGTTTAATCCTGTTCCTCACATAGACCCTATCGGAACCATTCTTCTTCCGGCAATGTTTTTAATTACAAACAGTCCGATAATGCTCGCATGGGCAAAACCGGTTCCGGTTGACCCGAGGCATTTCCAAAATCCGAAGCAGGGAATGATGTGGGTTGCGATAGCAGGTCCTGCGACCAACCTTGCCATAGCCCTTGTGTTAACAGTTCTGCTTCATCTCGCATCCGGTATAATGCCGGCTATAATGATGCACAGTCTGGCTATGGTCGCTCTGATGAATATTGTTCTTATGGTTTTCAATCTCCTGCCGATTCCACCTCTTGACGGCAGTAGAATTGTAGCGAGATTTCTTCATGGACAGGCTCTGTACAGTTATAGAAAGCTTGAGCGCTTCGGACTGTTTATCGTGTTCGGCCTCCTCTGGTTCGGAGGCCTTTCAAGAATCCTGTATCCAGCATTGAATTTCGCTATCCGGCACCTCGATCTCAGCAAATTCTTACGATAGGGTCAAACCTTGCATTTTGACATTATGTCACTATAATATCTCCATGACAAGACCATTACGTATAATGTTCCCTGGAGCGCTTTACCATGTCTATGTTCGTGGTAACGGTTGCCAATCTATTTATCTTGATGATGAGGATAGGCACAAGTTTTCTGAAATATTTCAGAAAATATTGAATCGGTTAAAGTGGAAATGCTATGCTCTCTGTCTTATGGATACCCACTATCATATTTTTGTCGAGACTCCTGAAATGAATCTGTCTATGGGAATGCAACAACTTAACGGTATATATGCACAGTACTTCAATAAGCAACATGATCGTGTCGGACATGTTTTTCAGGGAAGATATAACGCGATAGTCGTTGATGGTGAGAATTACTTCCTGGAGCTATGCAGATATATTGTACTTAATCCTGTGAAAGCAGGAATTGTTGAGAGACCGGAAGATTATCTCTGGAGCAGTTACAGACAGATGATTGGAATTGACGAAAGCATGCCCTTCATTGAGACTGCTGCCCTGGAGAAGTCTTTTGGAAGTTTATCTGGAACAGCCGGAAGAGATTTCAGTAAGTTTGTACTTGATGGAATATCAGGTGATTCTCTGCTTGAAGATACCAGGGGGGGGTTGATACTCGGTAAAGATGAATTTGTTGAGTCTCTAAAAGATATAATGAATGATTCCAAAAATGAATCTGAATTTGCAAAACATCAGCGATATTCGAATAGACCTTCAATTGAGAAACTGCTTACCCCTGGTGTGAGATCTGTAAAAGAAGCAAGAAACAAAGCTATATATGAAGCATATACTGACTATGGATACAGCCAGAAGGAGATAGCTGATTTCTTAGAACTTAACTTCGCAACGGTGTCACGTATTGTAAAGAAAGAGCGTAATTATAGAAATAATTAGTATAATAATAGATCAATATGTATAAATACAAGGTTTGACCCTTAGGGGGACCCTTAGGGGGATTAGCATGGTTTTTATTATGATTGTAATTGCATTATTTGGTGATATTTACGATGAAATTCCGCTTACAGTTAATCCGGATCCGAATTACGTTCCGGATACGTATGAGGAATGGCTTGACAGTCAGCCTGATTATGAGCCCATCAGCGTGAGAATAATTGGGGGAACTGATGGAGCTGATGTAATAATGATCTTCGAAGAGGGGTTAACAGACAGTCTTGATGCGGGATTGCTTAATCAGTGGATTGCTGATCTTGCCTCCCAGGGATTGACTGCGGAAGTGATTGAAGTTCCCTACACCTCACCTGAGGATATAAAGGATTACCTTAAATTTCACTACAACAATAACGATCTTCAAGGTGTGATATTTATTGGTAATCTACCTGTGGCATGGTGCATGATGGATAATGATTTTTTGAGGTATGGAGAATCCTTTCCAGTCGATTACTTCTATATGGACCTTGATGGTACATGGGAAGATCTCTGGATAGGATATCCGTCCGAAGGTGTTCCTGGTACCGATGGCAAGTACGATACTATAAGTGGAAGTCTTGATTCTGAAATCTATGTTGGCAGAATAAAAGTTGATAATCTTTCTGCTCTCGGTGATCCTGTCGACCTGCTCAATGACTACCTTCAGCGTAACCATGAGTGGAGAACAAATAACGATCCTGTATTGCCCGTTGCCCTGTGCTATGTGGACGATGACTGGGCCTCATGGGGGAATGGATGGGCTGCTGACATGGGAAAGCTCTATTCAAATATTGTTCTTGTGAACCAGCCAAGTGAAACTAACGGCACCGACTATCTCGAGAACAGGCTTCCCTATACTTACGTATGGATAAGTCCATTTGTTCATTCCGGGCCTGGAACACACTACTGGCAGCCAGGTCCGACCACAACATGGAATGAACTGGTTCCCGCGAATCCATTTGCCCACTTCTACAATCTGTTTGCATGTTCAAATGCACGTTTCACAGAACCTCATTGCATGGGCTCCGTTTATACATTATGCACTGCAACTGGTCTGGCTTCTGTTGGAAGCACCAAGAGCGGTTCAATGCTGTCTTTCTCACCGTTCTACTCCCCTATGGGGAATGGCGCGTCTATTGGTGAGGCATATGCTGACTGGTGGGATTACATCGCTCAGGGCGGATTGTCACCATCTGAAAGGTCATGGCATCTGGGAATGGTTCTTCTTGGAGACCCCACTCTTATGCCGTCCATGCATATGGTGGGTGTTGAAGAGCAGAATATCGTTCCTGACGCTATTTCCGGATTGACCATTACTGGAAACCCCTGTTATTCGGAAGTAGTTATATCATATCCAGCTGAACATGGTTCAGTTGAACTCTATGATACTTCCGGAAGACTTGTTGCTGCCGGACTTATCGAAGACACCTCCTGTGATCTGGATGTATCATCCCTGAGAACAGGTTTCTACATTGTTCGAGTAAGGGTTGAAGGAGAATCGGCAACGGCTTCTGTTGTGATTTTGAAATAAGTTATCAGGGGACACGTTTATCGTGTCCCCTGACCTGTTCTAGAAGGTTGCCCACCTTCCCGGATCTGAAGGCAATTCGTCAAGTATTTCTTCATTGATGATAAGAACGTATTTCTCTTCAAGTTCTTGAATCAGTTCAACAGTGGCCTGCTCCTGAAGTCTGGTCATGGCCATGTTAGACAGACTTCGCCTGACTTCATCAATTGTCGCAACCCTTGGAGGTACTACTTCTATAAGTCTGAGCAGAGCAGATCCATCATCAGCGAACACACCGACCGGACCCAGCCAGCTTGTAGTATCGGACGGATCGAGTGAGAAAATTTCTTCTCCGTGACCTCCTGGAACTTCACCGAATCTAAGAGGTCTGGTTATCTGGGGTTGAGTCGAATCAGCCATCAGATATCCGAAGCCATCAAGCTCTGAGATAAATTCTTCCAATTCTTCTTTATATACCGCCTGCCGGAAATCATCCGTTCTCTCAACTGGAATATAGACTGCCTGAAGTGCACGCTTTTCCTCAATCATGAAAGGTTCTTCAAGAGTCTCATATTCGTATATGATGTCTGATTCAGCTAAAGTTACGTTTGAACGTATCACATCATTGTAGTACTTTTCGGAGGCAAAATTGAGCATGTAGCTTTCGGATTCCGCGCGAAGGGAGTCAAGTATTCCGGGAGCTTCCTCCTGCATAAACTCATTGAAATAGCACTGCATCAGAAGGACCTGAATCATATCTTGAATCCAGGCAGAAGATCCCGGCTGAACATCAATACGAGTACTAAGATAAAGAATCTCATCTTCAAGATATTTCACTGTCCAGGTTCCGAAATCCGATTCAACGATAACGACATCATCAGACATATCAGGATTATTTCCGATAAGGTGCTGAGTGAATTCGCTAATTTTATCTGAATCAACTGTAACTGAATAATCAGTGTAAATTCGGTTACTGACACCCTGTGCCCATCGATTGAATCTTGCATTGGAAATATCTCTTATCGCCATATCACTGACTGTTGCCGGATTTGAAAGTGCATTTTTGATAAGAACGGAATCAACCATTATCAGGGTATCCAGCCTTACTGGAAGCCCCGATATGTCAGTTCCGATTTCATTTATTGCTAATGTATCAAGATGCAGGGCAAGTTCGCGCTGAAGATTCGGGAGATGTACAGGCCCGACATGATACTCATTATCAGAACCTGGATTGACCGTATATACTACGTTCCTGCCAAGGCGTTCACCGTAGAACTTGATATCGGATTCGGTAACTTCAGCAGCCTCCCGGTCAATCAGAATATTTTTTGCGGCTTCGGCGCTTTCGACCATTAACCACGAATCTCTGTGTGATAGAATAAGAGAATCAGTAGAGTATCCGGTCGCATCCAACTCCTTCTCAAGTATGACTCTTCTCCCGTACGCTACAATGAATTCTCCAACGGTATTGTCCTTTGACAGGAAAGATTCCCTCTGAAGGTTATCCATTCCAAGCCATGACTCACCAAGTTGTCCAACGGATAAAGTGTCATCTGTGACAATCAGGATCCAGGTTGAATTATCCACTGAAGGACCGAAACACGCAGTGAGGAAAAGCATCAGTACCACTGAAGCGGTTATGCAGATTCTATGAAGTTTCATGTTTGATATTCCTTTCTTACTGAACTCGACCACCCGATAAATAGAGCGGGTTTTGATTATAGAACAGTGCTGGCACTGTATTCTCCAAATTCATTCCTGAGTGCCTGGCATATTTCGCCAATAGTAGCGTAGCATCGCACTGAATCAAGTATGAACGGCATCAGATTATCTGTAGAGTCTGCTGCTTTCTGAAGAGTTTTTAGGCTTGTGTCAACAGCGCCATTATCCCTTTTATTTCTTATGTCGTCAAGCTTGGAAAGCTGCGACTCAGCAACAGACGGGTCTACCCTCAGCAGGCCTTCTGGCGGTCCTTCTGAAATTCTATAGCTGTTAACTCCGACAACCACTCTTTCTTTACTTTCGATATCACGCTGATATTCGTAAGCTGATTCCTGTATCTTTCTCTGAGGATATCCATTCTCAATTGAGCTGACCATACCACCCATTGAATCGATTTTTCTGATATATTCCAGCGCTTCTGCTTCTATTTTATCTGTTAGCTTTTCAACAAAATAGCTTCCCGCCAGCGGATCAATTGTGTTCGCTACCCCGGATTCGTTAGCCACGATCTGCTGTGTTCGAAGAGCGATCCGTACCGCCTGTTCAGTTGGAAGAGAAAGGGCTTCATCCCTGCTGTTCGTATGGAGACTCTGGGTTCCGCCGAGTACTGCCGCAAGAGTCTGAATTGCTACTCTCACGATGTTATTATCCGGTTGCTGAGCAGTCAGGGAAGAGCCCGCCGTCTGAGTGTGAAAACGGAGCATCAAGCTCTTCGGATTCTGTGCTTTGAACCGTTCTCTCATGATTTGTCCCCATAATCTCCTCGCAGCTCTGAATTTAGCTACTTCCTCAAGCAGATCATTATGCGCATTGAAGAAAAAACTGAGTCTTGGTGCAAAATCATCAACATCCAGTCCTGCTTCAATTGCTGCTTCAACATATGCAATGCCGTCGGCAAGAGTGAATGCAACTTCCTGTGTAGCAGTACACCCTGCTTCGCGAATGTGATATCCTGAAATACTTATTGTGTTCCATTTCGGGACATTGTCACTGCAGAAGCAGAAAATGTCAGTTATGAGTCTCATGGATTGTACGGGTGGAAAAATATAGGTTCCGCGGGCCATGTACTCTTTCAAAATGTCGTTTTGAATTGTACCGCGAAGCATTTTGGTTTGAATACCCTGCTTCTCCGCAACCGCAATGTACATTGCAAGCAGAACCGCAGCCGGAGCGTTTATTGTCATAGAGGTTGATACACTATCAAGGGGAATCTGACTGAACAGAATCTCCATATCAGATAGGCTGTCGATAGCTACGCCGACTTTACCTATCTCACCCTCGCAGAGTGGATGATCTGAATCGTATCCTATCTGAGTCGGAAGATCGAATGCCACTGAAAGCCCGGTCTGCCCCTGTTCAAGAAGGTAACGGTATCGCTTATTCGATTCCTCCGCCGTCCCGAACCCCGCATACTGCCGCATGGTCCAGAAACGACCCCTGTACATTGTGGGCTGTACTCCCCTTGTGAACGGATACTGCCCGGGGAAACCCTGCTTTCTCAAATACTCCTCATCCGGTTTTTCAGGGAAGCAAATACGTTCCACCGGCTCTCCGGATCCGGTGACGAAAGTCACTTTTCTTTCAGGGAATTTGTTCAGGACAGGATCAAGGATGTTTTCTTCCCAGAGTTTCTTTCTCTTATCGAATTCTGCATCACTCATTAGAGAGCGCTCCTCCGTGGGTTGTATGTTTTTGCGATTTCTTCTTTCCGAAGCACCCTTAAACCTCCAAGCGCAAGAGCTTCCATTTCCATCTCACCCTGATAGACCAGAACATCTGCAATGAATCCTGTATGGCTGCGAATCATTTCCACGAAATTCTTATCATAGGTGATTCCCCCGGTTAGAACTATTGCATCAACATTACCTTCAAGAACAGTTGCCATGGCTCCTATTTCTTTGCTTACCTGGTATGCCATTGCTTCATAGACCAGAGCGTACTTCCTGTCTCCTTCTTTGATCTTATCTTCGACTAGCATCATATCGTTTGTACCAAGATAAGCAACAATTCCGCCGGCGCCTTTGATCATTTTTTTTACTTCCGGCAGAGTACGTTTTCCGCTGAAACAAAGCGCTACAAGATCACCTACCGGTAAACTTCCGGATCTTTCAGGTGTAAAAGGACCATCACCATTAAGAGCGTTATTGACGTCAATAACCCTTCCTGCTTTGTGAGCGCCCACTGAGATTCCTCCACCGAGATGAACTACTATGAGATTTGCCTGATCGTATGGTTTCCCAATATCCGCTGATGCTTTCCGTGCAATGGCTTTCTGATTCAGGGCATGGAAGATCGATCTTCTGGGGAGATCAGGGTGACCTGAGAACCTTGCAAGAGGTTCCATCTCATCGACAACAACCGGATCAACAATGAACGCGGGGCAGTGAGCTTCGTGAGCAAGTTCATTCGCTATCGGAGCTCCCAGATTAGAAACGTGCTCCCCCTGAACGCCTGCGCGGAGATCTGTAAGGAGCTTCTCGTCTACGTCGTATGTTCCTCCCTCAACAGGGTAGAGAACTCCACCACGACCAACAATCGCATCGAAGGATGCGATGTCATAACCAGCTTTCTCAAGCTCATTTTCAATAACATCTTTTCTGAAATCATACTGTTCAAAAATATGATCATATCCTGCCAGATCATCATTTGAATGACGTATTTTAGCAGACCAGACTTCCTTTTCGCCCTCAAATACAGATATTTTCGTAGATGTAGAGCCGGGATTGATTGCTAGTATTCGGTAGGTGTCTGACATTCTTCTCCAATCGATTAATCTTGTATACTTCAGAAGAATTCTAATTCACTCTATCAGGAAAGCCAAGAATATGATAAATGCAAATACAGAAGTAGTCGAAAAACTGAGGTTTCTTCTCAAACAGATGAAGCGCATACAAGAGAGCTTCAGATTACAGAAGGAAGAAGCTCTTGCTAAATCTGAACTTAAGGAACTTCACAATCTTAGAGAGCTTTCGAGAACCAGGTACCAGCCGAAACTTAGGGATATATTCAGGAATGTCAAAAAACTCTCCTGCATGGTAAACCTGGATGAACCGGGTGGAGAGGAAGCGGAGGAACTTGTGATTGAAGCAGAAATAGTATTCAGGGAACTCCAGACTCACCTGATTTCAGCCCCCAACAGATTGATTCGCGTTTTCAGATCAGGAGAAATCAACCCCGATATGTACGGTAATCCTGAGAGTGATTCATCGCAACGGACTGAATAAGTATATTAGCTGTTCTGACGATAAGTAAGAGCTTCCAGAAAACGGAGAGGTTTTCCATGATCTGTATAAGTGATAAGGGAATGATAAACCTGCTTTCAGCAGAAACGCTTGAGGGCATGGCGGGAGAGAAAGTAACGGTTCACGGTACAATTCAACGAATCCGCCGACTTGGCTGGGGCGCGTTTATTGTGCTGCGCCGCCATGACGGATTACTGCAGTGCGTTATGGGAAATGACGGAAACGAAGAGATTCTTAACAATCTGGATGTAGAGCAGTCGGTTAAAGTTACAGGTACAGTGAAGGAAGCCGGAATAAAGGACAATTCAATTAATCCTGCATCTGTCGAAATTCACGTGGATTCCATCGAAATAATTTCATCACCTGCAGTTCAGCCACCGGTCGATATGACCAAAAAGATTCTCGATCTGCACATTGATACCAATCTTGATCTTCGGCCTCTGAGTCTGCGGCACCCAGGTGAAAGAGCCAGACTCAAGATTGCGGAATCATTTGTGCTCGGTTTCAGGGAAAGCCTCTCAGGCTTGGGATTTACCGAGATTCGTACTCCGAAAATCTGCTCAACCGGAGCGGAGGGAGGAGCAAATATCTTTAAAGTCGATTACTTTGGCCGGCCTGCATTTCTCGCGCAATCCCCGCAATTCTATAAACAGATTGGTGTAGGTATCTTTGACCGGGTGTTCGAAGTAGGACCTGTTTTCCGGGCTGAGCCTCACCAGACTTCCAGACATATCAACGAATACACCTCTCTCGATTTCGAGATGGGGTTCATAGACGGGTTTGAAGACGTGATGGCCCTTGAGGTAGCAGTTCTGAGATACTGCCTTGAGAAGGTGAAGAAGAACACTTCGTACGAACTGGAAATGCTTGGCGCAAAGATGCCTGAAATAAGTGAGCACATACCATCCATCACACTGGAAGAAGCACACAGGATTACCTCTGAGATCAGCGGGAAAGACTGTATTGGAGAACCTGACCTCGAGCCGGAGGAAGAGAAGATACTCTGCAGGTATTCAAATGAGGAGTGGGGTTCCGAATTCCTTTTTGTAACTCACTTTCCAACCGAGAAAAGGCCGTTCTACACGATGGATGATCCTGAGAATCCGGGTACTACATTAAGTTTCGACCTGTTGTTCAGGGGTCTCGAAGTGACGACCGGAGGGCAAAGGATTCACGAATTCGAAATGCAGATAGAAAAAATGAGGAAATTCGGGCTTGATCCGGATGACTTCGAGAGTTATCTGCAGGCGCATAAATACGGTCTTCCGCCGCACGGCGGCCTTGCAATAGGCCTTGAAAGAATGACCGCGAGGATTCTCGATGTGGATAATATCCGTCTTACAACGATGTTTCCCCGTGACGCTAAGCGCTTAACACCCTGATCACCAGCAGTCTAGGTACTCGACTGATCCCACCACTGCCAGATGTACCACTCGCCTGTTTCATCCTCTCTGCAGATGAAGAGAGCTGATCCGGAAGCACAGTATCCGTTTATCCCAACGGTATAGACCTTAAGATCGAAGGTTCTCGGAAGGGCAAGGGACATATTTGTCGGATCACCTGTCCAGGGGAATTCCGAATCTCCCGAAAGAGTCAGCTCGATTGACGATAATGCATTGAACATCGCAATGTGAAATTGCTCTTCTTTGGCAAGGCCCCAGTACTCATCGATTTCGCCATTACCGGTGTAATCATCCCAGTCAATTTCAAGAAGATGAAACTCGAAATCACTTCTGAAGCAAGCCATATAGTGATCGATATCCATGCTGATGTATGCATATTCCAGGTTTTTCAGTACTTTCCAGGCACTATCAACCGGGGCGTAGTACTGATATTGTTCGACCGTAGTAGTCTGCTTGGGAGCAAACGGATTCCAGCATGCGGATATTAATAGAATGAATGAGATAATCACGGCTGCTGCCGCGAACTTTGACCTTCTCACTTTTTTGTCCTTCCAGTTTATGCAGATCAGTTAGTATTTCCACCTTTTGAAAAACCGCTGAATTCGCATTTCGTACACTCTAGCTGAAAAGAAAAAATGATCAGATCAAACCCCCTGATTGAATTAGTACTTCAAATGAACAATTAAGAATCGGGAATCCGGCGTCAAGGGTAACCGGGCTGAGTCGTAAGCGGGGACACGGACCATAGCGTGCATATCCCCGCAGGGTGATGTTACTTAATCGATAATCGGAGGACCGGGTGGTAAATCGCCGTCCGTATCATTGATTTCTTCATCGGAGTCTTCTTGAGATAACGGGTCTTTGGGCGCAAGTTCTCGGTTCTTCAGGCCTACGAATTTACCAAAGGCCGATTTCTCAAGGAGAAGTAATCGCGCTGCTTTCTCTACAACTTCAACCGCGTCGCAGGCAGAATCAATATCTCTGCCAAGACCAAGAATACCGTGCTTTCTCCAGATAACACAATCACTGTTCTCAAAGGCTATTGCTGTTTCCACCCCCAGCTCCCATGTGCCGGGAGCCATGTAGTCAAGGAAGCGTACTCCGCGTCCGAGGAGAAGAGATATCTCAGGATGAGATCTGTTGACTGCGTCTTCGAGCATTTCTCCCGGGAGGTCACTGGAGGACAGCGCAAGCATATGTGTCGAGTGCGTATGAACGAGAGCTGCTTTTGTCCAGCCTCGGCTTAATGCTCCTGCCAGAACGAGAAGATGGGTGCTGAACTCGCTTGTGGGATCTTTGCTTCCCTCAAGTCTTACAATTTTCAGCCCATCAGAGGAGACCCTGACAGGGACTATTTCCGTATCGAGTTTCTGCTGAAGTGTTCTAAATCGACTCCAGGCGCAGGTCACCAGGAAAGTTCTTCCGGCCAATTCGGGTATAGGTATCGGGAGAGGATCGGAGAAAACCTGGTTTTCCCATATCGCATCGCCTGTTCCTTCCGGAAGCAGAACGGAGATATTTCCCGCGTTGGCCTCGGCCCAACCCGTTCGGGCGAGCTCAGTAGCTATGCGACCGATATCTTCTCTGGTGGATTGAATGATATCCATACAGTCTCTCATTATCTTTCTTAAAGGTACTCCCGCTCAGAAAACTACTTCAGCGGCTTTTTCTATAATGCTGATCCCTTTAAGGAGTTCATCGTCCGTGATATTCAGAGGAGGCCTGAATCTTATACTGGTGTGACCGCAGGGAAGAATGATGGCTCCATTCTTCATTATCTCCGAAATCATTCTGTTTCTGGTTTCTTCGTCTTCAAGATCAAAGGCGCACATAAGTCCATGGCCGCGGATATTCGAGATTTTTCCCGGATACTTTTTCTCGAGATTGTGAAGAGCGTCGAGAATTGTCTTGCTTCTGCCGCGAACGTTTTCCAGCGTGTTTTCTTCGACCATGATTTCGAGGTAGCGGGCACATCTGACCATATCAACGAGGTTACCGCCCCAGGTGGAATTAATCCTGCTGGATTCATGAAACACATTGTCCTTTATCTCATCAACACGCTTATTGCAGGCGATTCCACAAACCTGGGATTTCTTGCCGAAACAGAAGATATCTGGTTCTACACCCAGAGACTGCCATGCCCACCATTCACCAGTAAGCCCCATTCCTGTCTGAATCTCATCAAAAATGAGCATGAATTCATGCTTATCCGCCCGTTCGCGGAGCTGCTGCAGGAACTCGGGTCTGAAATGATTATCTCCGCCCTCACCCTGAATTGGCTCCATGACAAGACAGGCAATATCGTGCCCGTGTTCCTTGATGGCTTCATCTATTTGTTCAAGTGTTTTTTTCTCAGCTTCGATGACTTCGTCAAGATTATCCTCAAGAGGGAATTTAATCGACGGGGGATCTACTCTTGGCCAGTCAAACAGAGGGAAGTACATGTATTTTCTCGGATCGGCAGTATTTGTCAAAGAAAGAGTATAGCCTGTTCTTCCATGGAAGGCTTTCCTGAAATGAATAACCTTAGAGCCCAGTTCACCTCTGCCTGCTTCCAGATTTTTGCGAACTTTCCAGTCAAAAGCTGTTTTCATGGCGTTTTCAACTGCAAGAGCCCCGCCTGAAATGAAGAAAAGGTACGGGTGGCTGTCGGGTATAACGGTATCAGCGAATGTTTCCACAAAAGACGCAAGCTCTTCAGTGTAGAAATCCGAGTTGGAAGGTTTATTGATAGCGACATTACCGATGTGTTTTTTGAACTCCTCGGTGCAAAGTCCGGGATGGTTCATGCCCAGCGGTGCTGAAGCAAAAAAGCTGAAGAGGTCAAGATAGTCCTTATCACCCAGAGAATCATGTATAGTGCATCCCTTGCTTTTCTCAAGGTCAAGAACCATATCAAAACCATCTGCCAGCATATGGTTCGCTATTGTTGCCCTGACTTTTGATACAGGTATGTATTTCATTTGTTACCACCCCTTTCGCAAGTTGTATTTTCTGTATGATACAGGATTATTGAACACTTGGTGCACATTGATTGATTTCCAGAAGAATGCCACCTAATCTCTCTTGAATAAGCTTATTTGTCAACACTTATTGCAGGATTCCTCTGGAAGTGCGTATATTTATATTGTATATTGGAAAATTGCACTATTTGTTTTACAAATTCCTAGTAATCAGGGAGAATTCATGAAACCTGTAAGAAGTCTTGAAGAACTGAAGAAGATAGCCAGAGAACTCCCCTCCAAACGCGTTGCGGTTGTACGAGCTGATGAAGTCGAGACCATGAGCGCTATTGGTACTGCTGTCAAAGATAGTATGGTTGAGGCAGTTCTTATAGGCCCTGAGAAAGGTATTCGAGAAGCTGCGGAAAAAGCTGATTTCGATCTGAACGGTATTGAAATCATCCATGCTGAAGATGACAAAACTGCCTCCATAAAGGGAGTTGAAATCGTACGGTCCGGCAAAGCCGATGTCATCATGAAGGGGTTGGTGGCTTCAAGTACTTTCCTTCGCGCTATTCTTGACAGGGAGCGTGGCTTAAGGGCACCTGGAGTTATGAGCCACGTAGCCGCATTTGATGTTTCCGGCTACGACAAGCTTCTCATAATTACTGATGCCGCCATGAACATAGCGCCGGATTTTGAACAGAAAGTCGGTATGCTGAAAAACGCGATTACAGTCGCTCACGCTCTGGGAATCAATCATCCCAAATCAACTTACATCTGCGCCAAGGAAGTTCCATACGAGAAAATGCCCTGCACAATGGAAGCGGCAAGAATGCAGGAACTGGCGGATGAGGGTGAATTCGGCGATATCATTTTTGACGGTCCTCTTGCTCTGGATCTTGCCGTATCCTCCGAGGCATGCAGGATCAAGAAGATTGAAAGTCCTGTCGGGGGAGATGCCGACATACTGCTTCTACCCGATATTGAAGCAGCCAATGTTCTCTACAAAGCACTCATCTTTATTTCAGGCGGAGAGCTTGGCGCGGTAATTATGGGAGCAACAAACCCGGTTGTACTTACATCAAGAGCTGATTCCGCTGAATCCAAGCTCTGCTCTATAGTTCTGTCCAGCGTCGTAGCCGGATACCAGGCAGGAGGCGGAAATTAGTGAAGATAGTACTGGCCAGCGATCACGCAGGATACCCTCTTAAGTGCGAACTGGTCGGATGGCTCAAAAATGAGAAGAAGCTGAATCTGGACATAGAAGATATTGGCCCATTTTCTGCTGATTCTATTGATTATCCGGATTTTGCAGCTTCTCTATGCAGGCATTTGCTGGATGGCAATGCGGACTTCGGTATTCTTATCTGTAATTCGGGATTGGGCATGAGCATGACCGCTAACAGATTCAGGGGAATCAGGGCAGCCCTGTGCCTGTTTCCCCGGATGGCTTATTACGCAAGACATCACAATAACGCGAACGTTCTTGTCCTGGGAGGAGGAATTACAGCCTTTTTCCAGGCCAGGGAAATTGTGGAAGTCTTTTTTTCAGAGGGATTTGACGGCGGACGGCACGGCAGAAGAACCAACAAAATGGATACTGTCTGATTCACAAATATTCGATTATTCCACGGGAGATCACATGATTGACGTAATCTGCGGGGCGCGACCTAATTTCATGAAGGTTGATCCCATAATTAAGAGTACTGATCCAGCTGTTGAAATAAGGCTGATTCATACAGGTCAGCACTACGATCATATAATGTCACAGAGTTTTTTCGATGATCTGGATCTACCCAGACCTGACGTGAACCTTGAAGTCGGATCCGCGAGCATTACTGTACAGACGGCGGCAATCATGCAGCGGTACGAAGAAGTGTTCCTTGAACGAAGACCCAGGGCCATTGTCGTGGTCGGTGATGTCAATTCAACCCTTGCATGTGCTCTTGTGGCGGTTCGGTATGGAGTTCCCATAATTCATGTAGAGGCGGGGCTCAGAAGCTTCGATCGCCATATGCCAGAAGAAATCAACAGAGTACTGACCGATCAAATCGCGAATCTGCTTCTCATAACCACCACTGAAGCCAGGGACAATCTGCTGGCCGAAGGCAGACAGAGTGAAATGATAAAACTTGTCGGGAATCCCATGATTGATACTCTGCTGAGGCTTCTTCCATCAGCTATGGATACAGGATCACCTCCGCCTGACGAACCTTACGCACTGGTGACTCTGCATCGTCCATCAAATGTTGATAATCCGGAACGACTTGCTGCTGTCCTGGATGCTCTCGGCAATCTTGAAGGACTCAGGATTCTGTTTCCGGCTCATCCACGTACTCTCCGCAATATGGATGAATGGGATCTGAGTATTCCGGAAAGATTATCTATAGTTGAACCCATGTCTTATCTGGATTTTATCAGATGTGAGGTCGACGCATCGGTTGTCATTACGGATTCAGGTGGTGTTCAAGAAGAGACAAGCGTTCTTGGTGTTCCATGTGTAACTGTCAGAACCAGCACAGAACGACCAGTGACTCTCGAGATTGGAACGAATGTGCTTTGCCCCGATACATCCTTAATTCCTGAAGCTGTAGCAAAACAGATTGCATGTCGACCCGATGTTCCCCCTGTCATTCCCATGTGGGATGGGAAGGCGGGAAAAAGGATAGCGGCGGCCATAGAAAACTTTATCGGAGGATCCAGATGAAACCCGGAAAAACAATAACTCTGATTCTGTTGCTTGTCATTCCCGTGCTTGCCAGCAGTTGCGGAGGGGAACAGGGGCGGGATAACGCTGATTCTTCAACATTGTCCGGTGGTTTGGCGGATATCGGTCTTCAGAAGTTCGCCGTGTCCATCATGGGAGATGATATCGGATATATGGAGCTTAAAGTTCAGGAACTCGGTACCGATTCACTCCTGATAACGCAATCGATCAGCTGGAACATGATTCTGATGGGAAACCATCTTGATATTGAGATGACCATGACAGCTGTTACCGATAGAACATACGATCTAGGACATATGGAGATGCGCATGTCGGACGGCTCAGCTGAAATATCCATTACTGCCGTTCGGAGGGATTCGCTGCTTATTACTGAAATAGGTACCGCCGGAAGGACCATCGAGAATTCCACAGTTGTCCCGGAAGACTACCTGCCCGTTCTTACCGATCTGGCCTGTGCTTCGATGGATTGGGAAGTGGGGCAGGAAAGATCATTTCAGTCCTTCGATCCTGCGAGCGGGATGATCCTGAACGCTACTGCCTTATGTATTGAATTCGAGAATGTATCTCTGCTTGGAGATACCGTTAACGCTGCGAAGCTTGAAATCCACCAGATGGGTACCAGGAACAGCGTATGGGTCTACAGGGGACAGATTGTAAGGGAGTACGAAGCCGGTCTTGGAATGGACATGACAAGGGTGCCTCCTGATCAGTGTGGTGATGTTATTGCCACCAGAGATCTTTACGAGGTATTCGCGGTCTCCTCTACACACATATCGAACCCCAGAAGCACCGGAACGCGAATATTCCTTCTTGAGGGGGATATTGACTGGACTAATTTTCAGCTCGACATGCCGTCTGTTCAGACAGCTTCCGGATGCACAGTAACCGTTTCGACCGGACTTCCGGATAACAGTCTTCCGTATCCTCCATCCATACCTGAAGAACTTGAGGAGTATGTTCTCCCCGAGGCCATGATACAGAGCGACGATTCCATCATAATCGAAAAAGCTCTGAACCTTACAGATGGTTGTGAGGATTCCTGGGAAGCCGCAAGAAGGATATCGTCTTTTGTTGATGGAGCGGTGGAAAACAGCCCAACCATCTCCCTTCCATCAGCGGTTGACGTGATGGAGAATCTCAGGGGCGACTGTAATGAGCACACTATACTGACAGTTGCCCTTGCAAGAGCAGCGGGGCTTCCCGCAAGAATTTGTGCGGGAATCGTATACCTCGACGGATCGTTCGGATACCATGCCTGGCCTATGATATGGGTGGGAGAATGGGTAAAGATGGATCCGACCTTTGGACAGTACGTAGCTGATGCCACACACATCATTCTGGCTACAGGTGATCTTGAGTCTCAATATGTTGTCAATTCCGCAATTGGCAGGCTCAGTGTAAGGGAACTGGAAACCCCCTGATGGCTTCACTTCCGGAAATCCAGGCTATGAAAAGAGCTCTGGAACTTGCTTTTCTGGGCAGAAAAACCGTCTTTCCCAATCCAATGGTGGGAGCGGTCATTCTTGACAGCAGTGATAACATCGCCGGGGAGGGGTTCCACAAAAAGTGCGGAGAGCCGCATGCTGAGATTACCGCTCTTTCTGAAGCAGGCCCGGAAGCATCGTCCGGTACCATTGTGGTCTCACTTGAGCCCTGTTGCCATTATGGCAGAACGGGTCCCTGTACTGAAGCGATAATCAGGGCTGGAATCAGAAAAGTCGTCATCGCAATGTATGATCCTCATCCGAATGTATCAGGGAAAGGAGTAAAGCGTCTGGAAGCGGCCGGTATTGAAGTTGAAACTGGCGTGCTGTTGAATGAAGCTGAATTACTCAACAGAGTATATCTCCATTATCTCAGAACTTCGAGAAGCTGGGTTACACTTAAAATGGCTCTCAGCATAGATGGAAGGACAGCGGCGAAAGATGGCAGCAGCAGGTGGCTGTCATGTGAAGAGTCTCGAAAACAGGTTCACCGGATGAGATCTTCGGTTCAAGCGATAATGACAGGCGCAGGTACAGTCAGAGACGATGATCCCCGGTTGACCTCGCGGTGGTCTGACGATCCCGGTGGGGAGCAGCCCGTTCGGATTGTGGTCTCAGCAACAGGAGATCTCGGGAATTCAAGAAAAATATTCGAAAAACCAGGGAGAGTTATAATCGCTGTTCCTGAAAGTATTTCCGGTAACCTTCAGAAATTCCAGAGAGAGTTCGGAGCCGATATCTGGGAGTTTCCGGCTGATTCCTCAGGTTACGGGTTTAACCTGGCACTTCTCCTTGACCGAACAGCTTCCGAGGGATTTGGCGAGATTCTGTGTGAATGCGGCAGGGGGCTTGCATCAATGCTTCTGAGAAAGCGGCTTGTGAATACACTGAGCGTGTTTACAACACCACTGATACTTGGCGGAGAGGGATTACCAGCATTCGAGAAACTCGGAATTGACTCAATGCTTGACTCGATAAAGCTTGAGAATGTAAGATCAAGTCTGTCAGGAACAGATACGCATCTGGAGGGTGAAGTTGTTTACGGGACTGATTGAGGCAAAGGGCAGAGTGGTTTCGGTTTCCAGGGAAACACTGGTTGTCCGAACCGGTATTGGGCGTGATGTTTCAAAAGGGGACAGCATCGCAGTGGACGGCTCCTGTCTTACCGTAACAAATATAAATGACGATAAACTTACATTTCATTTTTCGCCTCATACGCGAATGAAAACAATCATCCCAGGATATTTTCCGGGAACGGAAGTGAATATCGAGCGTTCTATGCTGCTATCTGAACGGCTTCACGGACACATTGTAACCGGCCATATAGATGAAACCGCCAGGGTTCTTTCGATTGATAAAGCCGGAGGAAATACTACAATCTGGTTATCGTTCTCTTCCTTCTTCTCTTCGATGCTGGTAGAGAGAGGCTCTGTGGCGGTAAACGGCATCAGTCTTACAGTAGCATCTCTTATGAGTGGAAGATTCTCAGCAGTTCTTATTCCTGAAACGCTTTCTGTTACAACCGTCGGCAGCTGGAAGCCGGGTACACACGTTAATCTGGAATACGATATTATTGGTAAGTATATACAGAAACAGCTAACCATTGCATCAAATACGAAACGATTAAAGGAATATCTTGAACAGTAACGGAATAGCAAAAGCGAAAGAAGCCATTGCAGCCATCCTCAGAGGAGAGATGGTCGTTGTGGTGGATGACGAGAACAGGGAGAATGAAGGTGACCTCATAATTGCTGCGGAGAAATGCGACGCTGATGCGGTTAACTTCATGGCTATGGAGGGGAGAGGACTTATCTGTCTTTCGATGGAAATCGCAATGCTGGAGAAGCTGGATATTCATGAGATGGTTCCAAGGAACACCTCTCTTCACGAGACCGCATTCATGGTCAGTATTGATGCTGCTTCGGGGGTTTCTACGGGTATATCCGCTCAGGACCGGGCCAGAACTATCGCTGTAGCGATAGATCCATCCTCGAAATCATCAGATCTTGCCAGACCAGGACATATTTTCCCGCTGGCGGCCAAATCCGGAGGTGTTCTCTCCAGAACAGGTCATACAGAGGCAGCGGTAGATCTTGCAAGGCTTGCCGGACTCAAGCCTGCAGGAGTGATCTGTGAAATAATGAACCCGGATGGGTCAATGGCCAGGTTCCCCCAGCTGCTGGAATTTTCCAGGAAGCATGGGCTTGTTCTGACATCTGTTGAAGAACTGGTTCGCTATCGCAGGAAAACGGAAAAGCTGGTAAGAGAAGTTGCACGATCAACATTGCCGACTGACTATGGAACTTTTGAGCTGCGTGTTTTCGAGAGTATAACTGATGGGGAAATACATGTAGCCCTTGTAAAGGGTGATGTGGCGGGCAAAAAGGATGTTCTAACCAGAGTTCATTCACAATGCCTCACCGGAGATGTATTCGCCTCGCGAAGATGTGATTGCGGCAGCCAGCTGCATGCTGCCATGCGAAAGATAGAGAAAAATGGATTAGGAGTGATTCTCTACATGGCACAGGAGGGTCGCGGAATCGGTCTTGCGAACAAGATAAAGGCATACCACCTGCAGGATCACGGACTTGATACAGTGGAAGCCAACGAAGAACTCGGATTTCCCGCAGACCTTCGCGATTACGGAACAGGTGCTCAGATTCTCACTGATCTGGGGCTCTCGACCATAAGGTTGATGACGAACAATCCCAGAAAAATCATAGGATTGAGCGGGTACGGTCTTGAAATCACGGAAAGAGTCCCGATAGAAGTGATCCCTACCGAAGAGAATATTCATTATCTGAGAACTAAAAAAGAAAAACTGGGGCATATACTGGAAGGAGTGGATGATGGCATGGATTCATGAAGGTCAACTGGACGGTAACGGAGTAAGACCAGCAATAATTGTATCCAGATTCAACAATTTCATTACAAAAAAACTGCTTGACGGCGCACTGGACTGCCTTGAACGACACGGAGTTGAAACCGATGATATTAACGTCTTCTGGGTTCCGGGCGCATGGGAAATTCCGCCGGTATCCGTTCGATTAGCCGATACGGGGGAGTTCGACTGTGTAATTTGCCTTGGTGCTGTGATTCGCGGTGATACTCCTCATTTCGAGTACGTTTCATCAGAGAGCGCAAAAGGTGTTGCCCAGTCTGCCATGCTGTCCGATGTGCCCGTTATTTATGGGATTATCACGGCGGATACAATAGAGCAGGCTGTAGACAGAGCCGGAACCAAAGCAGGTAACAAGGGTTTTGACGCAGCTATGACGGCTCTTGAAATGGTTGGTCTCTACGATCTGATTTACGACATTGAGGAGTCTGACGATGAAGAACTTCCTCTGGACGGGGACCAGGAATAACAGAATATGGGTGTAAGGAGCAGAGGCCGCAAAGCTCTTCTGCAGGCCAGATTTGCAGCGGAAATCAACAGGAGACCTCTTCCTGATAATATGGAGAGCATGAGGGAATTGCTCAAGGATACAGAATTGGGATTAGGTGTTCCACTTGAGATCGAGGATTGGGTCTGGGTAACTGACCTGGGCAGAGTAGTTCAGCATAACAGAGAAGAAATCGATTCCAGAATCGAAGAAGTTATGGAAAACTGGACACTGGACAGACTGAATGTTGTGACGAGGTTGATACTGGAACAGGCTCTTGGTGAAATGCATTATTTCGAACCCCCGACTCCTGTTGCCGTAGCGATAGATGAAGCCATTGAACTGGCAAAGGCATTCGATTCGGAAGAAGCCGCCAGCTTTGTGAACGGAATCCTCGACAACCTCAAATAGTAACACCCACAATTGAATAGTGACAGGCACTATTTTAATTTTCAGGCTCCAAGAGGTTCCAAATGCTGATAAGAATAATCTCGGATATACACGGCAACTATAACGCGCTTGAAGCTGTTCTGGATGATCCTCAGGGATCGAAGGCGTCCGCGACATTCTGCCTTGGAGATATCGTGGGATACGGAGCTGAGCCGTCCAGGTGCATTGAAAAGATTCGAGATGTCTGCGATATTGTCGTATCCGGTAATCACGATGCCGGAGCGGTTGAAAGAGTGTCTCTGGACAGGTTCAATAGCCCCGGTGCTTCTGCGCTGATATGGACGAAAACAGTACTTCCAGACAAGGATAAGGAATGGCTTGCCTCACTTCCATATTCAGCTGAGTTCGATGAATTCTTTCTGTGCCACAGCTTTCCCGCAGACCCTGAAAGCTGGATATATGTTCTCAAACCTGGACAGGCCGTGAGTGCTGTCAGCGCAAGATCTGATTCTATTTCACTTATAGGACATACCCATCTTCCCGGCTGCTGGACAGCAGATGGGAACTATATGGATTCCGCGAAAGGGGATTTTTCTAAGATTCGGCTTGTGAATGCAGGCAGTGTCGGACAGCCGAGAGATAGAGATCCCAGAGCAGCCTATCTTCTTATAGATACTGAGAAACGAACCTGGGAACACCGCAGAGTAGAGTATGACATCGATTCCGCGGCGGAGAGAATAAGAAATGCCAGGCTTCCTGCAATCCTGTGGGAGAGGCTGTACAAAGGACGCTGATTAAATAGTGTCACTATTTAATTTGTTTCATAATTGTGATTACTTTTCCGGCAGTGCTGTCCCAGTTGAATCCATCTGCCCATTCCATCCCGTGTTTCGCAAGCCTTTCCCGCAGGGTTCTGTCTCTGGAAAGTTTATCCATAGCTGCCGCAAGTTTCTCTATGTTGGCGTGAGGAACCAGCAGTCCTGTTTCTCCATCAAGTACCGAGTCTCTCAGACCGTCGCTGTCGCTGGCGATAACAGGTGTTCCGCAGGCGTTTGCTTCGATGACAGTCAGTCCCCAACCCTCTTTCTCAGAGGCAAATACCGCAGCCCAGGTTTTCCTCAGCCAGTATAGTTTTCGTTCCTGTGATACAAATCCTTCAAAAGTTACCTTATCGTCAAGATTCAATCTTTTTGTGAGTTTCTTCAATTCACTTTCGTAATCCCCTGAACCCAGTACGGTTAGAGTGTAGTCTCTTCCTTTCTCACGGAGAAGCGCAAGAGCTGCGAGTATGAGCTGCACTCCTTTGTATTTCTTCAGTCTTCCTACATAGAGGAATCTTCCCGGTTCAGGATCAGGTTTACCGGGTGAGTAGAAGCCGGTATCGATTCCGCAGGGAATGACGGATATTCTTCCGGCATCTATACCTCTTCTAACAAGATCATTCTTTGTGGAATCTGAAATGGCTATGAAAGAGCTTCCGCGATAGACCTTAGGAATGAATGATTCCATGAAGTTGACGTAGAGAGCAAGCGGCAAGGCCACTTCACGGTAAGCGGTAGTGCCGAAGAGGTGAGGTACAATCGTAAGGACAGGAACGGGAGACCATCTCGGGCTGTAGAACGGGATCTTGCAGAGGTCCTCTATCACAAGGTCATAATTAGCTGCGATATCAAGGGATACTGCGAATTTTCTGAGAGTGAAGTTGAAAGTGTTTCTCCTTCCATGGCGGAGTATACGAACACCGTCCATGATCTCTTCGGAAGGGAGGCCCTGAACGGCCTGGGAGATCTGAGTAACCTCATGTCCCTCCCGCACCGCTCGCTTGAGAATTTCGTGGAGATGTATCTCCGCACCCCCTGTTTCGGGATTTCTCAGGTCGCGCCAGTTCAGCGCAAGCAGGCGCATGTCAGCTGCTTTCTTTCTTTTTAGCGAAGATTCCGATTATGTAACCAAGGTTCGGACCAATTGAGGAATTCTCAATGCATTCTCTGATTCTGCTTCTAAGTCTGTGAAAAGGTGGAATTAGAACCGGTCTTAAAGGAAGTTTTACTCCAACTTTCAAAAGAATCTCTCTTTGCATTCTATACGCGAGAGATGGTGAGAAGAATCTTCCATAGACACCGGTGGATTCAAATCCTGCTTCCTCAAGAAGTCTTGAGAGACTGCGCGGAGTGAACTGTGTCTCCCACCCGGCGAACCATGCGTTGAAAGCTATCATTATTTTCTTGATCACCGTATAGACATGGAGTGTCTGAGGAACATCAACCAGTAGAGTTCCGTCTCTTTTCAGCACCCTTGCGTTCTCGTTCAGAAGTAATGAAGGATCGCGGAAATGCTCCAGTACACCCTGATGAAACACCAGATCAATAGAGCAATCTTTAAATGGAAGCGAAAGCGCATCTCCGCAGACGAGAAAAAGTGCTGCTCCAGCCCTTTGAGCTGCCAGATGAGCAAGCCTGAGAGCTTCATCGGAGTAGTCAAGAGCTATCGCTACGGCTCCATCCAGAGCCAGAGCCACGCTGTCCCTCGCGGTAGCTGCGCCGACTTCCATGACAACCAGTCCCTGAACATCCATCCGTTTACGGATCTCCATGGGAATGCGTCCATCGTTATCATAGATCTCGTCAAGGTCACGATCCCTTCTCCAGAAATCGTCCCAGTGCTTTCGCTTGGATATTCTTTTCATCGTTTGTGTAATCTAGAAGAAATGTGCGGTGTATCCAAGGAGTGTGATGGGGGTCAGGCCCGACCCCCATTTCGTTCAGTTGATAAGGTCTCTTCGCCCTATCCATCCGAGGTAATTGTTTCTTACCCGGTTCCAGTATCTGTTCAGTCTTCTGGGTACGGATGCCCTGTCCCAGTCGGTAGGTCTGTATGACCCCGGGTCGGGAACCACAAGGGAGCCGACATACGAACCCTGATCGTATACCTTCTGGATCTCTTCGGCAATTTCATCGATATCATTCTGTGAAGCAATTCCGTTTGAAGTGGCCTTGTAGAACTGCACGGTAACTCTGATAGGGAATTGCGGATCCCTGCGGATCTCGAGATCATCCATCTCCGTGAAGTGACCTTCCAGTTCCCCGTGACCAATAACGGCAGCTTCGACATTCGATACACCCCTGCTTAACTCACCTGCTCCGGCAAGCGTTACGCATGAAGATTCGCAGCATACATCATCGAAATATGTGCTCTGAGGGTTTCTCTGCTTCAGGGGAATCTGTATCAAAAGAACCATATTGAGATTACTCTCCTCGGATATATCCGAAGGGTCTCCTCCGCTGTTGGCATAATCAATCCTGAAATCCGAGATCCTCTGTCCGGTCAGGCTGGCGCGTTCACCGTCTTCATTGAAGAAAAGTCTCTGACCCCAGCTCCAGGATCCGGGAACAGCATCTCTTGCGTTATCTATCACAGTTACGCTCGTACCCTCTCTTGTGACAAGAATTGTCAGTACGGCAGGATCTCCTTCGTAGGACTGGTAATTGTATAGAACAGGATTGAATGTAGCATTTCCGGAATTCCTTATCGGAAGGAACACTGCCTGAGCGCTTACAAGAACAACGCTGTCCCTTTCCGCTAGAAGACTGTGTTCATCACCTTCCCATGATTCAGGGTCGTGAAGGTAAAAGCGGATATTGTCAACGAAATCCGTAAGTGACACAGGTGCCAGCTCTTCGCCTATCTCGTTG
The DNA here is from genome assembly GCA_965372215.1 of uncultured bacterium. Classification (GTDB taxonomy): domain Bacteria; phylum Fermentibacterota; class Fermentibacteria; order Fermentibacterales; family JCC-6; genus Aegiribacteria. The sequence continues at coordinate 18,030 of CBDVBK010000010.1, read as the reverse complement.
CCCACCAGCAGATAGAAATTATCCGGATTCAGGTCCGCTGAAAGGTCATGGAAATTTGGATACCTTATTACGGGCATACAGGTAAGAACGGGATGTTCCGATCCGTTCTGATAGCTGTGAACCTGTATGGTCATGTCGGAAATATTCGGCCCCCAGCATGAGCCGGAGTATCGTCCGGTATCTTCCCAGGTTACATTGACCACATCAAGCCCGTGAGCGCCTGCCATTTTTCTGACACTCTGATCCCAGACCATTTCTGATACATTCTGCACCACTTCCTGGTAGTTCTCACCGGCTGATCTGCCCGGACAGAAGTATCCGGTAGCTGAGACGGAAAGAACCATCAGTGATGCCATCGCATTCAGTAACATTTTCAACCTCCTTTGATGTTTTCAATGTTTGTACATATCCGTGCCGGTTAGTATTCCATTTTCTTAAGATTGACAGGATGATCGCCGGAATTGCCGGAGAGAGACAAGTCCGGGCTAGAGCATAAGAATCTTATCCGGGAGAGAAAAAAGCCATAAAAAAACAATATTATTCTTGCATGATAAAGCAGAAGCGGCAAGGAGATAATCCCTGCCGCTTTCTGATGAACGTTATATCCTACAGGATGTTGAACAGTCGAAGAGCGGATATGGTCTGGTATTCTAAAGACCCGATATCGGCGCCGTTAGTGAAGGTGGAATCTACGTATAAGTGTATGTAGTATCCGTTTGAAAGATGTCCAAAGTAAAAGTTGTTTTCTGAAATCAGTACCGAATCAACCCAGTCCGCGGAACCGGGCTCAGGCGCCACATTACCAAATACGCCGACAGGGCAGAGAGAAGTATGTCTGCCTCCGGGGTACTGAGCGGGATTATGGTCTCCGGAATAGAAGTACAGCTGGTTATTTGCTTCAGCAATGTAGATGTCCTGGCGGAATTCGGACGAGTCCGCTACACCTGTTCCCGCCCCGGCTCCATCATCGTAGATAATCAGACCATTTGTGAGATCATCTATTCTCATAGTGAAAGGACCTGTGATAAGGGTTGCTCTCGTATCTACTTCATTGGAATTATCGGAGGAATAATCAAGTCCTTTTGAAGCCTTTACATAATAGTACCGCGTACTCTCAGCTATTTCAGTAAGAGTCGTGTCCTCGGTAACGTTTTCATGCCAGGTTCCGGGACTGGTACTGGACCAGTAGACATGATATCCGTCTACTTTCACATCCAGAGCATTCCAGCGAAGAACAACCGTGTCTCCCTTTGATGCAATTTCGTCCACCGTCAGGTTCTGAACGACAGGGAGGGTTCCCGAAGGGGCGGATGGATCAGTTGAGCATCCGACCATAACGATTAGAACTGATGCAACCAGTGCAACATATTTCATAAAGCCATCTCCATTCATTGATGTATTTAACAAGCATAATAAATATCAATATTTACATCTTGCTGAATAGTGAACAATTGTTTACATATGATATATGAAATACTTACTGATATCACTGAAGAGCTGGTATTCATTTCGTCATGGAGTGGACTCTCCTGCTTCTCTTGCAGCAGCACTCGCTGAAAAGGGTTTTCAGGGGGGGGTATTGGCCGACAGAGATGTGGTCACCGGCCAGCTGGAGTTTGCTGCTGCCTGCAATGAAGCCGGAATAAAGGGAATCCACGGAGTTGAACTTGTAATTCATCAGATGAAAATAACCTTCATGATATTGCCCGGAGGCTGGATCGACCTCTGCAGACTTGTCACATCCATACATACTCCCGGAAGAATCTCCCCGATGGAAGCGCTTGAAAACAGTCACGGACTTATCGCGATTACAGAAAATCCGGCTGACGCGAAAAAACTGCTAAAGACGGAAGGATTTCAGGGAAGAATCCTGGTAGCAGTATTTCCGGAATGCATATCGGGACGAAATCCTGCTGAAGTAGAAAGGGAAATTCTGCGAACCGGTTGCGATCCGGTGGCCTCGTGGCCGGTGATGTTCTCATCACGGGAAAGGCTTGAACCTCACAAAGTACTCCGAAGAGGCTACCTGGCCATCGAGAAGACCAGGCCCGATCCATCTGAGTTCGGTACAGAATGGTACATCATGCCGGATATCGACCGGTTCAGGGAGAGTTTCCGGGGAGCATCCCGATCTCTGATCGAAAACGAGAAGCTGGCTGAGATGACAGGCATGGAAATGCTAACGGACAAAAATGAAAGACTGCGCAATCAGGAGGAGGAAAGGGAACTGTCAGAAGTGATTCACACACGGTTGAAAGATATGTACAAAGGAAGCCTTACTGCGGCGAGAAGAACGGAAAGGGAGCTTTCGATCATCTGCGAGAATGGCCTGGCCGGGTACTTTCTGCGCTTTTTTGAGATTGTTTCATATGCGAAGGGGAAAGGAATAGCCATCAGCGCACGGGGTTCAGCAGGTGGCAGTATTCTGTCCTACCTGCTCGGTTTCTCTATTGTCTGTCCCATTCGTCATGATCTGTCATTCGCCAGGTTTTTCAACCGGCTCAGATCCAGCCCCCCTGATATAGATCTTGATATTGACAGCGCGAGACGAGACGAAGTGATGGAATGGTTTCTGAAAAAAGCGGGAAGAAAGGGTGCTGCCGTGTCTCAGATCGTAACTCACAGAATACGATCGGCATTCCGTGTGGCGGCCGCTGGAATTGGCGTAAGCAACGAAGAAATGGACACTCTTTCGAAACTCCTCCGTAATCGTGATAACGCCGCCTGGAGGAAACCGATGGCTGCCAGGGCTCTCCGCGATGGAGAGATGCTCCTTGGTATTCCATCACACCTTGCTCCTCATCCCTGCGGAGTTGTCTGCTCAGATGGTTTTGTTGACCTGATGGTTCCAGTTCAGCCCAGCCCGAACGGGTTACATATCACACACTTCGATAAAGATGGAGTTGAGGATATCGGACTTTTGAAAATGGATCTGCTCGGCCAGAGAGGTCTGACAACAATATCCAGTATATGCAAAATTCTCGGTAAGGATCCTCTGAGCATTTTCCGAAGGAGAGGATGTATTCCTGAAGCGGCCAGAGAGTTGCTCGACAGCGGCAGAACTATAGGAGTTGTTCATGTCGAATCACCGGCTATGAGGGGTCTGATGAAGGAAATGAAGATAAGGAGCATGGAGGACGTGGCCCGGGCACTTGCTCTGGTGCGGCCCGGAGCATCTGCCGGTGGCGGGCGAAAAACCTATCTTGATTGTCTTGGTACCGGAGCAGCAGAAAATCACCTGCTTCCGGAACTGCATCCGATTCTTCTGGAGAACCTTGGAGTCATGCTGTATCAGGAGGATGTATCGAAATCAGCTGAAGTACTTCTTGGTCTGGACGAGGCATCCGCTGATCTATTGAGACGAAGGCTGAAAAAGAAACAGGTAAGAAAAGAGGAGATCATCTCATTCTGCAGGCGCAGGAACATAAACCCCCTGAGATCTGATGCTGTCTGGAATGTACTTTCAAGTTACGCCGGTTACGGTTTCTGCAAGGCACATGCTTTTACATACGGAGCCGTCGCATGCGCTGCGGCTGTTCTGAAGACGGAACATCCCGCTCTATATATGGCTTCTGTTATGGCGGCAGGCGGCGGATTTTATCGCACAAGGGTTTATCTCGAGGAAGCCAGAAGGCTTGGAATCAGCTTCGAGCCACCAGGCGTGAATACAGGAAGATGGCTTTCCTTCGAGAGAGGGGGAAAAATAATCCCCGGATTTCATCACATTAAGAATATGGGAAGCATGGAGTACGAGAAGCTCAGAGAAGGCAGACCGCACCATTACCCGTCCGATCTCATAAAGGCGGGTTGCGGAATGGCGCTCTGCAGAAACATGGCAGCAGCGGGTTGTTTTCGTGAATTGGGATTTTCCCGGTCATCCGCTATGATGCAGCTGGAAGTGGGGGATAGCGGAATCTTTCCCGGTATGCCGGTGGGCATTCCGGACCTTCCTGACTATTCTATCAGAATAAGGGTTTCTATGGAATTGGGTGTAATGGGACTTCCCCTTACCGCGTCACCGCTGGAGCTGATCGTAAGGCCCGATGGAACCGTACCACTGTCCGATATACCCTCATCAGGAATAACGAGAATATGGGGAAGATATGTTACCGGACGGAGACTTGCCGCTGACGCTGGTTTCCTTATGCTTGAAGATAACACGGGGGTTGTTGATGTATTTCTCCCTTCTCCACTCTTCCGTCGAGCGGAGGACATCCTGGTTAGACAGGAAGCTACCCTTGTAGTAAGGGGAAAAGTGGAGCGCGGGGGCAGAGTTAAAGCGTCTGCTGTAGACCAGGGACCGTTTTCAATTAAACCTCTGGAGCCTGAGCCTCCGGGGAAGTAAAATTTTAATGAACCAGGAAGGATATTGAGATGGCTGTCTACTCACTCAAGCCCGAGGACCTGAAGTGGAAATGTCCGAAGAAGGCTCTTGGATTAAAGACCACGGATGATCTGAAACCCACAGGAGATATTGTGGGGCAGGACCGAGCTGTAAAAGCTATCAAGCTTGGCCTTGAGATATCCTCCATCGGTTACAATATGTTCGTAACAGGTGTATCCGGCACCGGTCGCGAAACCACAGTAAAAAGAATTCTGGATCGTATCGATAGAACTACAAATGATCTCCGTGACATAGTCTTCGTACGCAATATGGAGCAGCCAAGAAATCCTGTAGCTCTTACTTTCCCGGCAGGAGACGGTCGCCGGTTCGTTGAAGCTCTTGAAGAGTGTGTTCAGCTTCTGAAAAGCAACATCCCCACTGTTCTCAATAGCGAAAAAGCAGACATGGAAACAAGGGTGATCAGAGAAGCTTATCAGGAGCGCAAGCAGGAATTAATGAGTCTGGTGAAGAAAGAGGCTGAAGAAGCCGGATTTACCATAGTCAATGTTCCTGTGGCTCCTGGTGAATTCAGACCGGATGTGCTTCCGGTTATCGACGAAGAACCTGTAACTTTCGATACCCTCGAAAAGATGAAAGATGAAGGAAAGCTCTCAGCAGAGGATATCAAGAAATATGTGAAGCTGCACGAGGAGCTTTTCAAGAAACTCACAACCGCCTTCAGACAGACAAGAGATATGGAACTCGAAATTCAGGCGAGACTTGCAAAGATGTACCAGAGGCTTGTCAAACCGACAATATCAGGAATTATCTCCAATCTGATTGAAATCGGTGATAACAAAGCTGACAGGTGGAGTGAGTCTATTGTGGAGCTTATCCTGGAAAATCTGAACGATTTCGCGAACAGTACAGACTCTAAGGACCCCTACGTACTCTTCACCCCCAACCTCATTCTTGATAACGCAGGGAAAACAAAGCGTCCTATAGTAATTGAGCAGTTTCCGGATTCCAACAGCCTCTTCGGAAGCATTGACAGAATTATTGTTGATGGAAAACCCTACAGCGATCACATGATGATCAGACCAGGCGCCATTCATAAGGCCGATGGAGGCTACCTGATAATGAACGCGCTTGATCTTGTCAGACAGCCGGAACTATGGCAGAAGCTTATACAGACACTCAGGAATGGTACCACTGTAATCCGAAATCAGGATCCACTCGGGCTTTATCCCGTTAACCTTCATCCGGAACCCATAGAAACCAAGGTAAAAATAATATTGATAGGTACTTCGAAGCTGTACAGCCTTCTGGCATTATACGAACCTGAATTTGGTCTTCTTTTCAGAATAAGGGCCGCTTTCGATTTTACCATGGAAGTCACAAAAGAGAATATTCATGATTTCGCCAATGTTATAGCGGGGATTGTTCAGAGTGAGAATCTGGCGCCGCTGGACGCAAGCGCTGTTGCAGCAGTCGCAGAGGAAAGCGTGCGGATGGCGGGACGAAATGACCGGATTTCAATAGAATTCAACAAAGTAACCGATTATCTCCGTCAGGCATGCTACTTCGCGAAGCAGGACGGTGCGGATACCGTAAGTTCAAAGCATGTGAAGAAGACCATTCATGAGAAGATCCACCGTCTTAATCTGGGTCAGACATATGCGACAAGACGGATATTAGACAATGTAATCATGATTGATACTGAAGGGAAGAAAATAGGACAGGTGAATGGTCTTGCGGTTTACCAGGGGGTAGATTACGCGTTCGGGCTCCCCGCCAGAATTACCACCAGGGTTTCTGCCGGAAGAAAAGGGCTTATCAACGTTGAGCGTGAGTCTGAACTTTCAGGCACCACTCATACAAAGGGAGTTCTGATAATATCCGGATTCATTCAGGGTAAATTCGCCAGAGAATACCCTCTTTCCCTTTCCGCAAGCATTGTTTTCGAACAGAGTTACGGCGGAGTCGATGGGGATAGCGCATCTTCCACCGAACTGTACGTTCTTCTAAGCGCTCTGTCAGATATTCCTATACGACAGGATCTTGCGGTAACCGGATCCGTCAATCAATTCGGAGAAATTCAGGCTATAGGCGGAGTAAACGAAAAGATAGAAGGTTTCTTCCGTGTCTGCAGCGAAAAGGGGCTTACCGGAACACAGGGAGTGATGATCCCCGTTGCGAACATAGAGGATCTCCAACTTCGAGATAACGTTATAGATGCGGTCAGAAAAGGCGTGTTCCATATCTATCCCATCGAAACCATAGAAGAGGGAATTGAACACCTGACCGGAATGGAAGCTGGTTCATTACTCCCTGACGGCACGTATCCCGCAGATACTATTTACGGCAAGGTAGACCGCAGGCTCAGACAGATGGCTGAAACTCTGAAGGCTTTCGGTTACAGAGATTGATAGAACGATTCGGGCGAATATGAATAAAGTATTTACATCCTCATGGGGACAGCTTGAGAAGGCTGGCTCCAATGTCGGCGATGAAGCGATATTTGCATCACAGGTAAAAGATCTATCCTCCATCGGAGACATCCAGATCGGCGTTATGTCCGCTGTTCCGGACAGGACAAAGAAGGATTTCAACGCGGTTTCATTTGATGTCAATGAAGGCAGGCTCCGCGCCATGTCCATGGGAGTGCGCTGGGCTGACATTGTAGTAGTCGGAGGTGGTGAGCTTGCGCAGGATATTTCCTCGCTGCTTTACACCCCTTATAACCTTCATCCTCTCAGGCTTGCCAGACGCCTGGGCAAACCTGCTTTCGCCTGGTCAATCGGTCTGGGCCAGGGGAATGAGCTTGCCAGATGGACACCGGGTCGGCTTCGCAAATGGCTTGGATACTGCAGCGGTATTACGGTAAGAGACAAACCTTCACTCGACCTTTTGCTTGATCTCGGTCTGAATCCGGACAGAGTTAAGCTCTCATCTGATTCTACGTTCACATTTGCCGGCAATTTCGCCCAGCCCCATAATCCGGGTGACATACTCGGTGTTGCCATCAGGAATGTTACGAACAGACAGGGTAAACTGCTTCCTCTTGAGATCCGAAGGAAACTTGGATTGTACCGTGAACCCGACGTATCCGGTCTTCGAAGGAAATGGGCTCATCTGCTCGATGATCATATCGACTCCCACGGAGGAGAAATCCGCTTCTTTCCCTTTCATACCGGCAGCCTCTCCAATTCAGATGATATTGAATGCGAAGCAGTGATGGCAATGATGAAGCACAGCGACCGAGCTACTGTAGTAATGCCTGCAGGAATTCACAATTTCATGATGAAGATAGCCGAATGCAGAGTCTTCCTGACAATCCCACTTCATGGAGCCATTCTGTCAGTTGTCACTGGAACTGTTCCCATCTCTATTCCGTATGCGTCAAAGGGATACAGGTTTATGGAGGAAGCGGGAATCCCGAATCTTACTGTTGATCCCTCTACGGATCGATGGGATGCTGAATTGCTCTCTCTTCTGGATAGAACCTGGATGTCTTCGAAGGATATTGCACAGACACTTTCGATTAAAAGGAGTGAGCTTGCTGAAAAATGCTCTATCAATCGTGAGCTGTTCAGGAAAACCTGCCTCTGACGATTTTAACTGAAAGGGTTGTATGCTCCCTGGAATTCATGCGTCCGTTAATGGTGGCCTCGCCAACGCTCTTTCAACACTTCATGAACTTAATCTGGGTTCCGGTCAGATATTCACTTCAAACCAGAAACAATGGAAAGGTCGTCCGGTCACACAGGAGGAAGAAAAGGAATTCAGGGAAGATGAAACCCTCACCATTATCTCACACGCTTCATACCTCATCAATCTCTCTTCAACAAAAAGCAGAGTTCCCTGGCTGTCCGCAAGGGCTCTTGGAGAGGAACTCATACGTATGCAAAAACTGGGCATTCGCTGGCTGGTAATGCACCCCGGAGCACACCTCAACGCAGGTGAGGATCAGGCAATAGAGAAGATAGCTGCCGGAGTAAGGAAAATCCTTAACGACGGACCTGAAAAAACTGCCATTCTTTTCGAGAACACCGCAGGGCAGGGTACAACCCTGGGCTACTCATTCGAGCAGCTCGATAAGCTTCTCAAACTTACGGACATGCCTTGCAGAACAGGGATCTGTTTTGATACATGCCATGCTTTCGCGGCCGGATACGACCTTTCATCCAATAACGCTGTCTCGAGAACCATGCAGGAATTTGATGAAGTTATCGGTCTTGAGAAAATAAAGGTGTTTCACATCAACGATTCGAAGAAAGAACTTGGCAGCAGGCTGGATCGTCACGCAAGAATTGGAGAAGGATTTATTGGAATGGAACCCCTTCAATTCCTGGCTTCGATGGAAGTATTCAACGAGATCCCGGGAATTACTGAAACTCCGGGATCTGATTCCGATAGAGCTGAAGACGCGTTCTCGGTTATGAAAAATTGATTCACCGGGTACAATGCAAGCATCCTTTACTCACGATACTTTCAATCGTATACTGAATTCTAACTGCCGGGGGTCTTAAGATATACATATTATCATGGAGTTGAAATGAAACTAGCCATAACAGCCGATGTGCACCTGTCGAAGAAGGGTGACCACCCGGAACGGTACAGCGCTCTGACGGATATACTTGCTCAGCTGAAGAAGGATAAGATTGATACTCTTATAATAGCCGGTGATCTTTTTAATTCCGGTTATCAGGATTATTCGAATTTCGAAGAGTTGTGCAAGGCATACAAAAAGATACAGATACATATCATTCCTGGTAATCATGACCCCGGTATCTCCAGCAAGGCAGTTGTGGGTGATAATATCAGCATTTATACATCAACAGCAGCGGTCGAATTCGATGGGGTACATTTCATATTCATCCCCTACATGGAGAAGACAGGGATGGGTGAAAACCTTGCCGGGCTTGAAAGCATTAAAAGTCGAATCAGATGGGTACTGATAGGGCATGGAGATTATTACGGAGGCTTGAAGGAACGCAATTCGTATGAGGCCGGCACTTATATGCCTCTCTACAGAAAAGACCTTGACCGCCTGAACCCCTGGAAAGTATTTCTCGGGCACATTCACAAGCCCACGAATTATAAGAACCTGTACTATCCCGGTTCTCCATGCGGACTGGATATCAATGAAACAGGAGCAAGACGATACCTGGTTTTCGAAACATCAAGCGGTATCGTAACTCCCCGCACTGTGAATACAGAAGTTATCTATTTCCGGGAGAAGTTCGTGGTTATTCCAGGCTCTGATGAAATTCCGAGACTCCGTGCTGAAGCCGAATCAAGGATAAAGAGCTGGCACCTTGCGAAAAAGGATAAAGGCAAAGCCCGTATCCGCATAAGCGCTGCGGGATACTCATCCGACAGAGATGCGGTGCTGAACGCTCTCAAAGAAGCATTTGCCGGCTACGCTTTCTTCAAGGATGAAGAGCCGGATATAAGTACGCTTAAGTACACGAGCGATAGCCGCAGAAGCGCTATCGCCGAAAAAACCACCAGGATTATAGAAGAACTGGAATGGAACTTCGGCGGGGATGAACCGGAGCTTGACAGGGTGATTGAAGCCGCTCTTTCGGTTATCTACAGTGAGGGAGCTTCCTGATGGGCATCAGAATAGAAAGAATCACTATCAACCGCGGAGGCCCCCTGAAGAAGGACTTTGACATGAAACCCGCAGACCTTAACCTCATCTACGGTCATAATGAAACGGGAAAAACCTATATTGTTGAATCCCTTATAAGATTTCTTTTCAATACGGGTAAGAATACACCCTGGATACTGAATAGAACAAAAGAGAAAGAATCGACCATCCGGGAGTGGGAACCTTCGGGTAAAGTCATTGTTTCCGGAATTGAAACGGGAATGATTGAATTCAAGAAAACAGGTTTGAGGCTGGAGGACTACAGGTACTCGGCCGCAAACCTTCCCCAGGATTTCTCCCGGCTAATGGTCATTCGTGCAGGAGAGACAAGACTTTCAGATACAAGAGACGGTGTCGGAAGAAATGTTCTTAAGACTTTTCTTTCGGGAGAAGGAATTCTTGATCAGATTGAGAAGAACATCAAGCCAACCGTCAGAGAAGCAAGTATCAGCGAAGGTATTATAGAGGGTGACAACAAAGGGTTGCTTAAAGACAGAAACCTGGTGATTGAGGAAAGAGCCCGCCTGAACTCTTTGAAAAGTGAAATAGACGAGAACGCTTCATTGGGAACCATCAGTTCGCTTAAGAATGAGGAGATGAAGCTCAAGAAAGATATCAAAGAGCTTGAGAAGGCAAAGCGCCATTATGCTCTGAATTCGGAAACAAAGCTTCAGCAGCTCATAGTTGAAAAAGGCAATCAGCCCACGGAAAAAGAACTGCAGCAGCAGGAAACCGATATCAACATCCTCCGCGAAAAATATACCGGCAGATCAAGCAGTGAAGAGAAGCTGAAGGAATTCAAAAAAAGCGAGGAAGACTATAAGTGGACAAACACCGCGCTTGAAATCTACCGTGGAATCGTGGAGAAACAGTCAAAACAGCCAAAGGTCAATATGATCCTCACGATACTGATACTCGCTTTCCTGGCAGCTGCTGTTGCGGGGAGCTTCTTCTACTGGCATCTTATGATCGCCGGTGCAATCGGAGCTTTCATAGTCATGATCATCCGAACATTTCTGGAACCTTCGACAATTCCCCTTGCGGAAAGGGAAGAACTGAGAAAACTTGAGCATGAATTCCAGAAGAGATTCAGAAGCGATCTGACAGACAGTGCTAAGCTCAAGGTTTTGACCGATGATCTTAACAAAAAGCATATACTTGCGGAAGACCTTTTTCAGAATCTTCAGGAGGCGAATCGCGACATCGAAACAAGGAAAGAACAGATATCAGATCGATTCAGATCAATGACCGGCAGCACTCCTGCGGAAGAGGAGTGGGACGGCGTCATAAAGACAATTAAGGACAAGAAAACCGATATTGAGAACAGGATAAGAACACTTGAGAATACTCTTACAAGATTGGATATCCCTCGGGAAGAATACCTTGAGACTGTTGCAGAAGTGGCGTGGGACACCGAAGCCCTGAGGCATAAACATGATGAACTTACAATGACCGAAGCTAAACTCAGTGTAGAGAAGATCAGCCTCGAATCTCTGAAATCCCGCCTGGCAGGTGAAACATCAGGAAATACCACCGACACATGGGAAGAACTTCTGACAGCGCTTGATTATAAACAGGATAAAGTCGTGGAAGACTACAGAAACATCACAGCGGAAATCCTGGCAAAAATCGAGGTTTGTAAAACGATAAGCGAATTCAGAAACAGGGAGAACGCAAGGATAAAATCTTCCCTGAAATCGGAAGTACTCACAAAACCGCTTCTCGCGCTTACAGACCGTTACAGTGGAGTGATTCTCACAGATGAGGGAGATCTCAAACTCAATTCAAAAACCGGTGAAGAGTTCCTGCTGGAAACACTCAGCACCGGAGCAAGTGAACAGGTACATCTTGCTCTTAGAACAGGTTTTGCTGAACTTGCAATGCAGCAGCCGGCATTCCTTATCCTTGACGACGCTTTCCAGCACTCCGACTGGAACAGAAGAAAGAATCTCATCAGCCATACTTTTAACATGATTGAAAAAGGCTGGCAGATTTTCTACTTCACCATGGATGATCATATCAAGAATCTGTTCATTGATGCGGGGAAGGATATCAGGAAAAGATTCAAGTCGGTAGAATTGAAGTAGAATATCAATGTTTCTGATTATGGAATAGCACCGGTATTTCGTAAGTATTATTATTATCATCACAGAAATTTCACAGAATCAGGAGAAGACATGAAAAAATTGCTTGGCTTTACCGTTGCTGTTCTTGTTTTATCTACAGGCTGCTCCAACAACGTTGCGACTCCGGGAAATGACATCAGAAGCGCTTTGCCCGAGAAGTCACATACCATTATCGATGCCTGGCCTGAAGCAGACCAGGTTCTTTTCGCGGAAGGATGCCCTGTACAGCTCGATACGTATTCCGCAATTCATAGTATATCCGGGAATGGCATACTGACAATTGATGTCAGAAGTCATGATTTTAATCCTGTTGCCGCTTTGATTGATAATGATGGCAACCTGATAGCTTTTAATGACAACTGGAAGCTTTCAACAAATGCCCGCCTGGTTGTGCAGGATATCCCCTCCGGAGCGAAACTCCTTGTTTTTTCTCCGGATGATTCCAGAGGACTGTACGATGTTATTGTTAAGGAAGGTACGGTAAACGATCTTGAGATTTACCAGGAAGCCAGTGATTTTGCAGATGGTAGAATCATAGGCTGGATCGATGAGAACAGATTCGATTCTTACCTTGACAGAATCCTGAGGGAATCATTTCAGGATGATGTCTACATTACGAATTACCCTCAGGCAAGGTTATATCCATTTTCGCTGGACAGCTCCGGCCTTGTATCTCTTCTTCTGGAATCCGATGATTTCGACCCGTATCTTGTTCTGATGGAAGTATATGATGGTTATTACAGTTTCATAGAGGCCAATGATGACTACAGCGGTTCGAACTCCAGAATAGTCAGAGAACTTGAACCAGGTGATTACATAGCTCTTGTTATGCCCTACTCCACAGGAAACAGCGGCAGGTTCTCGCTGGAACTTGAGATTCTGGGCGAGGAAGTCCTGGAGATACAGGAAGTACTGGCTCTCGAATCTGGTATAGATTACTTCTCAGAAATTATTGAAAATCGGAATTTCGCCATGGGCTGGTGGCCTGAAATGAGAGACAATTACGAGGTTCCGTCATTTCTGAACCCGTTGTCTCCCGTTGCCGGATTCGTATTCACGATTGAGAATGCTATGGTGTACGAAGTAAACGTTTCAGGTGATATAGATGTATGCCTTACTCTGCTCAGAAGAGGTGAAGACAATAACATTGAATTTGTCTCATCCAACGATGATTACGGCGATCTCGGTTCAAATTCAAGGATAGTCCAGCCTCTTCTCCCCGGCGAGTACATAGCTCTTGTATCACAGTACAGCGGTTCTGGCGGTTGCGAAGTAACATTCTCCTACAGCGAGACAGAAGAAACGATCAACACCCTCAGATCGGGAAGAGCAGTTTCAGAATATCTTTCCTATGATATAGAAAGCCTCCTTTTTCAAATGAATCTTCAGGAAGGATTCAGTTATTCCATTTCCGTTGAAAGTGATGAACTGGATCCAATCATCACATTGATACTGGCAGATGGATACCGGCTTACCGATGATGACGGCGGTGACGGAACGAACTCGTTTCTTAACTTCACTGTCAGTTCCGGTCAAGGTGGAGACTGTTTCCTTATTGCTGAGAAATACTCCGGAGGAGAGGGTACATTCACAGTGAGTCTGGAGGAGACAGGGCGCTAGAAGTCGGACTTGATCATACCCCATGTTGAATCGTTAAGGGACGAGCCAACGGAGAAGACCACTGAGTTTGATCCAGTTACGTTCCAGATAATACTGCCACAGCCAGGGGCAACGGTGTTGGTTGAGAAATAGCGTAATTGATGTGTTCCGGCTGAAATAGCGGTGAAATCGAACGATTCCATGATCGGACCAAGACCGTCTTCCTGCAGTATCTGGAATGATCCCAAAGTATTACCGTCAACGCGGAAATCGATATTGCAATAACCTCCCGAAACCAGGGTGTTTGTCGTCAGTATAATGGTGATATCAGCATGGTCCACATTGTCTTCCGATATTGTGTAAGTGCCAAAAACGGTATCATCATAATTCCACCAATAGGGATAGTATTGTAAATCCCAGGTATCAGAGGAAGTAGGGAAAATAAATGTATCATCACGGTTTGATTCGCCTTCAAAGGTTCCAGGATCTGAAAATACTTCATCATCCGGTATACCGTTATTATCGCGATCTCCCGCCGCGAGAATGGCACCGCTTGATCCAAGCATGATAAGGATAAGCATAGAACTGGTTGTCTTGAACATGAACATCCCCTCTCTCTTACAGTGTATAAGTTTCTATCAGCAGATTTCAATATGTGAAAAAGCTTGCGTTAGGTAAACAGTTAGATAATTTGCTTCTTGCTCAATCAAGTATTTCGTACAACGCGAGGGCTAGCAATAGTTCGCGTCAGGCTCAGATAAACTGATCAAGGATGTGATTACCTGAAAACAAAGGTATGTTGTATGAAACAACCCCCTGTTTTCTAATATTAATTGACCGTGAAATAAATCAGATTTTCAGTAACGGTAGTTGTGATATTATTTACATTTATTGTGCAAACATCATTCAGTCTTCCAACATTGCGTGCAAAATCAGCAACCGTAGTTACAATGCCCGATCCTGCTGACATAGTAGTCTGCATCTCCATGCAATTCTGATAACTTCCTGCAGGATTGAATTCATGCGATACTGAGGATAATTGTAGTAACCGGCCTGATACAGGTCTGGTTCAGGGTTTTGAAAGAAGTATGTTTTAATCAGTATTATTGTTCTGTGAAGAAAACTACGCAGGAGGGGCAGCGTGGGGAGAAAAGAGGACAATGTCGCTTGAATCAAAAGTCTCAATATCGCGAAATATTTGAAGCATCGAACGATGCTTTCCTTATCTTTGATCTGAAAGGTGTTGTCAGAGAAGCAAATCCAGCCGCCTGCGAAATGTACGGCTATCCCTACGAAGAGATAATAGGGCTATCCGGTAAAGATTTCGTTCATCCTGATTATCAGTATCTTTTCAAACAATTCGTTGAAGATACTCCTTCGGGCAAAACCTTTTCCGCTGAATCTGTAGAAATCCGCAAGGATGGGTCTACTTTCAACATAGAAGTCAGAGGAAACACATTCGAATACGAAGGCGAACCGCATATTCTTGCAGTCATTCGCGATGTTACCGTGCGCAAGCGGGCGGAAGAGGCACTGCGGGAGAGCGAGGAACAGCTGCAGGCATTGATTAATGCCATGCCGGGCTTCATTTGTTTTAAGGATGGAGAGGGGTGCTGGCTCAAGGTTAACGATGCCGGTATCCGTATTTTCCAGCTCGAGGGCATAGACTATCGAGGTAAGAAAGACTCCGAATTGGCAGAACTCAGCAGTCGTCTTAAAGGTGCATTCCTTACGTGCAAGGAATCCGATGCAATGGCATGGAATAAAGGTAGTCTTTTCCACGGAGAAGAGATTATTTCTCAGTCCGACGGTACGGTTCGGGTTTACGATGTGGCCAAAGTGCCTGTTTTCCATCCGGATGGGAGGAGAAAAGGTATTGTTGTTCTGGGAAATGACATCACTGAGCGTAAGAAGTCAGAAGAAGAAATACGAAAGCTGTCTAAAGTTGTGGAAACAACTCCGGAAGCAATTGTGATTACAGATATGCAGGGAAAGATCGAATATGTAAACCAGGGACTTCTTGCACTTGGCTGTTTTGAAGATGACAGTTCATTAATCGGGGAATCGATCTATTTGTTCAGCAATGAAGAAGGTGCAAGACAGCTGAAAGAAGAAATTATTCCAACTATTCTATCTGAAGGAAAATGGAGAGGGGAACTTACTGTTAAACGGAGGGACAGTTCCATGTTTCCGACGGAGATGGTTTGTTCTCTCATTTCGGATGAAGAAGAAAATCCAAAATATCTGTTATCTCAATTTCTCGATATCACAAGGAGAAAGAACACGGAAAATGAACTGCTCGAAAGCGAACAGAAATTCAGAGATATGACAAATCTTCTGCCGCAAATCGTCTATGAGATTGATATTGATGGAAATCTTACTTATGTGAATAAACAGGCATTTGATTCTTTTGGATATTCTCATGAGGAATTCGAAAAAGGAGTTAATGTTCTGCAGACATTGATCCCGTTCGATAGAAAGAAAGCAAAAGAAAACATAGAAAATGTACTGTACGGCAAGGATGTTGGAAATCCTGAATTTACGGCTCTGAGAAAAGATGGAAGCACGTTTCCAATTCTGATTTACTCAAGTGCAATTCTCAAGGACAACAAACCTGTTGGTTTAAGAGGGATCATTATTGACATCACCGAGCAAAAGCAGGCCGAGGAGGAAAAAGCCCGGATCGAGGATCAGTACCGTCAGGCTCAGAAGATGGAATCCGTGGGCCGGCTGGCTGGGGGTGTGGCTCACGATTTCAACAATATGCTTGGAGTGATTCTCGGTTATACGGAACTGGCACTTGACACCACTGATCCTGCACAGCCGATCTATTCCACCCTGCAGGAGATTCGCAAGGCTGCCGACCGTTCAGCCGACCTTACCCGGCAATTGCTGGCCTTTGCCCGACGGCAGACGGTTTCGCCCAGTGTACTCGATTTGAACGAGACTGTTGATGGAATGCTCAAAATGCTTCTCCGGCTTATAGGAGAGGATATCGATCTTGCATGGCTGCCAGGTAATGATTTATGGCCGGTCAAGGTTGACCCGGCGCAGATCGACCAGATTCTTGCCAACTTGTGCGTCAACAGCCGGGACGCTATAGCAGGTGTTGGCAAAATGGTTATTGAAACGGAAAATGTCACTTTCGATGAGGCCTGTTGTGCGAAACATAACGAGTATGTTCCCGGCGAATATGTGCTGCTGACCGTCAGCGATGACGGCTGCGGCATGGACAAAGAGATCCTTGAAAATCTTTTCGAGCCATTTTTCACTACCAAGGAAGTGGGTCAGGGCACCGGACTCGGGCTTGCCACTGTCTATGGTATAGTCAAGCAGAACAACGGTTTCATTAACGTTTACAGCGAAGTGGATGATGGAACGACCTTCAGGATCTACCTGCCCCGGTACGCTGGAAAGGCCACGAAAATACAGAAGACAGCTCCCATGGAACTGCTCAGTCACGGTCATGAAACCATCCTGCTTGTGGAGGATGAGCCTTCGATCCTGAAAATGACCACGATGATGCTGGAAAGCCGGGGTTACACGGTGCTGGACGCAATCACACCGGGTAAGGCCATCATCCTTGCGGGGGAATACAACGGTGAGATCCATCTCCTGTTAACCGACGTTGTCATGCCCGAAATGAACGGCCGGGAGCTGGCAGATAATGTGACATCGCTATACCCTTCCATCAAACTCCTGTTCATGTCCGGTTATACGGCCAATGTCATCGCTCATCGGCGTGTGCTGGATAAGGGTATTAATTTTTTACAGAAGCCCTTCGCGATGCAGGATCTGGCTGCCAAAGTACGCGAGGTACTTGACAGCGAATGAGAACATTAACCCCCGGGCATTTGTTTGATGAAGAAAAATGAATAATTATTACGACAGGCGGTACGATCAGGAGGATTATTACTGGGGGGTGAAGCCTTCGGCCACTTGTTATAGAATATTGGATCTGGTTCCTGCTGACCACACAATCAAACTACTTGATGTCGGATGTGGTGAAGGCCGCAACGCGGTGTTCTTCGCCAGCAGGGGTTTCGATGTTACTGCTTTCGACACTTCACCGATCGGTGTAGAGAAGACGAAACGCCTTGCAGACAGGTCAGAGGTTCAACTGGAGGTATTCGTGGCCGATATCAACGATTTTCGCCTCAGTGAAACTTTTGATGTTATTTTCTCAACAGGAGTTCTTCAGTACATCCCTATGGAAATGCGGTCGGAAATTGTGGGAAACTACCAACGATTTACAAGTCAGAATGGCATCAATGCCCTGTCCGTCTTTGTTAAGAAACCATTTATTGCCGGTGCCCCTGATG
>CBDVBK010000009.1:0-62517 GCA_965372215.1 uncultured bacterium | reverse complement strand
AATTGCTTCAACCATTGAATAGCTGAGGTCTCATCAGAAACAAAAAGGCTAAGTTGAACAATATCCTTTGCCCTCATTCGTTTATTGTCATATTCCGCGGCTTGATCGTGTAGGAAATACATTCCATCACGAAGGAGGAAGCGCTCTGCCAAGCCCTTTTGGAACTCTGGGCTGGAAATAGGAACTGGATACCCCTTACGAACATAGTAAGCAACAACTTGGTCAAACAGAATTCGAGGATCTCGCTCGGGAATAGGAATAAGTTCATTACCTTTGTTCTTCACAACAGGGAGATAACCCAGGTGAGTACGCACAAAATCCCATACTCCCTCTTCAGTAGCAGCTTCATTCAGGAAGCGTTCTTCAAAACCGCCATTTGGTTTGTAGGCTGAGATGACAAGGTCCTCTTTGACGGCAGTAGTGGTTGTCATAGCTTTGAAGGTACCTTGTTGTTTGTCCAAAGCAGACACATTTGCAACGATGAAACCGGCTTCAAGTAGAGCAGTCTGAATACTGTTCCAAACAGCTGCCTTAGTGTTTGAGAACTCAACAGTCATCCAGTGACCGAGTTTCAAAACTCGGTAAGCTTCTTTGAAGCATTGCGTCATGAGGTGTCGGTATTCATTAGAACCTTTGCCCTGGATTCTATTCTCAATAGCCTCCGGTTTGTTATTTGTTAGAACTTTGAGCCAACTTTCCCAGAGGAAATTTAATTCTGAGTACATGAGGTTAGCTCCAAAGGGTGGATCAATAAATACGTAGTCCATCGAGTTTGATGCTTTTTGTTCAAAATCATGTGACCCAAGAGAGTATGTTGCTATGAGTTGCCTTATTTCATTTCTGCCAAGGTTAGCCCTGTGGAAATCATCAACTTTACCACTGATTAGTCTAAATAAGTTTCGTTCTGCAACATTACTCGGAATATACAGTGCATTTGGCAAAGCCCCAGCTAAGTTAATTCTTCCATTCTTGAAACCAATGTTGTGAAGTAAACTTGCTGTTTTAATCAAAACGGAAGTGATTGCCAATCTTCCCATTGCAACAGTGCTAAATGCATTCCAAAGAACCGAAAGTACCCACAAATTCCTTTTCGTATAAAATTGATACACATGAGTAAGGCCATGGGACTTCATGGGTTGACGGGTATTGTGACCATCTGGTATCGCTAAGGTCGGAAACCAATAAGGAATCTCACTCTTCTCTATTTTCTCAATAAGCTCAAGATCACTCTGTTCTGGAACCTTTTCGAATCTTCCTTTTTCGCCAGATACTATGTAATTAATCAGCACAGGGACCTGCTTAGCCTGACGGATAGAATTACTCAAAGCATTATCATACTTTGTTATCCAAGCCCGTTCCATTTTTCGCTTTGTAAGCAGGGCATTGCAATGTGGGCAAGGATACTCGCTATTCACTTCTCCCGCTTCCTTGTCCACGGCTGCTTCCCAAAAAATCACTTCACCAGTACATTCAGGGCAGACAAACACATCTGACCAGACTGTATAGTTGATTCTACCCTTTCTACCGTCTTTATGGATTGTTTCATACATCCAGCCGCATTCTTCTTCTACTTCCCCCAGAATGCGTTTCGCTTCTCTTTCAAATGCAACAATATCAACAGGTGTGTTGTAGTTGTATGCTATGAAAGTAGCCGCTGGCGAAAGATCGTTCAGAACCGCTTTCCTTACTCCCAGCTTCGAGAAGGGTTTCCATGCTTCTTCACCTATTTCATTGGTTTCCAGCTGTAGGATAGTGCCGTCTTTCATTACTTGATAGCCAAGAGATTCCACAGTAGCACGATCTCCACACATCTGAGCGGCAACACCTGTCATACCAGTTCCGCAGAATCCATCAAAGACAATATCACCTGGCTCAGTGTAATGCAGGATATATCGCATGACAGCTTTATGAGGCACTTTTGTATGGTAAGAATGTGCATTGTAAATCGGATCATTCTTCCCTTCACTTACATCTGCAGCAAAGGGTTCTCTGTGGTATGAAACCTCATTCTCTTGCAGAGGTTTCTGGCTTTCCCATAGCTTAACAAATTCAGCAAGCCATGGGTTGGGACAAGCGGTGTAGTAAGGTGGATCAGAGAGAGCGAGGATATCCTCATCCTCACCGATAGGGAATCCATCGATCTTCCGAAACTCTGGATCCTTGAGCTTCTCGCGCAGCTTCTCCAAGAAATACTTCCTACGCTTCTGGTCGTTTTTGAATTTTATACCCAGACATTCAACTGGGCGCTCGGGTTTAACTGTTACTTCTTTTGGAAATAGTGTCCCGTTATCGCTATAGTTTGCCATTCATACTCTTCTCTTTTACTCTTCCTCAATCAGCCTTAGATTCCGCTCCACTCGCTGAAACCCTTCTTGATTTGGTAGAAAGTATCCTATTTGTCTGGACTACCTGCTCTGTTTCTATTAATTTGTTTTGGTTTTAGTTCAGATCCCAAACTAGAAAACACATCAAGTAGCACTGCCAATACTACTTTTGCCACTGGTATCGGTAATTCCGATCCGTGCAAAATGTAATCTCGGTAGGGCTTTGCAACCATTCGCAAAAAGGTAATTGTCTCTTTTGACAAAGCACGAGCACTATCAAACTGGTTAATTAATTGGTCCAAATTTCCTGAGTTTCCAGACCAGCCTTGTCTAGATGCATAATCTCTAAGTGCTCGCTCAAGAAGCGGAAACAATGATCTGCATGATGCTGCAATCTGTACGTTTGTCGGTCTTCTAAGAAGACTCATCTCATGTACAAGATCTGTTTCTATTGAAGTTAATAAGGAATCTTGTTCAATTTGCTCCTGAAGCTGCCTTGATAATATTTCAAGCGGAAACCAGCGATTAAGAAATCTTATTTGCGCATCTAAGCGATCAGCGAAAATGTAATATGACTGTTGATCTAACTCAATATCACATAGTTTATATTTATATCCTTTTAGAGATAGAGAAAATCTTACGATATCTTCAGAAAAACTACTAATGACAATCTCGAACCATTTGCTCCTATCTGGTTCCCTGTATTTCATATCGTATTCTTCTGCCGCTTGATTTAAACGTATAGTGTGTATTGGTTTACAGGCTTTTAGAGTTTCTTGAAGTTCCTTCCAGGGTCCCTCGTGGATATTATTAGGATCTTGTTTCTCAATATGAATAACTAAACCACGCTTCACAAATTCGTGAAGTACTACTGAAGAACATAAATAGTCTCTGAATAGCCATCTCGATGTTTCACCTTCTTCATCATCTCGCCTTGTAAATGCCTTTGCTGACCATATTGCATGTGAATCCAATTGCTTGAGATATGCAATTAACCAGAATGCAACAGAATCATCTAAATGCTCTGACGAGTAGTATGCTCCAGGACTCAAGGTTGGTTTCCTCCTTATTACCTCAGTTTTAGCTCAAGGCACTACCAATATTAGCAAAGTGCAGGTATAAAGCTCGCTAAGATTTCATTCTTCTATACTCACTATCGATTCCTACCGCATCCAGAAAACGACTTCTTTTCTTATCAATAAGATCTTCCCCAAAAGATATACTCCTCGGTCTTTTGAACGCGTGAAACATATACAGTCTCTTTTTTGCACGAGTCATAGATACATAAAATAATCTAGCCTCCTCCTCTTCATCTGACCGTACATTCGGAATAATATCGTCTTCAATGCCTATCATTATCACAACATCAGCTTGCAGGCCTTTTGCCTTCCTCATCGTCATGAGTTTTACATTATCATTCGCTGCGACTTCCTTATCCATAAGTAGTCTGGATATTCTATCGATGTCACCAACGAAGTGCTCCGGTTTCGTCCACGAACCAGTGGCCAATGAGGCTAATTTGAGAAATTCACCTTGTTCTTTTACAGATGTTTTCTCGTACTTCGAGACTAGTTCTATCATAAGTTTTCTTACTTCAACCAGTTCCTTGCATAACGTCTCGGCTTCACAGAGTACTTCGAATAAACTTTTTCGTCTGCTTACTTCCGCCCAAAGTAATGCCAGCTCGCTTTCTACCTTTTCTCTTTTTTCTATCGTTTCCGGTTTCATACCTTTGCGCATTTTGTAACCAGATACTCTGCATATACCACCATTAATAATTGCTTCTATAGCAAGACGAGTATCGAAGTTACTATTCGGATTCTTCACCCACTTTGTGACATTGTGCAAGGCAGATAGTCTTCTTTTTGCATGTATTGGCAATAAACTAATCGGGCAAACATGTGGAATACCTGCCTTGAATAAGTTTCTTGTTATCTCTATAAACATCTCTTTCTTCGGAGCAAGGATGAGTACACTAAGATTTTCTGTAATGCTTTTCTTCGCGATTATCGTAACCATTTTCGCTTCTGCTTTCTCACTGGGCATTTGCCAAACAAAAGGCGCATCATCGATCTCTGGATGAAATTCTAAATCGAATGGCCCTGTCCAATTTTCGTAGTGCTGAGTTAACACTTTTTCTGATTTGCGAAGAATATTTTCATGGCACCGTCGACTATGAAGAAGAGGAGGATCTATCGCTTCAGGATAGCACTTCGTGAATTCTAGAATGAATTTGGGATTTGCACCACGAAAACCGTATATACTCTGAGCGTCATCACCAACAACAAAAAGACCTTTTCTGTGATCTCTGCTGAGCAATTCTATCAATCTATCCTGAGCAGCATTTATGTCCTGATACTCATCGACTAGAAGATGTTTCGATTTCTCCTGATACTTCTGAAGAATAACTTGCTTACTTTCAAGAATGCGGCAGGCAAACAAAACTTGGTCATCAAAATCGATTCTATCGCACTTTGACATAATCTCCCAGTACTTTTTGCATACGGCACATTCCAAGCATTCATCCTCTGGTTGACAGTCACCTGCCACTTTACACGTTTTCGCACTTATTCCAATGTCTTTATTGTAACCACAACAGTATGCTGAATCCCTAAAGAGCAAATCCTTGACGGATTCGTTAGGTTGGACAGCTAAACCTGCTTTTCGTAGACCAACTGTTCGAGGACTTTCGTTAACAATTTCGAATCCAAGTGAATTCAGTGTTGCTATCTTCGGCATACTATTAGTTGGAAGTGTCCAATTACCAGCAGGATCAAGTAATTCATTTCTCATATTAAGACTAGCAGCTTTGCCGAATGTAACTACAGTGATTTCATCGTTGTTAACTCCCTTTGAAAGCAATCGCATTACACGATCCGATAATAGATATGTTTTGCCAGCACCTGGACCTGCTAGAACCAGTGTTGGGGAGTCAAAGTTTTCTACGATTTCTTCGTAGCTCAATACAGTCATTGGTCCCTACACCTAGAATAGGATGTATTGGGAGTGTAGCCTGATAGTAGAAAGTGGTTATTTTTGAATATGACAATTGATTTAGCATTCTCCTTTTTCAATGCTTTTCTTCTCAAGCTGCAACCTGATCGAGTTTCTTTACTCATCAAAGCCCTGTAATAAGACCAGCCAAGAGTAGGTGAAAAACCTTGCTTAGTGCCGGTTTGCTTGACAGCAATCTCCATGGTTGCCAAAACGCCATTTTGAGTGTGGCGATTTCCGACTGCTTCCAATTCGCCACCTCCGATGTGGCAAATCTTTGGTTCACTGTTCAGAAATGCTGTATAGGATTGCATTAAATACCATGAAATAGTAGCGTCAAAGCCTATACTAACTTTCTCTTTCCGGAAAAACTCATTAGCTGCAGATTCTGTAATATCCGGTTGCGGATAATTGCGCATACTTCTAACCTACTGTAAATTCGCTACCCTCAGGTAGCGCTTTCGAAGGCGCATATATATGCGCTCGGCGTACATATTGCGGCATCCGTTCATAAATTCCTCCTTTCGGATTCCCTATACATTTCTATACAACACCTATACAACAGCTATACAATGACTATATAACATCTTATGCGACATTCTATGCAACATCTATACAACAACTATACGCGTACGTGCATAGGCTACGTGCATAGATTATGTCTTTTATGTATAGAAAGAATAGCGTTTAACTCCATGTTTCTCGATTTCTCCCTTTTCTTTTAAGCGCTTAAGCAATCTGTAAGCCTGCATTGGGGTAAGCCTGCATAATTCGATTACATCTGCTCGTTTAATCGAACCATGTTTGCTGATATAACTGAGAACCATCTGTTCCTGCTGAATACGATCAAATCCCGCCTGTCTGATATATCGCACCTTCTGTCCCACTTTTCGATATACCCTGGCACTTAAAGTATAAGTTCTACCACGACCGGATCCATGAGCCTCAATCAGTGCCGATTCTACCAGTTCTTCGAGATATTTCCGTGTTTCTTGTTCTGATTTCTGAGTAGAGGGTGCCAAGTCAGCCGTTGTTAATCTTCGCTCATTCCGAAGGCGGGAAAGAATAATCAAACTATCCAACGGCATGGTTTTACCAGTACGATTCTCTTCCTCGATAGTCATTTCAACGAAATCGAGGTCTGATTCAGCGTTGCTCATCCTGACGATAACGGAAGTTGGATCGGATCGACTGTAATCAGGTGCTGGACGACCGTAGCGTAGCAAACCTTCAAAGATGCGATCAATACCCCGGCCTGTACGCTCAGATAGACCAACTCGTTTTGTGATATCTGCAAGCAGTGGATTTCGAGGTTTAGGTTCAGTGACTAGGAGATTTCTTAATGTAACGCCTTCAACAAATCCTCCAGGGTTTGATATTGTTAATCCGTCATCATCAAAACGGATATGAACTGCGCCAAGTCTTGTATAATCTCGGTGAATCAGAGCATTGATCAATGCTTCTCGAAATGCTCGCGGTTCATAATTCGGTATTGATACACGGAATAAACCGGCCTGGAATTCTCTCTCCCTGAGTTGAGCGATGAAAAGGCGATCAATTTCCTCAAGTGCTTTTATAATTGGCATACGGAAAAACAAATTCATCCGTACATCTGTACCTTCAAGAACCTGAAATGCTACTTCATGTGCAGGGACTTGTTGTTTCAGAACGTCCTCATATCCAAGCATGAGTAAACCAGCTAAAGTGGGACAACGCTTGTCATCAACGACTGAGACCAAGCCAAGGGCGCCATCAAATTCCTCATCAGATAAATCTACAAGTGCGGGATCACCTCCAAAACGACGAATTGCATCTCTAAGACGCTTCCGTTCAAGAGTATCCAGATTGTCAACTGTTAGAGATGTAAGCTGCATTGCAGAAGTATCAGTAATTCCAAGCTTTGATTGACGCTCTGTAAACTCATGTGGATAAAAGGGGACGGCTTCAGGTCTTCCATTTGCCATTAGTCGCCTACGCTGCAACAGTCCATCAGATGTTGAAATCAGTTGTCTATGCTTCAGAACCCGAATCTGTAATACAGGTGTGCCTCTATAGTCAATTAACTCACAAACAACAGAAATATGAGGAATAGTCCGATTAGCAATAAGTGCAGATAAGCCTGCAATATCCCGATGATCAGGATGTAAACCTGTTACTTGTCCATCATCCTCAATGCCCAGGTATAACTCTCCTCCATCTGTATTAGCCAAAGCAACTACTGCTTTAACTAAGTCCCTGTCGGGAAAACATTTCTTATCACTTTTGAATTCAACTGTTAGTGTTTCTCCAACTGCTCGAATTTCGTCAAGCTGATCCTTTTCTGCAGTCATCCGAATATCCTCATTCCAATATGATCCTCACTTTAGCGGGTTCCTTGCCTTTGGTTAACTTGTTCACGTATTCCTCAAATCGCTTTTTCATCTCCCCCGGTGTCGCCGGTGAACCACCAGCCAGTAGAGCTGCACGGATATCAGCTGCCTTAACAGAAACCTTAACCAGCCCGGAGAGCACTTCCTGCAGTGCATGAATGAAATTCTGATCTATGTCTTCCGGCAGTACTTTGCTTTTGGCGAAGTCGTTTACCAGTTTTTTCGGTTCTGGTTTGAGCAGATCGAGATTGCACGTTGTCGTCGGATCTTCCAGATTGGTCAGTAGTGTCTGGGTCCAGTTGTCAACCAGTTTATCCAGTTCACTTTCCAGGCTGTCGAGCATAGTCCCGGCAGGTGGCGCGGGGGGCTCTGCACCCGGTTTGAAGCCACAATGTGGGCATACGGGAGAAGTATCGATGTCCTGCTCGGTAAGTGCAAAACAACTCCTCAGAGCTGCCAGGCGATTCTGGAAATCGGTCAAATGCTGGCGTGGCATGAGATCGATAGTCGACAGTTTCTGCAACACCTTGAGCCGTTTGTCATTCATCAGCCGGGTTTTTCGTTTATCATCGTTCACTCCCAGCCGAGCTTTGGTGTGCATTGCCAGATAGAATCGAAGGTAGGTCTTTTTCAGTTCGGTGAGTTTGCGTAACACAGTATGTCGGAAATCCGCAGAACCACGCTTATCAGGAGCGCTGATCATGGTCAGGACCTCGCCCCTGACTGTCTTAACCTTGCAAATCCACTCGTGCTCAGGCGGCAATACCGCCTCGGCAGTCGAAAGGTAGGATGCGGTAGGACCAAGGTCCGTAACTAGCTCCTGAAGCGATTCGACTTCGCTTAGCGCTTTAAGTCCATCACGATGACCGCTGATTTCTGCTGCGTCGTATCGGAAGTTCTTTAGCTTGCCCGGGGTCGAATAAGCCTGCATGGATTCCAGAAAGGATTTTATCTTTTCCAGTTTCGCGTTCAGGATTTCCTGTTCCGCATCAGTAAGGAGCCGCTGTCCCCAGAACGGTATACCGCTTTGCAGGTTCTGCCTGATGAGAACCAGGTTCTCCACTGTCTGGGTAATCGCTTTCTGGAGTTGCTGCACCGGTTCATCTTTCCCTTGTGTAACAAGCTGGGCCATACCGGGTGTAAGTTCAAGTAATTCAAACAAAGCCTTGAGTGCTGGAAGATTCCAGTCTTTCGGTTGCTCGATGTGTTTGAACTGAATCAGATCTTCAACTTTGGTTCCGGCAAGCAGGAGCAACCCGGTGGCATCGAACTTTTTCCCCGGGATAGCAAGCACCACATCCCCGGAGTAAACCAGAGATGCTAGAATTACTACTGCCCACTCCGGTTCAAGGCGCAAGGTCTCTGGGGCAAGGTACTCGACTCCAAGTACATCCTGAATCAATTCAGAGCGATTGATCACTTGACCATGGCCCTTCTTCTTGAGCAGACTGAGGATATACTTGGCGTATCTGGATCGATATGGATCGAGCCTTTCACCATCGAACAGCTCTAGTGCATCTAGAACTGCTATTGCCTGTTTAGTACGGCTTTGACCCGCAATGGTCCTCAGTGCATCCTGTGCCGCCTGTGCCCGATTATTACCAGTGATAAGAACAGAGAAACAGGGATACTCCGGCGCTTTTTCCTGGAAATTCGTACTCAGGCAAATGCCTGCCACTGTGTTTACCAGATCACGAAAATTTATCCGTTCGTGGGAGGTGATGCCGGATAGATCGCGAATGGATTTGCCTTTAGCCCACTCGATGAGTGTTTTACTGCGTCCCTGGTAATTAACTTCCAAGGCGTCTGTCATATGCTTCTGAAGCCACTTCACAAGATCCCCCAGATATTTAGATGATTTGGATTCATAGGTGGACTTAGCGTGTCCAGAGGATGTGGATCCCAGATCGAGTGCCGCGGCGTAATAACTGAGTGTCGTTCGGAACTCGTCATCTATATTGGTCAGACGCAGGAAGACTTCGTCAGACTTCTTCTCGTCTTTGAAATGAGGTGCTTCAAATGGCTGTATGAAGTAGAGATAGAAATCCCGAGGAGGAACGGCTGTAGATCGCTCATTAGGTGCTCCGAAGAATAGATACCCCTGACGGACTGCTTTACGCTCCAGCCATTCTAATTCATGCTGCCAGATCTTATAGCCGGTAGCATAGGTCTGATCTGTACATTCCATGACCCTTCTCAGGGCTTCGTAATAGTAGCGATCCAGTTGGGAAATATCAAGACTCTCAGCTCTTTTTTCGATGAGTGCGTCGAAATCATCAGTTTTCTTCAAATCGAGATAGTATTGCTGGTTGTCCGGGTTAGCGGAGATGAACTGCCCACTGACTGTCTTATGGATCTCCCGTAGAACTGTCTCCACCTGAGATAGCAGGTCATCAGCGGGATCACCTCCCAGTTCCTCGATACCCGGCTGATAAAGACAGAGCGCATCTCGAAGCTCCCTTGGGGTTGCCCCAATAGTTGAATAGATGTCACCGGTGGTGAGTCGATGCAACGATAGAGCATGAATGAGGCGCAGAGCCATGGGTTTATAGGCCGGACGCGTGAAAGCCTGCTGTATGCGGGACTCCAGCACTTGGCTGCAATCGATAACCGCCTTAATATCTGGAACAGAACGGAACGAGTGATTTCCGCACAAAGTGTTCCAATAAGTATCGTAGGCGATGAGCCCTGGCCGATCAATTGGTAAATCCTGATCGAGCATCTTTTTCATGGTCAGGGACAGAGTCTTGAGCACTTCGCGCTTCTCTACTGCAGTTACCCGTTCAAATGTGTCAATGTAATCTGGATGCACCGGGAAGAGCCGGACAAACTCATCCATACGCTCATTCATGTGATCATAGAATTTACTGAAGGGTGTCAGGTACTCCCGAATGTTGACCTGCTGCTCTGCTGTTTTCTTGAGCAATCGTTCAGCTACTACATACTTAACATCCTTGCGGGCAATGAGGATCTGTTCGAAACGATCCTTCACCCTGCGGATACTATCGGCCACAAAGGAAAAACGTGGACTGTCGAAGATAGCTTCCTGTACACCAGCAATAAATCGGAAGCGCAGATCCTTACAGACTTCACCGATCTCCCTGAGGAAGTTTAGATCCAGAATAAGCTCCTGATCCTTGCGTGCACGAAGGTAATCCAGCAACTCATCCACCACCAGGAGCAAGCCTTTGTCGGGATATTCCTGGTGAAACGCGGTCATCATTTCCTCGAAGGAGCGCTTATTGTTTGAGACCTTATCAGCAGAGGGGAAACTGTAACTCACACCCATTGTTTCCAGATGCTCTTCGAGTTCAGCCACAACGATATCACGCAGAGACATGGTTGTGGCTCCGATCTCTGTACGTACAATCTTGAACTTACCGGAAATCCGTGATGCTGCCTTGGCAACTTCGGCATTAGTCAGCCTGGAAGCTAGTTCCGAATTTTCCGCAACCCCGGAGATAACAGACATGAGGTGGGATTTCCCTGTGCCATAGTTTCCAACGACAAGTAGCCCTTTGTTGTCAACGGGCTGATCAAATTGAAGTTGCGGAATGACTAGACTGGTAAGTCTCTCAGCCATTTCATCGGAAATGACATAAGTATCCACAAGCTGGCGGATGGCAATTGCATCATCAGCAGACCGCAGCTGAACTACGGACTCGATAGGCTCAAATTGAATCAGATCACCGTACTTCATCCTAAATGCCTCCCTATAAGTCTCATTATCTTCTTCATGCTGTTACACCTGTGCTCGCCACCAGAAAATCGCGGACAATGTAGCGTTTGTACTCTTGATGATCCGGTTCTGCATAAATCAAGTAATTACCATCAATAGAGCCATTCCATGCAGCAACCACAGTTTTATTTCGCGATAAACCCTGGAGAAGCCGCAACGGGTCCTGCTTCAGGGACACATCAAATAGAATCTCTATATTGTCAAGCAAAAATACTTCATCGGTGGGATTGTTTAGCATATCTCTTAGCAGCCCTGGAAGCTGCAGGGCTCGCTGACGCTCAGTCAGATCAAGCATCTGGCGTGACAAGTCTAGATTGACATTGATCAGCGGAGCACCAGTGCGTTCCTCTACTTCTTGAAGTGCGGTGGTTTTCCCTGCACCTGCTGGAGCCACGATCAGCACAAGCCGGTGATATAGATCATCTGCTTGTTCGATCTTTCGTATAACCTGATCCGCGAGCGATTCTGCCATTATTGTTTTTCCTCGGAATCTGGCTCTTCAAATCGTGTTTCATCCAGCCATCGGTCAATGGCCTCCTTCCGGAAGCGCCAGTGCCGTCCCACTTTTTGAGATGGAATTTTACCTTCACGAACAAGTTTATAGAGAGTGGATTTTGGAATTTTCAGGTAGATGGAAAGTTCTTCGATAGTTAGTATATCACTTAACTCTTTATTCATCAGCTGCACCTCTCTGACCGCAAGACAGCAGTTTCTTCACAATACGTCATAATGAATCAAAAGTATATAGTTAGTGACAGTTGTTGTCAAACGATGCTCTGCTTTGGAAAGTAATGTCTCTACGACCAAATACCCTTTGGATACGCTATGTTTTTCATCATCTTGAACGACTCCCGGAATCGATATTTGAATTGAGCACAAGGGCTGAAGGATTAATCAGTACTGAGTACGAACTTTCGCAATTCCGGAAAATCACCTTAAAAAACTTTCCTGAATCGGAGCGAAAGATAAAGCACAAATAAAGACTACGCCTCAACATTTTTATGCACGATAGAGAAGCTCGAAGGAAACATCTTATCTATGCACCCCCCTGCAAAAAGAAAAACTAGAGTGTGACATGAGCCGCCAGCGGCGGCGACGAGGTGGCCGCAGGTCACAACTCCTGCGGAGTTGCTGGACAATGACCAGGAACGGAGCAGTCGGAGGACGCCCCGCGCTGAACTCCACCAAAGTATTGATGCTCGCGCGGTGGGTGGGGCGACCGACAGAACCGGAGCGGAGCGGTTGGCGGAGCTTATGAGCATAGCATAAGCTGTGACAACCGCGAAGCGGAGGTGGAGAGCAGCGCACCACAGTCGGCAGAACCTCAGCGGTGCGCTGCGGTCATGATTCCCAACGAAATCTCCTGAAAATCACTCATTCCGATGATATTCTTATGCGAAGAAGGTTATCACCCGCTTCAAAATTCTCCGCCAGTTCACCAAATTCTCAGAAATTCCGGCATTCTCCAAAAATGACTCGCGGTGGGCGAGTATTCTCCACGGCATAGGGTATTGAATCTGCAGAACTGGATCTGTCTTTGATCCGAGAGAACTGAATCCAATGAGTCCGAATGCAGAGGAGACTTCTGAGTCCTGTAGAATCGGTATGAAGGCTGATGATGAGTTATTCGAGGAGAGTCCCGCGCTGAGAGGCTTGTCTTTCTTTGAGCTCAATCCCCCATTGTCCACGAGTGGGGACATCTGTCCCCGACTGGTTTTGCGCTGTCCATCCGCAATCCGAAATACAGAGTTTAGAGAGCTAATCGAAGAAAGAGGGGAGACCACAAGAGCTACGCTCTTTTGTCTAGAGGTTGCGCAGTATAGTAAACGCATGTATACTATACATTGTGAGTAAGACCATAGAAGATAGAAGAATGGAAATCTTCAGAAAACAGAAGGGAGCATTGTGAAATATTATCTCTATGCGCGAAAATCATCAGACAGCGAAGAACGGCAGATGCTCTCAATTGATGCACAGCTGTCTGAACTCAGAGAATTTGCCCTGAAAGAACGTCTTGTCATTGATCGTGAATTCATTGAAACACAAACTGCAAAGGATCCGGGGCGTCCGGTATTCAATGCCATGATGCAGTCAATCGAATCAGGTGAAGTTGAGGGTATTGTTGCATGGCATCCTGATCGTTTGGCTCGCAATTCGATTGACGGCGGTAGAATCATATACGCATTGGATACCGGTAAGCTGAAATCTTTGAAATTCCCGACTTTCTGGTTCGAGGATACACCACAGGGCAAATTTATGCTTCAGATAGCTTTCGGGCAATCCAAATATTACGTTGACAATCTTTCTGAAAATGTGCGGCGTGGATTACGGGAAAAGGTCAGGCGCGGTGAGTACCCCGGCTGGGCTCCCGTTGGTTACCTGAACAACATCCAGCAACACTGCATTGATATTGATGAGGTTAAGGCTCACATGATTGAGAAGTTGTTTCAAGTATACTCAACGGGGAAGTACACGCCTTCAGAGGTGCGAAAGATGTCAATCGAGTGGGGACTCACCGGACACAGCGGCAAGCCGATTGCACTGAGCAAGATTCCCTTCATACTCAGGAATCCATTCTACATCGGATTGTTCCGGTACAAGGGAGATATCCACGAGGGGAAACACATAGCCATAGTTTCCAGCGAATTGTTCGGGAAGGTTCAGAAAGTTCTCAAACGGAACTCTCGTGGCGGTTACCGTAAAGATGAGCGTTTTCCGTTCCGTCGTCTTATCACTTGCGGTCATTGCGGCTGCGCTATTACCGCAGGCACACAGAAAAAGCACAACTACTACCACTGTGGTAAACGCCGCGGTCCGTGCAGCCTTAAAACAATTCGCGAAGAAGCTCTGACTTCTCTTTTGCGCCAGAGTATTCTCCGTGTATCTCTTTCGGATCATTGTACCGAATGGATGTATTCACAGATTGATGAACTGATACATCAAGAGATAGAGCAGGCAAAAGATATCATCAGTTCAAAGAAGCTTCGGCTTGCCGATCTGCAATCTAAGATAGAGCGCCTTCTCGACATCTACCTGGACGGTTCCCTTACTCGCGACGAATACACCGCTCGCAAGGAACAGTACGTTCTCGAGAAGACAGCTCTCACCTCTGAGATTGCAGGATATGAAGCGGAAGAAGCTTCGCGGTTTAAACCTGCGCTGGATTTCATAAGTGCTTCCAATGAAGCAGGTTCAACCGTCTGGACTGAGAACCTTGAAGATCTGAAAGATTTCCATAAAAGCATCGGTTCAAACCTCAGACTGGTCTCCCCTCTTTCTTCGATTAGCTCACGGGGAATGGTTGCGGATGTACAGCGCAAAACCAGTCGGGGACAGATGTCCCCACTCGTGGACTCTGGTGGATTGAGCTCAAAGAAAGACAGCTCATCAGCCTATATATCGATATTTCCCGACTCAGAGGACTCTTCTGCAATTGGACTCAAAGGTTTCAGTTCTCTCGGCTCGAAGACAGATCCAGTTCTAGAGATTCAATACCCTATGCCGTGGAAGATACTCGCCCACCGCGAGTCATTTTTGGAGAATGCCGGAATTTCTGAGAATTTGGTGAACTGGCGGAGAGGGAGGGATTTGAACCCTCGGAGACGTGAATCTCATACGCTTAGCAGGCGTACGCCTTAAGCCATACTCGGCCACCTCTCCGCGTATTGAACGGGACGGAATTATTGTATAGTAAGTTCTGCCGGTCAAGGCACATTCCCCATCGATGACGATTTAACTATAAATATCAGGTCATGCCCGTAGAACATCGAGTGACAGATTGGAGAATGAATTGCCAAGAGTCGAAAGACAGATAATCGGAATTTTCGGGCGCATTAACTCCGGAAAAAGCACTCTGATGAATCTGCTTACTCAGCAGGATACATCAATAGTAGATGCCGCGCCAGGAACTACTGCCGACATAAAAAGTGCCATAATGGAAATTCATGGCCTTGGTCCGGTGCAGCTGCTGGATACTGCGGGGCTTGATGAAGAGAGCGATCTTGGAGCGAAGAAGAAGAAAAAAACAATCGCGGCTCTGGAAGAGGTTGACCTTGCCGTTCTGGTCATCGATCCGGTTCAGTCATTCCTTTCCGGCGGAATGTACGTTGAGGATCGGGTGTCTTCTCTTACGCGGAAACTTGGTAAATCTCTCGCGGTTGCCTTCAATATTCATGCTGATTATTCGGACTGTCTTGCAGGAAGCAGAGCTTCTCTGCAGGAGTCTATAGAGTACTGCAGAGCAATCCTCCCGGACAGGACCGGTACTCCTTCTTTGAGTATTGATCTGTCTGATACTTCCAACGCTCCTGAACTGACAGCATTCATTGAATCCGCAATGCCTGATAAAACGAAGAAAGCTGAACTGCTTCCTTTTGTTGACAGGCACGGTCCGGTTCTTCTTCATATCCCTCTGGATGAGGAATCTCCAGCGGGAAGGCTTCTCCGTCCGCAGGAAATGGCGATGGAGTACCTTTTAAGATTGGGAATTCCAATAGGACTGTACAGAACGGATTTGAAACTGGCTCGAAGCCGTTCGGAAACCATCTCCGAAAACGAATACGGGAAATTTATCCGTTTTCTTGATTCATTGAGTACAGATCAGGGGGTTCAGCTGGTACTTACTGATTCGCAAGCCATCGATATCATGAGCAGCTGGGTGCCGGATGATATTCCCCTTACTACTTTTTCAATCATGATGATCAATATTACATCCGGCGGTAAGCTGCATTTCTTCGCTGAGGGCGTTGAAGTTCTTAACTCCATCAAATCCGGGGACAGGATACTGATTGTTGAGGCCTGCAACCATGACAGGATTTCGGAGGACATAGGAACCGTGCAGATCCCTCAGAAACTGGAAAGAGTCTGTCCGGGTATCAGGATAGACCATGCCTTCGGCAGGGAATTTCCGGATTCTGCGGAATTGAAGAAGTATCGTCTTGCCATACACTGCGGCGGATGCATGATAAGCAGTCAGAAACTTGCTGCGCGGGTGCTGAGATTGACTGAAGCCGGTATTCCTGTTACGAATTACGGAGTTGTTCTTTCATGGCTGGATGGCTCTGATACACTTGAGAGGGTCCTCAAACCATGGATAGAGAAGGGGTCGGAACTGTGAGAACACTGATTTTGCTGTTTGTTGCTGCTTTGTTATTGCTGGCAGGATGCCGCGGTGAATCGGCGAGCAATATGGAGATAACTCCGGATTCGGTATCTGCAGGTGATTCGATTGCTCAGGAATCTGATTCTCTTTCGGCGACTGAAACCGTTCATACTACTCCGCAGGAAGCAATAATGGGAGCGTACAATCTTATCGATGAGGCAGGCACAGTTGTGGACGCGGCAAATGAAAGAACTGAAGAACTCGAGAAAATGATGGAGGAACTCTAGGTGACCGGATTACTTCTGATCTCGATGATGCTGGAAATCAGTGTTCCCGTTTACAATCTCCCTGCTTTATCCGATTCGTGTGAAATCATAATTGTCATGATGGAAGACGGGCTTCTGCCGGCATCCGCCTGGGAAGGGATTTTCCCGTGGCAGAGAGAAAAATTCTGGACACTTGCCTGCAGCGGGATGATGATCCGGAGGGCAGGATGGTCAGGTTATCTTATTCTCTGCCCGCTGGGAGTGGGAGAGGAAATCCTTGAAACAGCGGAAAACCTTGCGCAAGCAGAGACCGCAGAGGACAATTCATCAATGTGCGCAGGAATGCAGCTTCATCCCGTTTCGGACTGCCCATCAACAATTCTGTTCTTCAGCGCTTCCGGTGAAGACCCTCCTCCTGAGCATTTACCTCTCAGGACAAGCGCCTGGCTGCAACAGGAATCCGATACGCTTATAATAAATTCATCCACCGAAGGGAGTGCGTTTTTCTGGACAGACCTGCCGGATTCAATCTCCCTTTTATCAGCAGCCTGGAGAGGCTTCGGAGAAGAGATCATTCCAGCGGGAAGTACTTCAGTCAGAGTAGCTTTTTCGTGCGTTCATGGAAGTGTTCCATCAAACCTTTCTTATGTTAATATCGAACCGCACCCGATTGATGATATGTACATGAATACCTGGGGGCTTGCCCTCTCCATGGCAGACAGCCTCATCGCGAACCTATACCCCATCAGACAGGATCCAGGACACCTTCTCTGGATCAGGGGAAGCGGCTCTGTTCTCCCCTGGAGATCCTCTGCTTCTCCCGCACCACCCACATCCGCCGAGTATGTAATCGCATTGCCGGATAACTCGGCAACAGTCGGTATGCCTGGAATTGATGACCCTTCGGCAATTCCGGATATTGCT
Organism: uncultured bacterium; assembly: GCA_965372215.1. Lineage (GTDB taxonomy): Bacteria > Fermentibacterota > Fermentibacteria > Fermentibacterales > JCC-6 > Aegiribacteria. The sequence goes on along the minus strand of CBDVBK010000009.1, from coordinate 44,800 downwards.
GGGTTTGAACTTCCTGGAAGACTTTCTTCTACTGCAAACAGCGCAATTATTGAAGCAGTGCTTGAAAGAATTATCAGTCGTGATGTGATTTCTCAATTCGAGGATGAAGTTTATTTCGACGTTGTCTGCGGAAATGCAGGTGAGGTTTCAATCTGGCTTGTCAATCAGGATAAAGATGAACCTCTTCATGATGATGATTTTCAGTTGATACTGGAAACACTGCAGAACTCGATTCTTGTTCCACCAGGACATGTACTGATCAGAAACGCTGCGATCAGGGCATCTCTTCTGCAGGGGCAGGTGCAGAATCCTCCAAATGTATATGTGATATCTATGGAATTGATGAATGTCCTGTTTCCTGACTGATAGAGCGGAATTCAAATGTACCCGGAGGAAGCGAAACGATGAGAATAAGAGAATTTGACTGTCCTTCATGTGGAGCGTCTTTAAGAATAAAACAAAATAAGATGTCTGTTACATGCCCTTACTGCGAAAGCTCAGTGATCGTCCCTTCAGAACTTCTTTCCGGAACAGGAAGGGTACCGCATAAGATAACCGGATTTCCAATTACAATTAACACCGGTCATATTGGTAAATCATTCAACAGGATGATATTAGCAATCGTTCTTCTTACCATGCTTACAGGAGGAACTGTCTTTTTCATTACCATGAAAGCCAGGTCAGTAATTGAATCGAGTGTAGACACATTCTTGACGACCTCCGGATCTTCAGGTCTTCCAGTGGTTCTCGAATTTGGCGGAACCGGCATGGGCGCGGGTCTTTTCCAGAACGCCAGCAATATCGCTGTTGACGCGAACGGACATATTTACATCGGTGAATTTGATACAGGCAGAATACAGGTTTTCGACACGAATGGTATATATATCACCCAATGGAACTTCGGTGATCAGGATGATTGCTATCTGCAGTCCATGGCAGCGTCAAGAAACGGTGAACTGTATCTGATCTACGGAAGTGAGCTGTTCATTCATGACGGCATGACAGGCGAACTGCTCGGTTTGCTGGCACATCCGGACGGATGGGGATTCGATGATGTTGATGCCTGCGTTGACGGAAGTGTTGTCGCTTCATGGTACAAGAACCGTGACGATATCATAAGGTTCTCCCCGGAAGGGAGAATTGATCTTCTGCTGGAGGAAGCGATCAGCGGTCAGAGTGGAGATTCTGAATTAAGTACAGATGTCGTAGTTGACGGCATGGGGAACATCTTCGCCTACGGTTCATTCAATGAAAGTATTTTCAAGTTCAGCTCCGAGGGAAGATTTCTTAACCGATTCGGAAGCAGTGGAGACCGGCCCGGCCAGTTCTCTTTTCCCTCATGTATCTGCATTGATCCAAAGGGCAGGCTCTGGGTCGCCGATTTCAGAGACCTGATAATCTTCGACAATGACGGGTTATACCTCGAAACAATCGATTCTGACTACAGTTTGTACGACATGGTGATGGGGGAGAATTATCAGTTGTACGGAATAACCAATGATAACATGATAATTCAACTCGACCTTTCAGAATACGTTAAGAAACTGTGACAGAACCGGATTCCAGTTAGAATAAAGACAAATACATCGCAGTGTAATCAACTAAGTTAGAATCTCAAGATATTTGCACATTTCACTGTACTATTGTATCATTTAAGTTCAGTTTCGATATTGAACAGGTTGGAGGTAGAGTCGCATGGGCAAGAACAGAGATATGAAAAAAGAAAGCAAGATGAAACCGAAGAAAAGCCTCAAAGAGAAACGAGCTGAAAAGAAGCTCAAGAAGAAGTAGAACCGGCTGATCTAATCTCAATCAGCCCGATTTCCGGATGCAGTATTGTTACTCACCCATCATTTCGGCCAGCTCGTTCCACATCTCCTGATAAACCTCGATCTCTTTGCATATGTATGCGTGTTCCCTCTGAAGCTCCATTATCCTGGTGCTGTTGGAAAGAACAGCGGGGTCTGAGAGGAGTTTTTCGAGTTCTTCCCTTTTTTCCTCAAGCGGCAGGAGTTTTCTTTCGACTCTGTCAATCCTGACCTGTATCTTCTTCTGCTTCCTGTATAGCTCTTTACGTTCTGCGGCTTCTTTTCTCTTTCTGGCGTTCTCCAGTTCTCTTGGTGACTTCGTTTTAATTGAATCGGTCTGCTTTGCTTCAAGCATTCTCCTGATTTTTTCCTGCTTCTTTTGAAGGTAGTATTCGAAGCTTCCCTGGAACAGGCTGACTTTCCCCCCCTGGACTTCGTAGACTTTTTCTACCAGGGCGGACAGCAGCTGTTCGTCATGGCTGATAAGTATCAGTGTGCCTGGATATTTCATAAGAGCTTCCTGCAGAACATTTCTCGAAAAGATGTCGAGGTGATTTGTTGGTTCATCAAGTATCAGAAAATTAACAGGACTCAGAAGAACCCGTGCCAGAGCAAGCCTGCTTTTCTCCCCTCCTGACAGAATTCCCGTTTTCTTGAAAGCATCATCACCTGTAAAAAGAAAGCCGCCGAGTATCCCCCTGAGTTCCTTTTCGCTGCTTGAAGGGCTGATTGCTGAAAGCTGCTCAATAAGATTCAGGTTGGGATTGAGACCCTGATCAACTTCCTGTGTATAGAAACCGGTAGTGACTCTCGAACCACGACTGAAATTTCCCTCAGCTGGTCTTTCCACACCCGCGAGAATCCTGGATAGAGTGGATTTCCCTTCGCCGTTTTTCCCGACGATACCGATTCGCTCTCCCCGTTCGACCGAAAGATCCACATCGCTGAAAACAGTTCGGTCATACTTCATGGAAACTCCATCCAGGCGAGCAACGATTTCCCCGCTCCTTGGAGGATCAGGAAAACGGAGTTTCATGTGGGACGGGTCTCTGTGAGTCTGAATGACTTCCATCTTCTCAAGCATTTTCTCCCGGCTTCGAACCTGGAAGCGCTTGCTCTCCGTAGCTTTGAAACGTTTGATGAACCGCTGGATCTTCTCTATCTGTTCGGTCTGGTGTTTTGCCTGCTTCTCCCTCGTAGTTATATCCTCACGCTTCTTCTTCTCGTAAAAGGTATAATTCCCTTTGTAGGTGGAAAGCTTTCCAAATTCGAGTTCGTACACCTGAGTTACCACCCGATCCAGAAATCCCGGATCATGTGAGATAATCCATACTGCGCCCTTGAACCTTTTAAGATACTCCTCAAGCCAGATTCTGGCGTCGAGGTCAAGATGATTCGTGGGTTCATCGAGCAGAAGCAGATCAGGATCGGCAAGAAGCAGCGAAGCCAGCTGTGCTCTCATTCTCCATCCACCTGAGAACTCCTCAAGCGGTTTCGAAAAATCAGCAGTTATAAATCCAAGACCGGACAGGACTTTCTCAGCTCTGCTCCTGATGTTGAATCCATCCCCCGAATCAATAAGATCATGAGTTTCGGACAATTTCCTGAGCAGCTGTTCACGATGCTCATGTCCCTCTGCTTCTTCGAGTTCGATATGGATCTGGTTCATGCGTTCGAGTGCCTTTGCCGCATCTCCCGCCCGCCCGCAGACGGAGTCGAGAAGCGGACCTTCGGGGAATCGTCCCATCTGCTGAGGCAGAAGAGCCACCCTTGCTGATAAGGCATGATGCACATCTCCTTCTGAAGGCTCCAGCTCCTCTGTCAGAATGTTTATCAGGGTTGTTTTCCCGGCACCGTTGACTCCAACGAGCGCGGTACGCTCACCGCGATTGATATTGAAGGAAAGACCGGAGAATATCTCCTCCGCGCCGAAGTTCATCCCCACTCCGGTTACGCTGACTATCATTCTCTCATATCCGATTCTATATGAAGTTCCATTGGCTCAAATCCAAGGTAGTCAGAAGAAACAAGTCTGTACTCAACTCCATCTATCGTTGTATCAAGCTGCTTGCTCCATGTCCCCGGCGCACTGTGAAGATGTCCATAGACGCAAAGAGTAACACCTCTTTCCGCCAGTATCCTGGAAAATTCGGTACTCTTCCCGTTAACGATCGGTGGATAGTGCATCATCGCGATGATCGGCTTTTTTTCAGTTCTCATGCTCTCTGCAGCGTCCAGCGACAGCTTGAGCCTGATTTGCTCTCTTCGGAGGATCGATCCTTCCTTCTCATCCTGGTACTCATCCGATTCCGGACTCATCCATCCCCTTGATCCGGCGACAATAAATTTCCCGGCGTCATAAGCGGAATTCTGGAGCGGAATTATCCCTTCGGGCAGTTCGCTCTTCATCTTCGAAGGAGAAGTCCACCAGTAATCGTGGTTCCCTTTCAGTATGATCTTTCTGCCTGGAAGGTTTGCCAGCCACTCCAGATCAATTGCTGCCTCATCGAGATTCATTGCCCATGAAAGATCTCCGGGAAGAAGAATAATGTCATCGTTCGATATCCGTTCTTTCCAGTTCGCTTCCAGATGGATATGGTGATCTTTCCAGTGATCTCCGAATACATCCATGGGTTTGTCTGTTGAAAAAGACAGATGCAGATCACTTATTGCGAATACTCTCACGGCCACTCCTCGCCGGAGGACAATTCGCCGCGGTCGACGAGCCAGAGTCTGGCAGCCTCGGCAACCCCGCCATCCGCTCCCGAAGGAACTTCTCGAAAACGGGTCCGAAGATGAGCTGGAGAATTCTCAACCACAAAAGCTGATCCGGCCCATTCAAGAAGATCATGGTCGTTATAATCGTTCCCGACGGCAGCGCAGTCGTTTTCTGTCAATCCGTTTTCCGCGGCAATCCACGCAACACCGTTACTCTTGGAGATGCCCCTGGGAAATACTTCAACCCATAGTGATTCCCCATCGAGAGGAGAAGTGGTTCTCAGAACGTTATAGGAATCTCCAAGACGTTCAATCACCGCTTCCAGAACACCTTCTGTTCTGTCAGGGGGTACAATTACCACAATCTGTGTTGAAACAACATTCTCATCCCCGGATCTCATCGGACGGCAATGATCCGGATAAAAGGCTATGCGCCTTTCCAGATCAGGATTAGCCCCTGAAATGTATCTGTAGGTAAAAACATGATTTTCAGGAATCGCTTCCTGAAGGCAGAAATCATATCCGAGTTCAGTCAGAGCTTCTGCAGCAAACACTGTATCCTCGCGGGTCATCGATAGAGAACGGAGGTAATTCCCATTGCGGTAGTTCTGGATTGCTGCTCCACTGGACAGAACAAGATAGTCAATCGGGAGAACTCTTTCTCCCATCATTCTGTAAAAGGAGAAGGGAGATCTTCCGGTGGCAATTACTCGAAGTATCTTCATCTCGCCAAGCGCTTCCAGAGCGGCGATATCCCTTTGATGAAAACCCCGACCGGGGAGCAGCAGTGTACCATCCATGTCTGCCGCAAAAAGCCCCTCTGTTAATGATTTCCTATTCATTATCCGCTGTCTTCATCAGGACCAGGCTTCCGACTGGAAATCCCGTGTGTTCCTTCACCAGATCACACTTCACTCTGAAAAGGAAATAGATATTTGCCTTCACGGATGAAAGTGATTCGAAATTTCCCTGCCCTTTGGAGATAATCACATCCGCCTGTCTGAATATCTCTCTGAATTCCGGGGAACAATCCCTCAGAATAGTGGCAGGAGCACCTGAACCGTTTTCGATAATTTCCGCGACCTGATCAAGCCCGGCATCCAAAGCATCTCTGAGAGTCGCGTCATTAATCGCGGGAGCGCCCCTTACGGCTACTGTAACCTTCCCTCGCGGAAGCTGCTCAATGAAGACCCTGTCAAAAACAGTTTCACCTGCGTTGTCGGCAAGATACAAAATCTTCCCGGCAGCGAACACTTCCCTCCGGAACTGCTCCGGGTCTACGCCTGAGAGAGGCTTGCTCATTGCTTCCTCGAGAGTATGCATTATTTCCTCTTCAGAAATGACGTTTTTTACCCCGAGGTCAATGATATTCCCTGCTATTGCCAGCCTGAGGCCGGCAATGAAAGGATCCTTCGATTCCGAGATTATCTTTTTCATCTCTGGAATCAGATGAAGAGCTTTTCTCGTATGAGCCGCCTTTGTATCCAGATAGAAGTCTTCTACACCGGTCATTGACGATACGATAGAACTAATACCCTGTGCCAGTTCGGGCGGAGTTTTGTCAAAATCCGTTTCGGACATGAATGCAAGGCACCTGCGCAGAATATTCTTCTGCAGAACGGAATCATCAGTAGCTCTTTCGGCGGCTTCAATCGCCATACGGACAAGACATGGAAGACAGGCAAGTTCAGCTTTCATATTTCAGTTCCATTCCGCGTAAGGTTTATTTTCATCGTAAGCTCGAAAATAGTGAATTCCATAATCATTGGCAGTTCTTCTTATATTCTCTGCTGATCTGTAACAGGGAAAGGCGTACTTATGGGAAGCAGTAATGTTGCTATCTTCGATCTGGACGGAACTCTTCATCATACGGAGAAGGCTCTCGTTCCCGCCATCCGCATGGCAATGACAGATCTCGGTTTTACACCCGCTAATGCGGAAGACATCAATGCCCTGTACGGAGAACCGCTTGAGGTTTTCTGCAAAATGCTCCTGGATGACAGCATAGAGAATTGCACAGCTTTTCGTGATGGCATACGGAAGCATCAGAAGAATACACTGCCGGAAAGCGGGGAGCTGTACCCAGGAACATACCAGATGCTTCAGAAATTATCCGAACTTGGCTTTACCCTCGCCATCTGCTCCAACGCCGGGATGGAATATATCGAACTTGTGACAGATTCTCTTGGCATCCGCAGGATGTTCTCCATTCTTCTGGGGCGTGATGGTCATGCTTCAAAGACGAACAGAGTGAAGGAGATTCTGCTAAGAACAGATAGCCATCTGGCAGTTATGATAGGTGACAGGTATCATGATATTGAAGCCGCGCACGAAAACGGAATACCATCAATAGGCTGTGTTTACGGATACGGAAAACAGGAGGAAATGGATAAAGCCGATTATTCTGTCAATTCCCCTTCAGAGATACCTGAAATCCTGAGGAAATTAATCTGAATACATTTAGAAGTTTTCAGGCGCAATTGTGCTAACCTTGATATCGCCATTGGATGTATCAAGCCTGATTGTTGAGCCGCCTTCACCAAGTGTTGCCCGACCATCCGAATCAGATATTCTGACATCTGTCAGACCTTCCGCATCGATAGATATGGAACCGTTTGAAGTATCCATATCGAATTCCGCGTTCAGTCCCTGGAGGACACTGATAATTATATCGCCGTTGCTCGTGTCGAGAATAATTCCTTCAGGTGGAATACTGTAGATTCCTGCTTCTATACTTCCGTTTGAGGTTTCAGCCCCCGTAAGATTCCCTCCCCGTACAATGATATCTCCGTTACTTGTTCTTATATCAATTGTTCCGTCGAAATTCGAGAATGTTACATCTCCGTTTGATGTATTGACTTCCGCATTACCAATGCCACCGTTCACTGAAATGTCACCATTGGAGGTTTTAAGGAGCCGTATGGCGGTTCCCGTCGGAAGCAACAGGGACAGGGATACCCCGACATCGGCATCATCATCCAGTTTATGGGCTGTTATAGTTGTTACGGAATCGGTAATGATGGTTACTTCAACCTTTTCAAGTTCTTCTTCGCTTTTCCATGAGGATTTTGTGATCTCAAGAGACATCTCGTCTTCATGGTACCACTCGATATCAATGCTGCCATTGAATGTAGCAACATAAATAGGAGATTCCTGCGGGACAGCATGCATTTCAGTGTATACAATTTCGTAGTGACCGCATCCGATTACTGATAACGCAAATAGCACCAGTGTGATATTTCTGAAGATGGACAGACTCATTTCATTTCCCCTCTGCAGGATATTTCTTCCTTTACTCCAGTTCTCGGAAAACTGCTACGACCTTCCCTATTACCCTGACATCGTCCGAAGAGCTGTCGCAGATTATTGGATCATAATCAGGATTCTCGGGGTGAAGCTCTATTCTATAGTTCTTAATGTAAAAACGCTTGACTGTGGCTTCATCGCCAATGAGGACAACTGCTATCTCTCCCTGTTCGACGAAAGGCTGGGGACGGACAAGTACAAGATCGCCTTCAAGTATTGCAGCGCCGGTCATGCTGTCGCCCTTTACTTTCAGGTAGAACATACCCTCTGATCTTGCTATCGATTTAGAAACGGGCAGATAGTCCTGAATGTTCTCTTCTGCGAGCAGCGGTAATCCCGCGGCTACTTTTCCCACAACGGGAACGGTTCTTACCGATGATGATCGCCCGACAACCGAAAGTGCTCTGGCGGTTCCGTCAGTTCTGTGCAGATACCCTTTTTCTACAAGCCTGTCGATATGATCCTTTACGCCCTTTGTGCTTTTCAGACAAAAGTGTTTCTGAATATCCCTTATGCTGGGAGGGTATGAATGCTCAGAAATGAACGAAGAGATATAGTCGAGAACCTGCCTTTGTCTTGCTGTCAGACTTTTCATTTTCCACCACCTTTATCCTATACATATGTTTACATATTGTAATGTCAAGGCGGATGACGCTGCAGCTTCCAGTCAGACCCCTGCTGAGGAATTTGGAATTTCGAATCATACCATACAGAGAAAACTGGTCGATGGGGATATACCGGATTTCTCAAATCCTGTGAGCAGACTCATTCTGCACTCATGTAAAAAAAAACGATTACCAGGCTTGCCTTGCATTTCGACCGCGATCCGCTTGAGCGGGTGAAGATGGTAACCTTCTGCCCAGGGAAAAGGTTCTTCTGATTATGACGGAGTGGTTCATGCTATGGCAGATGGATATTACGGAATCTGAACCGCGCATCCGTGCGGATGTCTACATGTGTTCGATGCCTGCATGGAATTAGTCAATGATTTGTCAGATTGTTCCGGATATCAGTCTTCGAGGAGATCACTGAAGAAGACAAGAAAGGCTGCTATTCTTCTAATCATGCTCCGGTGACTTCCATCAGCGTAGAGAATAACTCGAAAACAGTCATCTTCAACGGTTCCATCACTCTGGATTTCAGCGACCATCATAAATCTTGAATCTGTGATCCTGCCATTCTGCGAGATGGTGAACAGTTCGGTGAATGAGCTGTCTTCTATTCTTCCATCTTCGTTAATGTACCCCAGTGTATGGAAAGAGTCGTCCTCTATTCTGCCATCGTCTCTTATATATCCAAGGATTTCGAAGGAAGCGTTTTCGATTCTTCCGTTATCCCTTATGTAGGCAAGTGTACTGAAACTGCTGTTTTCAAGGCGGATGTCTCCAGCTGATACAATTGTTATTGTAAGAAGAACCATAACCGCTGTTAAAAGTAAGATCCTCATTTACCCCTCCTTATCTGTACTGTATGGGTATGCTGAACTCAGAACGGAGCGATGTCAAGTAATGAACTGGCTGATAGCACTATTATTGATATTTTCACTACTCTCAACAGACTTGGTAGATATCAACTCAGCCGGTGAAGAAGCTCTTAGGACACTCCCCGGGATTGGTCCGGTCAAAGCAGAAGCCATAGTGAAGTATCGGGAAAGGTTCGGTCCTTTCCTGCGGCTCTCTGACCTTGAGTACGTTAATGGAATAGGTCCCGGAACAATTTCCCGAATAGAAGAACACATTTTCATTGACAGCATTTCCATCACTGTAACAGATACTCTTCACTGGCTTGAATCCGTGGATTCACTTGCTCCCCTGCTAAACGTCTACTATCTGGATGTAGGCCAGGGGGACGCTATTCTTATTAAAGCAGCTTTCGGTGAAACCTGGCTTTTCGACGGCGGGCCGGACGCCGGCGGTCCTCTTGAACCTGCTGTTGTTTTTCGACTTCATGAAATAGGTGTGGATACACTGGATGTTGTCGCATTTTCTCATCCGCATGCGGATCATGTTGGAGGGCTTGCGTCCGTCCTGAGAAATTTCACAGTTCTGAAAGTGCTTGATCCGGGGATGCCATTCTCTTCCTTTATATACGAGGATTTCCTGAATGCTGTGATGGATGAAGGTTGCGATTATATGTTTCTTGAAGAAGGCAGTGTGTTCCAGCTGTCACCCTATGTTACTGCATGTGTAATCTCCGCGGGGATGGAAGGAGTGAATTTAAACATAAATGAGAATTCCGCTTTGCTCAAAATCACATGCGGCGATTTCTCCACTCTTCTTACCGGAGATATCGAGGAGGAAGCTGAACGGATGCTGACTCCGGACGCGGAACCGGTAACCGTACTGAAAGTTCCGCACCATGGCAGTATAAACTCCATTTTTCCACCGTACCTCAGGAGACTGAGTCCGCAGTTCGCGATTTTCTCGGCAGGCAGGAACAACAGTTTCGGTCATCCTCATCCTCATGTTATCGAAATTTACATGGAGCTTGGAGCTGAAATCTTGCGAACAGACAGACTCGGGACTATTGTTGTGCGAACCGATGGAGAAAATATCAGCGTTTCATCTTTATAGAACTTAAGCTCAACCAGGGGAATACAGTGAAACTCAGATCAGGATTTGCACCATATTTCTATATTCTTCCTGCACTTATAATAGTACTTGCATTCAGAACTCTTCCCATCATGAGTTCTTTTACCGCATCGTTCACAGATTATGATATCGGTGGCTTCCATGGTTTCATAGGTTTCGACAACTACGCGAGAATGCTTTCCGACGCTCGCTTCTGGCAAAGTGTTATTAATACTCTGTATTTCGTTATCGGAGTTGTTCCGGCAGGTATAATAATACCTCTTTTTCTTGCGATTCTTCTTAGAGGGAAACTTGCGGGGAAGAGCTTCTACAGAACCATCTACTTCCTGCCTGTAGTTACTTCGGCGGTAGCGATCTCAGTTGTCTGGACATGGTTATACAATCCCGAGGCAGGTCCGATTAACCAGATAATCACACTTTTCGGTGGAGAACCTCTGATGTGGCTCAGAGAACCGCGGGGAATTTTCGAGATGCTTCTGTCACCGCTCGGTATACACCCCAGAGGGATTCTTGCCGGCCCAAGCCTGGCTCTTGTATCGTTAATGATTGTCAGCATCTGGAAAAGCACCGGTTACAATACAGTGCTTTTTCTTGCGGGACTGGAAAGCATCCCCGGCACCTATTACGAAGCGGCCAAACTCGATGGTGCGGGCACCTGGGGAACATTCAGAAACATCACCTGGCCTCTTCTTTCTCCAACCACCTATTACGTTCTGATAATGAGCACTATTATTTCATTCAAGACATTCGCTCTTGTCTATGTCATGACTCCTCCTCCGGGAGGAGGGCCTCTCGGAACCACAAACGTAATAGTATTCTATCTGTTCCAGAAAGCGTTCGATCGATTCGATATAGGTTATGCAAGCGCTATTTCGGTTTTCCTGTTCCTGGTTCTTCTATCACTCACCATCATCCAGCGAAAGACAGCGGGTAGAAAAGTGCACTACGGATCATGACAACGCAAACCCTGGCACTCAACACCACCAAGCACTTTTTCCTTATCCTGGGTGGAATTGTAATGCTTCTCCCTTTCCTGTGGATGCTGAACACATCTCTTCAGCAAGGTGGTTTCGGTAATTACGTGGAAGCGTGGACAAAGGTCCCGTTCGGCAGATATTTTCTTAATACCCTTATTGTTACAGTCCTTACTGTAGGCGGGGTCATGGTGACATCCTGTCTTGCGGCCTACTCCTTCGCAACGATGAAATACAGAGGAAGGGACATGCTTTTCCTGCTTTTTCTTTCGACAATGATGGTTCCACAGCCGGTGTACCTCGCTCCTTCTTATGTAATTCTATCCAAACTGGGATGGATCAATACTTATCTTGCTCTGATTGTACCGTGGACAGCGAATGTATTCAGCATATTTCTGCTCAGACAGCACTTCAGAACTATTCCGATATCGCTCTATGAGGCGGCTATTCTTGACGGATGCAGCAGGCTTAAATACCTGTGGAAAGTTGTACTGCCTCTGTCAAAATCTGTTATCATCACAGTACTTCTTTTCAATATTATCAGCTCCTGGAACAGTTTCATGTGGCCGCTCGTTGTTACACATTCAGAGAATCTGCGAGTTCTTCAGGTCGGCCTTTCCTACTTCAACCAGGAACAGTCAAGCAATTTCCATCTGCTCATGGCCGCTTCCACTTTCTCTACAATGCCTTTGATAATCCTGTTTATCGCGGCACAAAAGCGGATAGTAGCCAGTTACTCAAGATCAGGGATCAAGGATTGATATGAAAAACGCACTTCTCATTTTCTGCCTGATCGCTGCATCTTTATCGGCAGCTGAAAGCCTGTATTCCGAAGCCGTATCTTTTCTTGTGCGGCTTTCATCTCAGGGATACACGGGAAGTGGAATTATAGATATTGAACTTCCGCTCCTTGTACCCTGTACATTGTCAGTTTACCCGCCTTCCCGAACGTCCGGAGGGTTCTATATCGGAATGGGCGGGAACAATATCCTCAATCTCGATCTAAGACTGGAGGGAGAGGGATGGTTCGTAGAGGATTCCATGCCTGACGATTTGCCTGTTCTTCGACTGGACTCAATAAAAGTCGCTGAAGGAAACCGTCTTATCATCTGCGCAACGGACATGATTCGTGGCTGCAGGACAGATAGTGCTATGGTAATCTGGGCGTTTCTCCCTGTTGACCGGAACGGTATATAATTATAGTCTACTTAATATTGAAGAATGATTTGCGAAATGGAGAATATCAATGAAAAAATTTCTGGCTGCTCTTCTTTTGACGGTACTATGCGGTACTGCGTCTGCAGGCACTGCGGGCTTTGCTTTTCTGCAGGTTCCCACAGGCGCCAGGGCTGTTTCCATGGGTGGTGCTTTCACCGCGGTTCCCGGAGATCCGATGGGACTTTACTGGAATCCCGCGACACTTGCCGCGATGGACAAACAGATGTTCACTTCTACCTATACCGGTTACCTTATGGATATGCAGGCGGGTTTCGCCGGATGGGTCAATCCCACCGGTGATGACATTGTTGGAGTATCAATCAACTATTTCTACGGTGGAAGCTTCTTGCGAACCTCTATGACGCATCCTACGGGCACGGGAGAGGAATTCAGCACAAACAGTGTTGCTCTGGGCGGCACTTACGTCTTCAGATTCGGACCTTCTTTTGCAGCGGGAACAACAGCGAAATTCGTATATTCAAACATAGACACATACAGTGGTAACGCTTTCCTTGTTGATGCAGGAGTCTGGTACAGACCTTCATGGATATCACTTGGATTCGCGGTCAGAAACGCGGGAATCCAGACAAAAGCTTTTTATCAGGAAAATGACCCCATGCCAACTGAAGTGGCTGCAGGAGCAAGCGTAGAGCTGCTCGACGGCAAACTCCTTGTGGCAAGTGATATTACTTATCCATTCCAGGGTGATTTCAATGTTGCTCTTGGTGTCGAATACAATCCCATGGAGATGCTGTTCCTCAGAGCAGGCGGGAACCTCCACGACAAAGACGCGGCGGACAACGCCGGGGGCAGTATTATTGACGCTCTCGCTTTCGGGGTCGGAACGGAGTGGAACAGATTCGGCCTGGATTATGCGTTCAAACCATTCGCCGATCTGGGCAATATTCACAGGATAAGCCTCGGCATCTCTCTGTGAGTCACACCGCCTGGATCTTTTTGCTCGTTTTTACAGCATTAACGATTTCATCCTGTAACAATGAATCAAGAATAGAAAGCAGACAGAAAAGGTTGAATACTTTCAGATCCGTTCTTCCTCCGGATGTTAGAAACGAATTTGATGAGATCATGGACAGGGAGGACTGCGCGGATATAGGTATCCTTCTTGAGGAAGCAAGAGCATGTGATATTTCTGTTGATGCCGCTATTGATTCAATAGTACGCGCTGAAATGATTGATGTTTTCAGCAATGAAGAGATTGTGTATTTTTTCTGGTATTATTTTGCGAACGCCATAGAAACAGGTTCCGTAAGAGAACCCTGAGGGTGGCTTCATCGGTTCCAGGTAACCGGGCACAGAATTAGTTCCTGAATTGTCATCCGAATCAATTACTTCGCCAAGAGGAGAACAATCACAATGTATAAGAGACTGGGTCTGGATCCCCCCGACAATCCTCCAATCCGACTCGACCGCACAAAGGTCCGCGGTGAATTCGGTTTGCAGGTCGATGAACTTAGCGGACAGCAACTGTTCGCGTGTTATCAATGCGGGAATTGCTCATCCGGCTGTCCTCTTGCGCAGGAAATGGATATTCTCCCGAACAGAATCATCCGCCTCGCACAGCTCGGACAGAAAGAGGAGATTATCCGGAGCAAAACTATCTGGATCTGCGCAAGCTGCTTCCAGTGTACAGTCAGATGCCCGAAGGGAATCGACGTCCAGGCAGTTATGGACACTCTAAGACAGATAGCTCTTGATGAAGGAGTAGATCATTTCGGCCCGGACCAGATCGATTCCAGACATGCGGCTGAAGTTCCTCAGCCAGGACTTGTAGGAGTTTACAGAAAGCTGTCAACCTAGAACTGGAGGAAACATGGCCAAGGTTGCTTACTATCCGGGCTGTGCTCTGCATGAACGGTCTTCCCACCTTGACCGATCTGCCAGGGACGCAACAGAAATACTGGGTTTCGAGCTTGATGAGCTAGAATCCTGGACCTGCTGCGGAGCCGTTCCCCCGGTCTCAAAAGAACGGATAATGAACCTGATAGCCCCATCCAGAATACTCAAGGATGTCAGGGATTCAGGCAGGAATATGCTTATAACAATTTGTGACTTCTGCTACAACACTCTGAAAAGAACGAATTTCAGTATCAGAACTGATGATATAATCCGAAAAAGAGTAAATGCTTTTCTTGCTGACGATACTCCGACAAGAACGTATCTGGAAGAGAATATAACTCCATGGAGTGAATATCAAGGTGAAGTAAAAGTTGTTCATCTGATGGAGTACCTTCGCGATGAACTCGGATATGCAGAGATAACAGAGAAGCTCAAATGTTCCCTGAAAGGACTGAAAATCGCTCCATACTACGGGTGCGTCATGCTCAGACCTTTTGATGAAATACAGCTGGATAATCCTGAAAACCCGACAATTATGGAAAATTTCATCCGATCCCTGGAAGCAGAACCTGTAAGCTACCCATATCGCACTGAATGCTGCGGGTCATATCTTTCTGTTTCCAGCCCCGATGCTTCAACAAGACTCTGTTACAGGATACTCAGTTCCGCGATGAAAAACGGAGCTGACGCAATCGTAGTAAGCTGCCCTCTCTGCTTCTACAATCTTGATTCACGACAGAAGGCTGTATTGGATGCCTATCCTGATTTTAAAACAATACCGGTATTCTATTTCACGCAGCTCCTTTCGCTCGCTCTAGGGGTTGGAATGGACAGGCAGGGTTTTAAAAAACACTACGTTGATGTTTCCCCGGCTCTCGATAAGATCGGCAGTTCCTGCGAGGGGGGCAAAGCATGAAGAGGATAGGAGTCTTTGTCTGTCACTGCGGCATCAATATCGCCGGGACGGTTGATGTAGAGCAGGTAGCTCGGGAAGCGGAAAAAATGCCCGGTGTGGCTTTCGCCATGGATTACATTTATATGTGCTCCGAACCAGGCCAGTCCCTCGTACGGGAAAAGATCAAAGAGGAAAAACTGGATGCTGTCATAATTGCGGCATGTTCTCCCAACCTTCATGAATCGACTTTCAGAACCGCAGCGGAGGATGCGGGGCTCAATCCCTGGCAATGCGAAATCGCGAATATCCGGGAGCAATGCAGCTGGATTCATTCCGACAGAAAAAAAGCTACGGAAAAGGCAATCAAAATCGTTGGAACAATTGTTGGAAAAATAAGGCTTAACGAGTCGCTTGAACCGATTTCGGTTTCAATTACCAAAAAAGCTCTTGTTATAGGAGGCGGCATTGCAGGTATTCAGGCTGCTCTTGATATCGCTGACTCCGGATACCCCGTAATTCTTGTTGAGAAGGAATCTTCCATCGGCGGGCACATGGCTCAGCTCTCGGAAACATTCCCCACCCTGGACTGTTCTCAGTGCATTCTAACTCCCAAAATGGTAGCTGTCGGGAAACATCCCAATATCACTCTTATGACCTATTCCGAGATCGAGGAAGTTTCCGGGTATGTAGGTAATTTCAAAGTCAGGATCAGAAGAAAAGCAACTTCTGTGAACTGGTCAACCTGTACCGGTTGCGGGCTCTGCACCGAAAAATGCCCTGCGAAAGTCCCATCGGAATTTGACAGGGGTCTTACAACTCGCGGTGCCATTTATGTTCCTTTTCCTCAGGCCGTTCCCAATAAGCCGGTTATAGACAGAGATAACTGTATCTACTACAAAACAGGCAAATGCAGGCTGTGCGAAAAGGTATGCGAAATCGGAGCCATAGACTTCGATCAGGAAGATCTGATTATCGAGGAAGAAATCGGAGCCATCATAACCGCGACGGGATACGAGACTCTGCCCATTATCGATCTGCCCCACTACGGCTCGGGAGAGGTTCCCGATGTGATAGACGGTCTCGCCTTTGAGCGGCTCCTATCCGCTTCAGGTCCGACTACCGGAGAAGTCAGAAGACCATCTGACGGCATGATTCCAAAAGAAGTGGTATTCGTGCAGTGCGCCGGCTCACGAGATCCGGAAAGATTCAAGCCCTACTGCTCGAAGATATGCTGCATGTACACGACCAAGCATGCTCTTCTGTACAAACACAGGGTGCATGATGGTCAACCTTACATTTTCTACATCGACATAAGAACAGGTGGAAAAGGGTACGAGGAATTCTACCACAACGCTGAGGAAGAAGAGGGAATACTCTACCTGCGCGGCAAGGTCGCGAAGATCTTTCGTGATGGAGACAAAACCGTTGTCTGGGGAACCGATACTCTAACCGGCAGAAATATCGAGATCGCCGCCGATCTGGTAGTCCTGGCAACCGCAATAGTCCCGACGGAATCTACCGCCGATCTGGCAAATAAACTCAGAATTCAGACAGGCCCCAACGGGTTCCTTTCCGAAGCCCATCCAAAACTCAGACCCGTGGAATGTATCAACGCCGGATTCTTCATCGCCGGTGTGGGACAGGGGCCAAAGGATATTCCTGAAACCGTTGCTCAGGCCAGCGGTGCGGCATGTAAAGTAATCTCCCTGTTTTCCAGAGATCACCTGGAGCAGGATCCGGCAGTAGCCTGGGTTGATGAGGATCTGTGCAGTGGATGCAGGACATGCATTTCCGTATGTCCTTATGATGCCAGAGAATATGACGAAGAAAAAGAAATAGTAACTGTGAATGAAGCCCTTTGTGAAGGATGCGGTTCATGTGTGGCTGCCTGCGCCTGCGGAGCAACACAACAGCGAAATCTCTCAGATTCTCAGATAAAATCCATGATCACAGCCAGCCTGGGAGGTGGAGTAAATGATATCAGCCAGTACTAATTATGAATTTACAAAGGAACAACGTTCCATAGGACCGCTTAAGCTCGCGGCAAAGGAGATGGTAAAATGACAGAACCGTCCAAAAAGCCCGTAGACGAGCTGGTTCCCATCTTCTTCATGGGAAAAAGGTATGACGTACCAGCAAGTCTCACGATTCAGAAAGCACTCGAATACGCAGGTTACCAGCACATAAGAGGCTGCGGCTGCAGAGGAGGTGTCTGTGGAGCCTGCGGAACGGTCTACAGGGATCCGAGCAGTTACAAACTCCAGGTGGGTCTGGCATGTCAGACAGTTGTGGAACCAGATATGCACCTGATGATTCTACCTTACTACCCCGGTAACAGATCAACATTCGATATTGAAAAGCTGAAAGGAACCGGCAGCGAAATCGCCGCTCTATATCCTGAAATATTCAAATGCATCGGCTGCAATGCATGCAGTCAGGGTTGCCCTATGGATATCGATGTCATGCACTATATGGCTCAGGCTATCAGGGGTGACGTCTCCGGGGCGGCTGAAACCTCCTTCGACTGTATCATGTGCGGTCTTTGCGCGTCCAGGTGTCCGGCTGAAGAAGTGCAGTTCAACGTGGCTATTCTGGCAAGAAGACTCAATGCCAGATATGGAAAGCCCCGCGCAAAGCACCTCGCCGTGAGAGTTAAGCAGGTGAAAGACGGAATATTCGAAGAACCGCTCCATGATCTGATGAAACTTTCAACTGACGAACTCAAGCAGCTCTACCGTGACAGAGAAGCTGAGCCCCAGATGGCTGAAGATGACTGGACCCCTCAGGATGCGAGGTACGTCTGATGTACGTTTCAAGGAAACCGGAGGTCAGTGATGCCATATCCTGAACAACTTAAAAAGCTGATTGAAAAAGTGGTAAGCACCCGCTCGGCAAGGGTGGAGCGAAAGAAACAAGGAGAGGAATTTCCTGCGCTTGAACTTGAGGAACGTGATCCGGTACTCAGAAATTTCCACCCTGATTTCATAGAGGGAACCAGACGCGAGATAAAGGTCGGCCCGAGCAAGGGCTATTCCATAAGCAATGAAATAGTTGACATCCTTGAAGCTAAAAGCCGCGTCAATCCGGAACTGGTTGATCTTTCACAACCGGATTACGAAACAGATATCCTGGTAATCGGAGCGGGAGGCGCGGGAACAGCCGCTGCCATTCTCGCTGCTGAAAACGGAGCAAAAGTACTCATCGCAACCAAGCTCCGTCACGGTGACGCGAACACCATGATGGCGGAAGGAGGCATCCAGGCAGCTGACAAGGTCGGCAAGGATTCTCCCTATTACCATTATCTGGACATTCTTGGCGGGGGTCACTTCGTTAACGATCCTGAGCTGGTCTATACAATGGTCAGTAACGCTCCGGATGCCCTGAGGTGGCTTGAAGGGCTTGGCACAAACTTTTCAAAGTTCGAAGACGGCAGGATGAAAACGATGCATGGCGGAGGAACATGCAGGAAGAGAATGCACTACGCCGCTGACATCACCGGCGCGGAAATAATGAAGACCATCCGCGATGAAGCAAGAAATCATACGGATATGATTGATGTAATCGAGTTCTGCCCTGCGGTGGAAATCGTGCTGGATGAATCGGGCCGCTGTGCCGGAGCCATTCTCTACAACCTTGAGACAGCAGAGTATCATTACGTCAGAGCAAAAGCTGTGATAATCGCTACGGGTGGAAGCGGAAGACTACATATCCAGGGATTCATGACGACCAACCATTACGGCGCTACAGCTGACGGTTTAGTCATGGCTTACAGAGCCGGAGTACCGATATCGTTTCTCCATACCGTTCAGTACCACCCCACCGGTGTGGTATTCCCTGAGCAGGCAGAAGGAATTCTAATCACTGAAAAGTTCCGCGGAGCTGGAGCGAATGTTCTTAACGTTCATGGGGAACAATTCGTTTACGAGCGCGAACCGCGAGACGTGGAAGCCGCCTGCATCATCCGTGAATGCAGTCCCCAAGGCAGAGGCAACGGCGTTCCAACCCCGACCGGCAAGTTCGGTGTATGGCTGGACTCTCCTATGATCGATATGCTGAAGGGTGAAGGTACCGTTAAAAAGGAGTTCCCCGGCAAGAGCATCCTGTTCAGGCGATTCGGTATAGACATCTCGAAAGAGCCGATGCTCATCCACCCGACACTCCATTATCAGAATGGCGGATTGGATATTAACAGCAAATGTGAAACGAATATTCCGGGACTCTACGCAGCCGGCGAAGTATCCGGTGGTGTCCACGGGGAGAACAGGCTGATGGGCAACTCTCTCCTTGATGTTATCGTATTCGGCCGAATTGCCGGCCAATGTGCGACTGAATACATCAATAGCGCGGGAGAGCTGGGAAAACCCGGACTTGAACATGTAAAACGCTACAACGAGGAAGTTGAGGCCGCTGATATTGAACAGGACAGGATTGCTCCAATGCTTCTGCCGGATTACAGCAACCCCGAGGTCCGCGAGAAACAGCTGACCAAAGATTACTTCGGAACCCTTTCATAACGAATAAGGGGTTTCAGCAACCGGGGACATGCACGCTCTGGTGCGTGTCCCCGTGTCTCTGCCCTTGACAGCACCAGCATCTTTCCTATAATGCGCCCTGCAGACGCGGGGTGGAGCAGTCTGGTAGCTCGTTGGGCTCATAACCCAAAGGTCGCAGGTTCAAATCCTGTCCCCGCTACCAACAGGAACCCGGTCCATAAGGGCCGGGTTCTGCTTACCTAAAAGCAGGTTTCTCAACTTATCACTTCATTGCAGATACGAGATTTCTTGGAGCCAGAATTATCAATCTGGTGAGGCAAACTCAATAGACATCTCCAATGTCAGGCTACTGTCTAGAACTTCATTCAGTGGTAGCATTTCTATTGCCTCAGAGACATTCAATGCGAATTCGCTGCTCTCGGTGAAATTCTGTAATATTGAAACGTCAGATTCTGCTCCAGAAGCAGGAAATGAAATCCGCAGGATCAATAACCCTTCTTCAACTGAGTTTTGAGCGGAATAGACCTCTGCAGCACAGTCCATTACCAGATTTGCATAACCAATAAGATCATCTTCATCGAGAACTGGAGAAGACAAAACGATTGAGAGTATTGAGACAGAGGCTCCTGACTCAAGCGAAATGCTAAGATCCCTTTCTCCTGATACGAAAGTCTCTGAAGAACCAGTTGTATTTGTGAGAACAATACCTCTTGAATCAGTAGCCGAGATCGTTGTGCTTCCCACAGTTGCCGGATCAAGCCCACCCGAACCGCTGCCGAACGTCCCTTGGTAACTCATACCTTCAGGCATATTAACAGGTATTTCAATACTGAATCTGTTACCGTACACATCCGTACGAACCTCTTCACTGACAGCTACAAAAGATGTGTATTCGCTGAGAATCTTGTATGCAAGAGCAGTTTCGATTATCCGGTCCACCAGATCCTGTTCTGATTCTTCGTCCTGGATATCAAGCAGGTACCTCTCAAGCTGATGGATTTTCTGACGAGCCCAAATCGTGGCGATTGCCTGGTTTTCATCTTCAGAATATGGAAGGTAAACTTCCATCCTTTCGGTCCAGGTGTCGTCACCTACCTCTCCGGATACTTCAATCGTAGCAGATCCACCGTCGGTATACTTACCAACAAGGAATAAAGGTTCTCCGGGAAAGACAAATGGCAATTCTTCTGGGAATACATCCGTTACGGACAATCCTCCCCAGTCAAACGAGATGTTTCTGATATATGCTCCTGTTATCTCTGCATAAATACGAGAAGCTACTGTACTGGGATCCTCCTGGAGTGCAACATAGAAAGATTGTCCACCACCTTCTTCGGCAAGTCCATCGAGTAGATATCTATTGGGGCTTGAACCGATGCCAACACTCCATAAAATGGTACGGTCGCCCCTGATGTTTCTCACCTCTTCCAAGATGGCCTCTTCATTCCCTATCTCACCATCTGTAAGGAATATAACGAATCTATCCCTTTCAGATTCCTCTGGATAACCTAGCGCAGCTCTTACACCATTGAGCATTTCTGTTCCACCAGAACCATGCATAAGCTCAACATAGGCAAGTCCAAGATTGACATTCCTTCTTGAAGCCTCAATTGGAGCTTCCGAGAATGCAGATGCCTGATTACTGAACTTGATTATCTGAAAAGTATCATCCGTGCTCATGTTTCTTATGAAGTGTCTCATCGACTCCTTTGCTGCTGCGATTGGTTGACCTGACATCGAACCAGAACAGTCAACCACGAATACATACTCTCTTGGATTTTCAATTTCATATGTGAGATTCACCTCTGGTTTAAGGATAAGCATGAAATGTCCACCGGTATCTCCATTTGTCGATAGTAGCCCACTTTCCCTGTTGGGTGAGTTCATACTGTAACGAAGGATAAAATCTCTATTTGGAATGGCATCCTCTTCAGAAAGTGAAATGAATACTTTATTCCCTATTTCATCGGTTATGATTTCATGGTTAACGGAGTACATCTCTTGAATTGGAATGCCTGTGTTGATGCTAACCTCCAGTTCGATATCGTACCCACTCCGCATACCTTCCGGATATACTGACGGATTTATTCTGTCTGCATCGGGAACCTGATCGGTTGGATCTGACCACCCTCTTTCTCCCTCGTCTATAGGGGATCCAGGAATGTATTTTGGCCCAACAACCATAGGAAACACCAACTCATACTCATTCTCGTACTCATCAACCGTGGCTACGTAGTTAATCTCAACTGTGATGCTATCTCCTGGAAGGATATTGCCAATCACCTGAGTGAAAACATTGGGTCTCTCTTGAACAAGCAGGCCAGCAGTTCTTCCTTCATCAATGGCTTCGTTGTACATTGCTGAGGCTGTTTCTGATTCGTACACATGTCCCTCGATTAATCTATCACCTATATAGATGCTCATCCTATTAACAGCACCATTGTTTGGCAGTGGAAATACATAAGTTGCTTCAATAGGCTCTTCAAAGGGATTACCGTAAACCTGCCTGACTGTTGCCTGCTGAACATTGCCTGAGATTGAAATTGATGCACTTGTGTGTTCAAGCGGCAGGTCGGTAACTGTGAGATCATCTCTATGAGCAAGGATTCTACCGTTCTGGGCGCCATTAATCGTGTGATTGGCTCCGAATCCTGGATCTCCAAAGTTAAGCGATGTAATCTGGTTCTCAAATACGCGAACACCTTCGGCAGTCTTCGCACTCATCCCCACCATCGCAGCTTGTATGGAATATTCACCAGGTTCAAGGTTCTCAATGATGTATTCCCCGGATGAATCAGTCATGTCTCCAAATGAAGTTCCAACGACCATCACTGTTGCGCCTACAAGCGGGTTACCATGAGAATCACATACATACCCCTGTATAGAACCAGCCAGCACACTGGAAACTATTAAATGCATAACCAATATCGTTGTTAGATACTTCTTCATTATCCCCCCCAGAGTATGAATGATGACTGCAGCGAACATTTTTAGTATACATAATTTTAATTGCCAGGGAAATAGCTGGTTATAAATTAGGGTATTGTCTACAGATATCGCATACTCCCCTGATCCATACAAGTATCTGGTTCAAACGAAGCTCGGTTTCCGCTACCAAAGAAAAAGGGGGCGCCTTCTGGTGTCCCCTGTTTTTTTGATGGCAACCTGATTGAACCTCAGATCGAAGATCTGACAGGTGAATTTATCCTGAGCGAGCATTAGCGAGTCGAAGGAGACCGAAGGGACCCCGAAGGGAAATCCTGTCCCCGCTACCATTATGAACCCGGCTTAACGACCGGGTTCTGCTATTCCAGGACCAGGTGATATGGTCAGTTTCAGGCAGGAATCGTGGTATATTTGGACGAATGGGCTTCTTTGCGAGCAAATCAAAGGATTGCGGGAAAAATTCATTGTCCTATTGTTTCAATGTAGATAAGATGTTCGGAAACCAGTATGTTACTGCATTTTACGGTTCCCGGACTAATGTTCGGAAACCAGCATGTTACTGCATTTCACGGTTCCCGGACTAATGTTCGGAAACCAGCATGTTACTGTATTTTACGGTTCCCGGACTAATGTTCGGAAACCAGCATTTTACTGCATTTTACGGTTCCCGGACTAATGTTCGGAAACCAAGTGGCTTGTGATTAGAGCTATTCACTCCAAGGGATCGATCACCTCAAAGTTATGACCAGCCGGGATGATAATGTCATTCTGCCAGAATAAGCTTGCAGACTGCCGCTGAATTCCCGGATACAATGTGGCAGAGATAAACACCACCCGGCATTGATCTGCTGCTGTCGTTCGTACCATCCCAGTTCACTGTATACGAACCCGATCGCATTGGCTCGCTGCAGTGATCCTGAAAGCTTCTTACGAGTTGACCGGCAAGATTGTAAATTCTCAGGGTCGTATAACCGTCAGCAGGGATCGAGTAGCTGATCGTTGTCTCATCTCTAAAGGGATTTGGGAAGTTCTGAATGCTTATGCAGCCTGCGGCTGGACCGTTTTCTGATTCTTCGATACCGGTGTATTCTGAGATATCAAGAACAACAAGGCCCCCGAGGGTGCCTCCGTCTACAAAACACCAGAGTTCCTGCTCTTCCAGTTTCATCCTCATACGAAGTACCCTGTGTGTGGATGGGTAGAATTCCAGGTGTTCTAGATTCCCGGGTTCCGTGTATTCGAAAAAGTGCCATCCGTTGTTGCAACCCATGAAAACAATGTTATTAACCTCTGTAACACACCTGCCCCACTCGGTTGGATAGTAGTAAATCTGCTGCACATCATTAAGGTCTGATATATCATATACCCTGAGTCCATCAAGATGAGAAGTGAACAGAATGTCATCTATGAGAGCTAGAAAACTGGTATACGAGTAGGCGTTCATTCCATATGCACCAATTGAAGAGAGTGGATCGGGTGGAACATTCCTGATGATCCTGAAGTTCCCATCCCAATACCCTGATCCCCGTTGTCTTGCTGATATCAGCAGTGTATCCTGATATACCATAATATCAAGACTAACATCATGGGTATCCGGCAGGGAACCGGTTGCAACCGGAGCATCAGGTGTGCTCACATCGACACGATAATAGATACCAGAGTAAAAATTGTAGTAGACAACGCTGCCGTCATGATAGACTATCGGGGCGAACTGTTCCCAGACAGGTATGCTTGATTCAATTCCGGCAAGGTATTCAAAACCTGTTTCACTCACTTCGTAATCGAAGAGGACCGGCGTACCCGGAACATGCAATGTTGCGCCATCAAGAGCAAAGAGGAAAGAATCAGACAGACAGAATTGCGATAGCAGATGATACCCGCCGGGATCGATAGTGTATTGATGCTCGAGGTTGTAGTTCCAGTCTATGGTGAAGTAACCTATACCTCCATCGTATACGGAGATGAAGATTCCATCCTCATAGAACTCGAAGTCACGGATCGTGCCCCAGGGGATATGTGCTTTCATGGGTAACTGAGCCAATACATCGCTGACGATGAAAAAAAACAGTAATAGCAGACAGGGAACAATGAGACTATATTGGCGCACATTTGCCCCGCGGCTGATTGGGGGATCTTCCTTCGATTTCATGTTTTCTCCTTTAACGATTCCTTTTATATCCCAGCACTACCTTTGAGAAAGAAGTCTAGACAGAACTCGACTAATAATTTCATAAGTTGCGAGCTCTGTCAAGGCTTACAACTTGACAGTTGGTAAATATTTTTTACCGATGTTTCCAACTCACATTCCCCCACTCTGGCGGCATGACTGCTGCTGAACTGGTGGTCCTCGCAGCAGCAGCTGTTTTACTGCGTTGACAGGAAGGCAGGAGACGAACAGGACTTGCACCGATAATTCGACAGATGAAGTAGCCGATGCCTGGGGGACAACCGAAAAGGGGGTGAGCGCAAGCAGGTTTTGACAAGCGACGAATTCGCTGTAGAATTGTCTAACCATAGAGTTTGTGTTGAAAAGGAATGGTCATGAGTGAAATTGTCGATCAATTGTCAGCTTTAGGCTTCAACACCTATGAAGCCAGAGCCTACGCCGTATTATTAAAAGTGCACAATCTCAGTGCTTCGGAAATATCAAAACTGGCCAACATCCCCAACGGTCGTATCTACAATATTCTTCAAGGTCTTATCCAAAAGGGTTTTTGCCTTACTGAACCTGGCCCCGTGCGCAAGTATCGAGCCATAAGACCAGAGGTTGCCATTGGTCAGCTCCTGGAAGACGAGAAATCTCGTCTTGCAGATCGTCATCGAAATCTGGCGGAGGTGGCGGAAAACCTGGAAGGAGTATTCGCGAAACGGGAAGGAATGGCCTCTCCCCTTGAGTTCATCCAGGTACTGACATCCAGATCCAGCCAGATCGATAAGTTCAACGAACTGGCAAAAAGCTGCAGAAAATACCTCCGAGCTTTCTGCAAGCCCCCCTATGTGATACCACACACTGTTGAAGATCTAGGCAAGGTCACCAAGCCGGTGGACGATATCCTGACAGCAGGCATCCATGTCAGAGGCCTCTGGGAAATCGAAAAGGATGATATTGAAAACTTCATCGCCTGGATTTTACATTTTGAGAACCAGGGTGAAGAAGTCCGGGTTGTTGATCATCTGCCAATGAAATCATTGATCGTCGATGACAATATAGTCATGTTCACTCTCCAGAACAGCGTTGATAAAAATGAGTCCACATCAATGGTGGTGCAGCACTGCGACATAACGCAGGCACTCATTACCTTGCACGATATGCTCTGGGAGAAGGCGATGACGGTGGCCGAGTTTCTTCAACAAACCCCGTCGAGGTGATAAGACCCTGATCGGGATACGGGTGTCAGCGAAGCCGGTGGCTCATACCACATTCCCCGGACGGGGATACACATCACATAGAGGTTAACGGTAACCTGGTTTACATCACAACATAGAATGTTTTAGTTTTCGCTGCTGAGAACGCTGCACTGTTCAGTAACCATATTTTCCGCCTTGCATAATCAGGTTCCCTGGCGGTTCTCCCAATCCCATTTTGTGCGACATTGTTCATCAGTCTAATCCAGGACCACGAATGATCGAGAGATTGTGAATTCTCCCGTGCCCATTATTACAAAGTAAATACCCGGCTGCATATTGCCGGGATACACATGATTACTGCCTGATGAAAAGCAGTTCACCTCCTTGTATACCATACGGCCAGCCACATCGAATACCGAGATTTCGGCAGTGGAAAACTCGAGCAGTTCAAAGGTGATGACAGGGGAACGGAAACACGGGTTCGGATGAACGATGAGCAAGAATGGATCATTAGAGTGATCGCCGGACGGCTGCCGAACCATGCCGGTTCCCGTATCGCTCCAGTAGATTACTCCAGGTCCACCGTAGCTACCCATGTCATTCCTGAGACCACCCAGTGAGGGCCAGAGGGCGTAACCGGGATTATCAGGGTCCTCCGGATCGTTGAAGGTGGGGTCCGTGTCGTCACCAGCGTCAACGCAGGGCGAACTCGGATCCAGGTAATAATAGGGGGGACCGGAGAGGTAACACGGGTCTTCGTCTATGTTACCCGTGCCCACCCATCCGCCTTGCACGTCACTGTACTGTATAATGGGTGTATCGTATATATCGTTTTCCCAGATGATACTGCTGGATATATTCAGCTGAGCTTCTCCGATAGTCGCCAGAGCTGTCATGTAGGCCAGCTCATCGGAAACGTAGTTATGATGAAACGTGCAATTACGTACAGTCACTTCAGCACCGCAATCAGCGCACAGGGCGTTTCCACGACAGTACCAGAAGCTGCTGCCAAGAGGGGATTCGGGAAAGCCATTGTCGAAAAAGAGGTTGTTCTCGAGTATTGCACTGCCTTTGCTGTAAACGCACAGACCGAACATATAGACACCGTATGTTATAGCAGTGTTGTCATTGAAAATATTGTTGCGCAGTTCTGCGCAGTTTGAACTCCCCTGATTTCCGATGTAAACGCACATTCCCAAGAATTTGCTGGAGGGAAGAGTACCCGCCCGGGATGAATCCGGAGACGAGAACCAGAATGAGTCCCAGTGACAGTAATTATTGGTGAAGCTGTTGCCCTGGATAAGCGCGCTGGATTCGTTCAGGGAAACTATCATGCCGTTCTTCCGCTTATTGATCTTGTTGCAGATCCAGAAATAATCCTTGAACACATTCTCCAGGATCGACGGGCTGGCCCCGTTTATTACAAGGGCATATGTGTCCAGGTCGACGAAGGTGCTGATCTGAAAGCCCTTCAGAACAGCTTCCCTGCCTTCATTACTTACTACATATATCGTGGTGTTTATCAGAGTTGAATCCGGGCCGGAGGTACTCTCAATATGGATGTTCTTCCCCTTGTAGTTAAATCCCGAATATTCTCCTGGAAGGACCAAGATAGAATCGCCATCCACCGATTCTTCTATAGCCTGCTGGATAGTTGGGTAATCATCTGGAACAAAATAGATTGTTGAATGGATAGCTGTTGTCAGAATTAGTATAATATAAAACATTGTATCAATCCTTATTTTAGTATAAGTATTTTGCGCTGCAGGTGTCAATGATTTCTGCAAGATACTCTATGTTGTAGCGTCGTAACTGTTCAAACCCAACGATCCTGCTAGGGATAACCTTTCTAACTGTATCATGCTAAGCTCAGGTAAGGTAACTCATAATGTACTGTAAGTTAGCTATTCTACCGGTTAATAGATGCAGGGTGGTTTCGGCCAGTCAGCATGGTCAGTTTCAGGCAGGAATCGTGGTATATTTGAACGAATGGGTTTCTTTGCGAGCAAATCAAAGGATTGCGGAAAAATTCATTGTCATATTAATTTCTTCTATAAGATCTGGATAACGGAAATCCCTGAATGAACAATTAGGGACGGATGTAATTAGACAATTTAATTACCTCCATTCCTCTATCATATATCCTGTATCCAGAAGAGGTTGATTTGTCAGCCTGCTCCCTGGAATCTGGAACCGTCTGAAGAACAGACCTCATTCACTCAGGGCTTTGACAGAGGTATGATTTAATTGGTATTGTAGATTCTATTGAATAATCACATATGACAGGAAGTATTGTAACTTTCATGAAAAAAACATTTGACCTGTTGGAAGCATATTATGGCAACCATTGACAACCTGTTACGTATCCTGCAGAAGAATGATGGTTCTGATCTGCACATCTCACCAGAGAATTCTCCTCTGGTGAGAATTTCTGGGGATTTATTACCGTTGGGGAACAAGAAGATAACTCCTGCTCAGAGCAAAACGATGCTGTACGAGATAATGACCGATTTACAGAAGGAAGAGTTTGAAGATACTTTTGATATCGATTTCGCCTATCAGGTTCCCTCCCTGGATGCCAGATTTCGAGTCAATATTTTTCTTGGCCGCCATGGTATCAGTGCCGTCCTCCGTATGATTCCAAATAAAATATTAACGGTGAGTCAACTTGAGCTTCCTCCCGTCGTCCTGGATTTCACTCGCTATTCCAAAGGATTGATTCTGGTTACCGGACCGACTGGAAGTGGTAAATCAACAACTCTGGCTGCTATGATAGACCACATCAATAGAACCCAGAAGGGACATATTATCACTATCGAGGACCCCATCGAGTTCATTCATACAAGCCAGAGCTGCCTGGTCAACCAGCGGGAAGTAGGCACTCATACCAAATCCTTTAAATCGGCATTAAGAGCCTCCCTTCGAGAAGATCCTGACATTATTCTGGTAGGTGAAATGCGTGATCTTGAAACGATAGAGCTGGCAATAACTGCCGCCGAAACCGGCCAGCTTGTGTTTGGCACCCTTCATACGAGCAGTGCTGCAAAAACGGTCGATCGCATCATCAACGTCTTTCCCACAAATCAGCAGGAGCAGATCCGCACCATGCTAGCTGAATCTATAGTGGGGGTAATAGCCCAGCAGCTTCTCAGAACACTTGATGGCAAACGCTGTGCAGCTTTGGAGATTTTATTCGTTAACTCAGCGGTGTCCAACCTGATCAGGGAAGGAAAGACGTTCCAGATACCATCGGTTATTCAAACTGGAAAAAACAAGGGGATGCAGCTTTTAGATCAGGCTCTCCAGAACCTTGTAGAAACCAAGCGAATATCCCCAGAGGAAGCCTGCAAATACGCCGTCAACAAGAATCTTTTCCAAATAAACGCGGAAGGGATCGAATATCGATGAGCAATGTAAAAATCGACAAGAAGAAGAAGGAAGTTCTATTCACACTTACCGATGGCACAGAGATTCAGGGTGAAATCTATCTCTGGTTGTACTCCACAAATCGAATGGGACCGCAAAGGATTGACGAACTCCTGAACGAGGGAAGCACGTTCATCCCTGCTAGAACAGTTGACGGTTATGTACTTTTAAACAGCACCCACATTATGCTTGCCCGGGCAGAAATGGAGAAGAACATCCATGACCCCATCATGATGGGCAGGAAGTACAGCGTACGTATTAATACCACGCTTCACAATAACCTCAAGGTTGACCTTTTTGTAAGTCTTCCTGAAGGTTTCCGACGTGTTAAAGACTACCTGGATCAAGAGCTCCAGTTCTTCACCTTCTTCCTCCCTGAGCACATCCTCTGCATCAATCGGGATTGTATCCTCTCCATTCGAGATTGATTTCTGTTTCGGGAACAGCAGTAAACCGGAAGACCGCTGCAATTCCACGGTATCCAGCTGTACTACCGCCCCGATTTCTATTGCTCTATATTGAAAGAAAGCACATTGAATGAAGGAATGGGGTCAGATTTTTACTCTTGACATTACCTTGATACCAAATGAAAGACATCAAACGTGGCATAAAAAACTTCCTTTTAATAAGATCTAATAATGATGAGAGCAAAATGTCAAGAGTAAAGATCTGACCCTACTGCGCTATCTGTTAATCACGAACCTTCGAGCAAGTATCTCTCCATCTGCTTCGAGAAGGCACATGTAAACGCCGTTAGGCATCCCGGTACAATCCCAGACAATCTTATGAAGACCGGTAGATTGTTCACCGGTGATCAGCTTTGTTGCGCGGCGTCCGAGAATATCGTATATCGACAGATCAACCGAACCGATACACCGGACTGTATAGGTGACAGTCAGTAAATCCTGGATTGGCGATGAACATATCATAGTAAGGCAGCCCTGCGCAGGCTGGGAGGGAGTTTCCATTCCCTGTCCCGAATCATACCAGGCATGTTTGAGAACAGCACTGCTTCCCTGGGCATAGGAAATATGGGGATTATTGTTACTTCCGAGTGCGATGGAATTCTGTATTCCTGCGTTACTGCTTTCGTCGAGAACAAGAATATCCCAGGTGAAACCTGTCCAGCAGGCATACTTGAGCACTGAACTTCGGTATGAGATATGAGGATACTCCTCTGAATCAATTGCTATAGAGGGTTCTTTCCCGGTAATTCCACTGTTGTCAACGGTTGTTATCTCCCATTCCGAGCCGTTGTAGTATGCGTATTTCAAGTCGTCAGTTATCCAGTATGTATAGGCAATATGCGGATGATCCGACGCATCAACGGCAATAGAGGTGTTAATGCCCTCGAAACCATAATATCCAACTGCATCCAGTGTAACAATCTCCCATTCCGAACCAGTCCAGCGGGCATACTTCAGGTATTCAGCCGCGCTGATGTACGATATGTGGGGATAGTCGGAAGAGTCGAGGCCAAGCGAGTTGCAATAGCCCGTGCAGGAGCCTTCTTCCACTGTGGTTATCTGCCAGCTTGAGCCATCCCACATGGCGTATTCCAGACGCCCTCCTGTTTCATTACACCATGAAACATGAGGACGATCCTGAGAATCAAGCACAAGTGATGGCCATATGAGCCCATAACCCGAATCAACTATATCAGCTGAATGCCACACAGTACCGTCCCAATAGGTATATCTTATTGTATCACCCGGATTACCGTGCTCTGTTGAATAGGCTATATGAGGGTTTCCAAGTGAATCCAGTGCGATAGAAATGCTTTTGTCCAGTTCGTCGGGACATACACCTGAATCAACGGTCTCGATGAACCATTCGCTCCCCGTCCAGCGTGCGTACTTCAATGTATGGTTATAGGCATCCAGATAGGCAATATGCGGATAATCAGCCGGGTCAATTGCAATAGAGGAATACCATCCTACATTCACGGAGTTGTCTACCGTCTCGAAATTCCATTCAGCGAAGGATGTCCCCGCAGTTAACAGTACTGTAGTAAAAATGAGTATAGTTCGTCCGATCATATTCAAACCTCTTCTCCTGAATGAAAAAACTCAGAAGATGTAATAAAGATGATGCGAGCATAATGTCAAGAGTAAAGATTTGATCCCTCTGCTTACCCCTCTGCTTATTATCTGTTCCGGGGTGATTGCATTGAATATCATAATTCCATCAGGAAGTGAGGAAGAAATGAATTACAGAGAACTCACCCCAGAAGAAGAGCACATTATCCTTGATGGAGGAACTGAAGCTCCTTTTACCGGAGAATACGTTGATCATTCTGAGAAAGGGATATACCTGTGCAGACGATGCGGCGCCGAACTTTATACGTCTGACAGCAAGTTCCCATCACATTGCGGGTGGCCTTCATTCGATGATGAAATTGAAGGCGCGGTTGAACGGAGACCTGATCCGGATGGAATCAGGACAGAAATTCTATGTAAAGCCTGTGGGGCGCATCTAGGGCATGTATTTACGGGAGAGAGATACACTCCTGCTGACACGAGGCACTGCGTGAATTCCATATCCCTGATGTTTCAACCAGTAATAACAGAAGAAACAGCGATATTCGCAGGCGGGTGCTTCTGGGGTCTGGAACATCTTTTCATGCAGCAGGACGGTGTTCTTAAGACCGAAGCAGGCTACACCGGCGGAAGACTGGAGGAGCCTTCTTACCAGGATGTCTGCAGTGGGACAACGGGACATGCCGAAGCAATCCGGATTGTCTTTGATCCGGAGCTGGCAAGTTATGAAGAACTTGCGAGGCTGTTCTTCGAGATACATGACCCCACACAGATAAACCGCCAGGGAGCGGACACTGGAACGCAATACCGTTCAGTTATCTTCTACACATCGGAAGAACAGAGAGTGATCGCGGAGCGCCTTATAGCTCTTCTGAATGACAGGGGTTACAGGGTTGTAACGGAGATCGAACCTGCACCTGTATTCTGGCCCGCTGAGGATTACCACCAGCAATACTATGAGAAAAACGGCATCAGCTCATACTGTGCTTTGCGGGTCAATCGATTCGACAATTAGCGCGAAAGTATCCAAACCCGGTTAACCTATGATACTCCCAAGGCGGGTGGTGAAAGCCTGATCCCCCGGCTTTTCCCGGATTGTCTCAATACTGGATGGGGTCCATCCTCCGGAATAGGAGACAAGAATATGTCCTTCTTCACCGGTCACCATTTGCTCAACATCCTTATGCAGGCAATCAACTATCGTTCCTGTGACAGGATGAGGGAAAAGACCTGTCCATCGCGGCTCGTTCTCTTCGTACCACTGCTGACTCCCGGCAGAGACTATGATCCTGTTAGGATTAATACGCTCAATGTATCGGAGGTCAGTACCATGCATGCTGCCGTGATGTGAAGATCGAAGAAGGTCACTCTTCAGCTGATCCGAAGTATCATCACGTTCAGCTAATCCCAGAGCATCCGGTACGAACTTGATTCTGTGAGTACGGGGGAATTCGTCTGTGATTTTCCCCCAGGATTCATATTCAGCATCGCCGGCGAGTATCGCATATGAATTCAGCAGTTTGAATTTCAAAACTACCGAAGCGTTGTTCTTGTCAACACCGAATGTGTCGAAGCGGTTTCTAAGATCAATCGAAGGAGCAAGTACCGTTACATGAACCTTGCCAAAATCAAACTCAGCCCCGGCTGCCAATCGCATGAAGGAGACATTATGGTTCAGGATGAGCTTCTTCAGTGTATTGTTGTACCTTGAGGATGTTGTTCGGAACCCGCAATCCCAGAAGGCATCAAGCCTGTTCCTGGATGAATCCGTAGAATCCGAGTACTCGTCAAGGAATTTTTTCAATGCCCCGTAGTGATCTTCGTGCGGATGGGTAACGCAGGCGAATTCAATCCGGAACATATCGGAATTCTGATCTGTCCTGATTGAGATCAATTCTCTTAAATAATCCAATACAAGTTCCGGATCTCTGCGTGGACCAAAATCGATAATACCGAATCTTGCTATTGCGGGAGAACCGTAGTCAGGGAACTCTACTATTGTTGCATCACCATGACCGACGTTGAGAAAGTGAAATCTGAGATACTTATTCCTGATCATTTTCCACTCCCCCCGCTCCTGCTCTCAGCAATACCCCGTACATTGTAGAGGAGGCTTCCCTTGCCTGCTGTGTGAAATTCATCCATCGGGAGGAAGGAACCTCTATGATTCTCTCCAATCCCTCTCTCCCATTCAAAGCTTCACTCCAGATCCTCTCGAACTGCTTCTGATAAAACATGAATTGAAGGAAAACCATGTCTTCCGTGAGAACTCTCGGGATTTTCATAGATGTACAGTCGTCCCGTTTCAGAAGCAGATTTCTCTGCGTAAGCGCTTCAAGGAGCAGGTCCGATCTGACCCAGGACTGAATTCCACCTGCGGATTCATCCCACCAGCTGAACACATCCCTCACAATAATCGAAGGATCGCTCATGCGGGATTTCCAGAGTTTCAGACAGGATTTGGAACCTCTGGTGACAGTTACCTGTATTTCTTCCGGTTTCTCGGTATCTCTTTCCCTGAAAATATCCTTTCGGCATAGATGCCACCTGAGCAATGCAACAGGTTGTTTCATAGTACTCCTCCGTCATGTCCAAAAATCTATTCGGACCGATAATCTTATTCTATCCCAACGAACCAGCGGGTCTTCTTCGAAGCCGGATGGAGCCTGAGCCAGAGGTCGTCAGGCAGATAAACATTGGTTTCACAGTACTCACATATGACAATTCTTTCTTTTCCATCAATCATCAGAGATCCGCCACATTGAGGACAACTGAATGCGACTGGCCCTGACAGCCCTTCGGGTTCATCTACGTTTTCAATATCATGCAAAGCTCCCACAATCAGTTTCGCTCTGCTCATAGCTTCTTTGAACCATTCCGGAGCTGGAAATACCGGGGTTTCAGCCCCGCAGTCCGGGCAGATAAGCATATTCTGTCCGGTATATTCAGTTTCCATATCAAAATCCCTTTTGCAGCTCCTGCAGTACGCCTTCAATCTCGCGTACATCATGGTCATGTTGAAATGACCGAAGATCGTGCTGCTGGATCCCTCTCCTTCTTTAAAATCGTTAATAACCTCATTCTGCACATCCTCAAGGAGATCCTTCCAGACATCTTCCGGGAAATCGATCTCTGACTGGCAGCTTCGACAGAGGATTTTCCTGTATGGTCCATCAATGTGAACAGGGGAATCACAATATGGACACTTGATACTCATCTCGATTACAGCCCATTTCATTCTGATCTCCTTCTAAATAAGTTTCTTTCTTAGAGTGTTTTCAGTCGAGCTGCTAAGAGTGTAAAATCGTCTTCGTAAATTCCAGATCCATGGAACAGCGCTACTTCGTCTTCAATCAGCTGAAGCAAGTCCGCAAGCGGGAGATTCCGGTTACTGTATACAAGTTTCGCAAGCCGTTTTTCACCGTACTCTTCTTCGGAAAGATTCATTGCCTCGCAGACTCCGTCTGTATACATCAGCAATATGTCACCCGGATTGAATTCGATCTCTCCTTCAGTATACGAAGCATCTTCCAGGATATTCATAAGTATATCACCACGCTCAGGATACGGAGAGTTCTCCTTAAGTCTCAGAAGGCTCCACATATCCCCCATATTCGAGAAGGTGATTACCTTTATGAACTCTCTGGCGATATAGGCTGTGGAAAAGCAGATGATCAGCAGTGATGCTGCTATCATCAGCACAAATATGAATCTCTTCACCAGAGCACCTCCATGAAATACCTTAGTAGTATAATCAAGTATTGATTCCAGGGTCAAAGTTAGTACCGTTTATTCACTTCTTCTGTATTCATGAACCGTATATCTGTTTTGTTTTCTGCTGGTGCTTTTCTTCTCCCATTCATTCACACTGCCCAGGCTGTCACGAATGTCTGAAGGATAAAGCTTGAGAACTTTCTTCAGTAACAATTTCAGTTCACTGAGGAATTTGTACTGCGGATTAAACCTGTAAAGAAGAGTTCTTCCCTTAAAACAGCTCAGGAGTATATCACCCGCTTCAAGTCTCTTCAATTGTTTCTGAACGGGGTCAATACCTGTTTTGAAGAACGCGGCAATCTCACGGGTATAACCGGAACCCCTTGCCTGAATGAAAAGAAGAACCTGCTCACGCGTATGAGACCCAAGGAGAGGTTCAAGCATAATGTTCTCTAATATAGATCATATGTTCTGATTTGTATGACATGTGTACTATTATAACGTACAATGACCGGCTACGCAAAACGGTGCTTTCAGATTGAATTTAATTCTATCACCCAGCCCGGAGATTCCATGAAAATATCAGCTCACTTTCCCGTATTGAGCCGCCAGAGTCCCTTAACCCGTCTTTGTAGAGACAGCCACAATACAGTACAGACCAGAATAGCAAAAGCGGATATCAGCAGGATTCCGTATGAAAACCATCCTCCCTCGAACATCAGAGCGATACTCCTCATCATTGATTGCGGGATGTATGGAATAAGGAATTTCGTGCTCAGTGGAATACCGAATGCTATCACCATAAGTACCACAGCGAACCATTGCTGTCCACTCCTAACCGTTTTTGCTTTCATGGAAACATGGAGTCCCGCAAGCGTTCCGATCAACGATGATACAAGTCCTCCGGCAAGAACAGCGCAGAAAACCGGCATGGAGGGTAAAGGCTTTGTCCGTATTACTGACCAGACGGTAAACAGCAGCAGAACCATCCATGAAGTACCTGCAGCAATCATTATGGAAAACAGTGTTTTACCGCCAAGGAATTCAATGGGTGAGAGCGGTGCTGTAAGCAGAGTTTCCAGAGTATTTCTCTCCCTCTCTCCCGCAATAGCGTCAACTGCAAGCGGACCGGCGATATAAAGAGGTATAATGGCGAAAACCGCAAATGCTGCGGTGGGATTGTCAAATGATCCTGGCAGAACGAATCCGAATATAACTACGTAGATGGCTATGAACCTGAAAAGACCGATCTTTCCCATAGCTCTGTAAAACCTGAGCCATTCCCTTCGAATGACAGACTTCATCGTGAATTCTTCCTGGTCAGCTCCATGAATATGCTGGAAAGGCTTTTTCTGAACGGTTTAAACTCGATTACCCTGTTGCTTCCTTCAAGAAGTTCGATCAGGATATCAGCCGGTGGATCATCGCAACTTATAGTCACGAAACCACG
Source organism: uncultured bacterium (assembly GCA_965372215.1). Lineage (GTDB taxonomy): Bacteria > Fermentibacterota > Fermentibacteria > Fermentibacterales > JCC-6 > Aegiribacteria. The sequence continues at coordinate 8,017 of CBDVBK010000009.1, read as the reverse complement.
CTCTCCATGTGAATATGACTTCCCTCTGAATAATAGAGATCCATCTTCAGTTGTAACGGCGTAACTGCCTTTGGAAGTACTGTCCAGTTCTCCAGGTTTACCCGACATAAGCAGTTTTCCGGAATCAATTATAGCGATAGTATCACTTAACTCCTCTGCTTCTGAGAGATTGTGAGTAGAAAGAAGAACAAGCCTGCTTTTAGAAAGAGTTCTTATGGTTTCCCTGACCTCGGAAGCTCTGACAGGATCCAGAGAGGATGTTGGCTCATCAAGAATGACCATATCAGAGGACAGCATAAAAGTTCGCGCAACTGCGACAATTCTTCTGTTGCCGTTTGAAAGATCACTTACCCTGGCTTGTTTCATATCTTCAATTCCAAGTTTCCGGAGGATTTCAAGAGTAAGAGCTCCGGCTTCCTCTTTTCCAAAGCCATGAAACCCGGCCCAGATACTCAGGTTTTCATGAACGGTAAGAAAAGGACCAAGACCGTCTTCCGCAAACAGAACAGAAATCCTGTCTCTGGGAAAACCTTTCTTCCACGGATTCTCTCCGAAAACGTTCAGGATTCCTGCTGACAGCCATACGAGCCCGGTGATGGCCCTTATCGCGGTAGTCTTCCCCGCACCGTTTCTTCCAAGAAGGGCGAATACTCCCTTTTCAGGAATCTCCAGGTCAAGACCATCAAGAGCGGTAACTTTTCCGTATTTCACAAGCACATCGCGAAAAACAACAGCTGGACTAGTCCGCATGTTTCTCCAGGGAATTCAGATAATGACAGAGTCTGTTCACGAGGAAATTAAAGAATATTTCCCCTTTTTCCTCCGAAACGAAACTAAGATCAGAACCGGCACCCCCATCAGGGTAGAGTTCTTTCCATCTGTTCGGTGATATGACCGAACCGGACGGGGGTTCAGGAGGGTACTTCATTTTGCTGAACTCAGGCATTTTCTTTCCCATAAGATGCCAGACCATCGAAACCTCTGTAACTGTCACATGATACCCGGGATCGGAGCAGAATAGCATTCTCTGCTTCTCCACAACTCCTGGAAGTTCCCAGTATGGCAGATACCGCATATCAGCGTCGGGGCAAGTACCTGAAGCTTCTCTTAAGCCGTCCATAACTGCATTTCTATTCCCACCGTGCCCACTGACAAAAAGGATCTTCCGGAAACCGTGAGCATAAAGAGATACCGAGATGTCCCTTGTTATTGCGGCGAGTGTACTCGACCGGAGAGTTACTGTTCCCGGAAACGCCATGTGACAATCCGACATGCCGAATGTAACAGCTGGAGTGAAGGCTGTTCCAGTCTCATATCCTGCCGCCGCACAAAGTCTTACTGGTATAATTGTGTCACAGGCCAGCGGCGCGGCAGAACCATGCTGTTCAAGTGATCCAACCGGAATCATTACCGTGGTATTCGTATTCAGATACTCTTCTACATCTGAACTCAGAGCTCCCGCAAGATTCATTTTCTTTCCTCCTCTTGTCTGTAGCTATACGCTGAAGCATACTCGCCGGGAAGGGAAAGGTAAAACATGAAGCAGATAGAAATTGATGCAAATGGATGCTCCTGGCATCGTATCCCGGTGAAAACAAGGTTGATACTTAAGGATGATGATCTACTGGAAGCCATTGGAGACGGTCTGAAAGAATCGGAGCTAACCCTCTTCCCGGACGATATACTGTTCATAAGTGAAAAAGCAGTCGGCGCGAGTCAGGGAAGGTACTATCTGCTGGATGATGGTTCACTGCATCCGCGACGCCTTGCCGTATTACTGAGCAGATTCGTAACAAAAACACCACATGGAATCGGTCTGGGAATGCCGGAGACCATGGAGTGCGCTCTGAGAGAATGCGGTACCCTTCGCATACTGTTTTCAGCATTCATTGGCGCTCTGGGCAAGCTCTTCGGCAGAAAGGGTGACTTTTATCGGGTTGCGGGCTCGAAAGCCAGATCAATTGACGGACCCACAAATGGAACAATTCCACCTTTTAACAGAGCAGTCAGTCTTGCTCCGGAGAATCCGAATGGGGTTTCGGAGAACATAGCAAAACATTTCAGCTGCAAAGCCGCTGTGGTCGACATCAACGATCTCGGTGGAAACATCCTGGGTGTCCACCCGCCTGATCTGAATAAAGAACTTCTCATAGAAATTCTCAGGGACAACCCGCTCGGTCAGGGAATGGAAAGCACACCCGCGGGTATTATCAGAAAAACCACTTCCTGATCCCGGTCAGGATTTCTTTCTACCCAGTAATTTGTCAATTACTCCGGTTAGTATGGAGATGATTACAGCTGCAAGCACTGCCCACCAGTAGCTTGCCACATAAAATCCACCTACCCAGTTTTTCGCGATTATCAGCACAAGACCGCTGATAAGGAATCGTGACAATCCCAGGGTCAGCAGATATACAGGACATGTCATCAGATTAAGCAGCGGTGCAAGAATGAAATTCAGCAGGCCAATTATCGCGGCAGCCCAGACAATGGACCAGAAACCGGCAAACTCCATTTTAGGACCGAGAATCAATGCTGTCAGCCAGAGCGCTAATCCCGCAACCAGCCAAGCTCCAATAAGCTTCTTCATACTTTCTCCCTTTCGTGAAATACACCATAGTATATAAAAGTTGTTGAAGTTTGTTATCATTCTGGGAAATCTTTTGCAGGATGGCAGGCGGTTTTACCCTTACAGTATACTGAAATATAGCAGAATTTGATTTCATTCCTCTGTCACCACCTGAGCAGCAGATAAATCAACGGTGTTGACTCATTCTTCATGGATCGGTACACTACTCTGTCGGTAATGTGAATGAATCTTAATCGAAAGGTTGAAAAATGAGACCAGTACTTCTAATAATCCTGGTTCTTACAGCAATCAGTTTTGCTGACATGGGTGATGTCATCAGTACTATCCCCGCTCCGGGTGGCAACCCTGACGGACTTACCTGGATAGACGGAAACCTGTGGATCACAAGTGACGACGATTTCATGATATATGAGATCAACCCTTCAAACGGAGACGTTATTTCTTCACTTCCCAGACACGGTAACGATTTCCTCACGGGGCTTTCATACGACGGTGATCAGTTGATATCCTGCTGTCACCCGTGGATATATTTCCGTGATCTTCCATCCGGAACTGCAACCGATTCAATCCTGGGTCCGGATGCTACCTGTAACGAAGGACTTGCCTGGGACGGATCTTCCGTCTGGAGCACGAACTGGAGTGGCAACTTTGTTTACGAGCTTGATCCTGAAACAGGAGTGGAAATCAGCTCTTACTACCCGCAGAACGGTGGAGTCGGTTACGAAGGTCTTACGGGGCTTGTCTGGGACGGGTTCTACCTCTGGGTGACCGATCAGGATTCTGACATGATCTTCGCCAATATCCCCGGTGATCCCTACCCATGGAAGATGTTCCCCGCGCCGTGTGATGTAGTACAGGATCTCGCCTGGGATGGTCAGTACCTCTGGACTACCAATTATACCTCCGACTCACCTCTGGTATATCAGATCGATCCGGGCCCAGAAGCACTTGCTCCAGCAACATGGGGAAGTATAAAAACTGAGTTTTAAGCCTCTCAGCATAGAGACGGATTCCTTCAGGCTTTACTTCCTGCCGGAATCCGTTTCTCTTACTTCAAGTGTATAAACTCGATCAGTTGAAAGGAGCCGGCAGTAATTCATGAACAAGATTCTTGTTCCTCTAATACTCCTGCAAATTGTATGCATCTCCTCATCAGATGATCTAAATGGATCAGTTGAGTACATCGGTGAAATCAGAGTGCTGAATCTCTGGGGCAGCTGGGCAGATATGGGATATGCTCATGGCTATCTGCTCGGACCCGATATCAAAGAAGTCTTCGAGGACTACTTCCTGGAAATGGTAGGAGGAGCTGCCAATTTCGAATTAGTAAGAGGTTTCTTCCTGGGCTATTTCAATATTCCTTCCGGGTTCCAGGAATACACAAAAAGCATGGTTACAGGCGTTTCTGATACTATCAGCATCTACTCTGATTCTCTGGGTAGAGATATCGATTACATCGATATCTGTGTGGTATCTGCCACACCTGATCTTTCCGCTTTAAGGGGAGTTAAGGCATTCATGTGCTCAAGTGTCAGTTCATGGGGAGAAGCGACTGCAGAAGATCCTGAACTTGCGGAATCACCTGCTATCTCGCGGAACCTTGATTACTACATAGACACAGGCGGCTCAATTCTGAATAACAATATACTGTTCACTTTTGATCCGGACTCAGGCCAGGACTGGATAGCGATAGGCTTTCCCGGCTTCGCGGGCTGCCTGTCCGGGATGAACGAATCCGGTATAAGCGCATGCCTGAACATGGGTAACAAATCGGGAACCAGTCAGTTTACCACTCCATTCATTCCAATCTGCATGGCGCAGGCGATAGGGCTTTCGGATCAGGATTTCAACGGCAGCGGCACATGTGATGCAGAAGACATGAAAGATGCACTTACAGAATGGAACAGATGCAATTCATACGATATCCATACAGTCGCTGACAGATCTCTTGCAGGTGAGGATTCGTCATCGATTGTTGTTGAAGTAAACAACCATATCGGCTACGCTTTCAGATACTCTACGGATGAACCGGATATAGCTCCGTGCAGGATGATACTCACAAACCATCACAGAGTACTTTACCCTCCGGTTACCTGCGCCAGATACGCCCGCCTGATGGACTCACTCACAACAGATCCTGATGTAACACTCGATAGATTATGGAACTTCATGGGAGCGGTTGGATACCCGGCAATACCCGGTGTCGGAGGGACGATTCAAACCATGATCTTCATGCCTGAACAGCTGAAGACCGGACTTGCCTTCGCAACGATTTCAACTCCATCATATGAACAGATTCCGGAATGGATAGAATGGAGTGATATATTCCCAAACCACGATCCTTATGGAATTGAGGGTGATGTCTCAACAGGTCTGGCAATCAGAATAGGACCAAACCCTTCAAACGGATATATCTCAGTATCATATACAGGAATACTGCAAAGTATTTCATTATACGATATAGCCGGCAGAAAGCTGAATGTACCGTTTCCAGAACAATCGGAAGGTTCTGTCAGCGCAGACCTTTCCGCTTTCCCTGAAGGTATTTACGTTATAACAGTCAGAATTGAGGATTGTTTCTTCTCAGAAGACATCGTTATTATACGATGATCAACGCTCCTTCTTGACACAGAAGGGCTCCGGTTCCTATAGTTTGCGCTCTGCTGGCGGGTCGTCCAACGGCAGGACAACGGATTCTGGTTCCGTTTATCGGGGTTCGAATCCCTGCCCGCCAGCCAGTTTTGACGGTGAAGCCTTTGACGCCTCTATGACGTTGAAGGCCTTCGCTATTCTGGGGTTCGAATAACCTTCTTTCATTGAGTACTCCAAACCATCGGGAAACAAGGCTTGTTGTAGCCTCTGTTTGCCCTCCAGATCGGCGTTTACCCAGGTGTTCGAAGAGTTTCTGAGAACCCATGCGCTGGCGTTAAATAATCTGTCGATATCGAGGTTGTTATTCTGCAGCCGTGAAATCTCTGTCTGAGTATCAGAAAGACCTGTTGTTACCGATGTCAGCTCATCCTCGTATACGTTCTGAGTTATAGACTGTTCATGGAGGAAGGCATTGATGATGCGGGAACGGCGCTGGCGGAGGTCAGAGAGGTTGGACTGGAGATCAGAGATCCTCGTTGCAAGTTCCTGCTGCTTCGTGGCCCACACATCCATCACGATGTCCTTGAAGTAGCGAAGGAAGTCAGGAGTTGGGATGAGAGATTCGAGGAGGTCGATGAATTCGTTCTCTAGGTCATGTTTGCGGATGCTGGTAGCATTGCAGCCCTTACGATAGCACCGGTAATAAGGGTACTTCTTCCCGAGCTTTCCTTTTGACCAGCTTGCAGTTAATGGTTTTCCGCAGCCACCACACTTAATAATATGTCTGAGAGGAAAATCAGGATTAGATCTTATCCTGGGCACTGCAGTCGGGCTATATCCCTGCAGTATTCTCTGTACAACATTGAATGTCTCCTGATCAACAAGAGCAGGGAAAATCGATGGTACATATCCTGTTTCATCATCGACCTTCACCCAGCCTGCGTATGTGATATTAGTCAGTATCTTGTGGACCTGTTGTGGAGACAGAGGAATACTTTTTAACCTACTACGGTATCCGAGTTCACTAAGATGCTCTGCAATCTGCTTGAGACTATACAGTCCCGTTGCATACATCTCATAGGCTTTTCGTACGTACGGAGCTTGTTCATCATCCACAATAACACAGCTTCGCCCTACTCCACCAGACTTTCGAGGATCTTTCACGTTCAAATATCCAGTAGGGGCTGGCCCAGTCAGGCGACCCTGCTTTCTTGCTTCCAGCATATTAACCTTAACTCGTATTCCAATAATTCTGGATTCATACTGGTTCACACAAGCAGTCACACCCTCTATAAGTTCTCCTGCTGGAGAATCATCAATCTTCTCCGTTGCGGATACCAACTGTACTGAATATTTCTGAAGCAGTGATTTCATTGCAAAGTGATCTGCGGTATACCTTGCAAACCGATCGAAACGATAAACCACAAGGTAATCGATGCTGTCCTTGTGCTTCTGGATGTATTCCATCATGCGAAGGAACTGAGGTCTATCGGTACTCCGAGCGGATTCACCTTCATCAACGAATACTTTCGATACTAACCAGCCCTTAGAAGCGCAGTATGAACGGCATATCTTCTCCTGAGTCGTAAGACTGAAACCCTTTACTTGCTCAGTTGTTGAAACCCTCAAATAGCATATAGAGTACTGCATATTGCCTTAAATGAATAATATTTATCCTTGCATTTGATCCACATAGTGAATATTCCATATTAATATATTAGCGTCAATTGTTATGCATGCTCAGATGTGTCATTCTATTGTTTTGAGTAATAAGTATTGCATTATTCTATATTCATGCACATATAAGCATCAGTTGATTATAAGAGGAAGGGCTTTATGGCAAAAAAAGCTTTGTCAAGGAATTCTCTAATCTTCGTTGATACAAATATCTATTTGGACTTCTATAGGGCCAGAAAGGAGGCTGGTCTTTCTCTATTAGAGAAACTAGAAGGTTTGAAGGATTGTCTAATTGTGACGGAACAGGTTGAGATGGAGTTCAAGAAGAATCGACATTTGGCGATTTTGGAATCTCTAAATCTACTGAAAACCTTGGAATGTACTACAACACCAGCATTCCTTGCTCAATCAAGAGCCGTTTCTACTTTGAAGAAGAAGATTACCGATGTGAATAAGCGAATCAAATCGCTGCAAAAGCATCTATTGGCTGTTCTTGCCGACCCTACTGGCAAAGATAAAGTATACAAGATTACACAGCGTCTCTTTCGATATACTACAGACATACATTTGAAATTAGACAATGAAAATTACTCTGATATCGTTAAGCTTTCAAAAGAGCGCTTCATGCTTGGTTACCCACCACGTAAATCAAAAGATACTTCAATGGGTGATGCATTGAATTGGGAATGGATTATTCATTGTGCTCAAATCTCCTCAGGTGCAAGTGAAATAATCATTGTCTCCAGAGATGAGGACTATGGATGTACTTATCGTGACCATAGTTATATCAATGACTGGTTAAACCAAGAATTCAAAACCCGAGTTAGCAACCGAAAAAAGGTCATTCTCGTTGATAGGCTTTCCGAGGGGCTCAAACTTCTTAAAGTTTCCGTAACGAAGAGCGAAGAAGAGGAGGAGGAGCAAATTGTCGCAACTGAAAGATTTCATGATGAATTTAAAAGTTTAATGTATCCACATACTCAGTATCAATTGTCTCCTCACTATGAAGACTTATTTCGTCAAGTTCTTTTGCCCTCCGATAGTATGAAAGTAATCGCTGCTCATCAGGAACTCATTAGTTCTATGATTCCCTCAAGTACACAAACTTCAGGGCTCCTGACATCGGATAGTTAAGAGCTTGTTACCCCTTGACATTGC
>CBDVBK010000008.1:0-64723 GCA_965372215.1 uncultured bacterium | reverse complement strand
TTGTTTGTATTGTCGTATATTCTGAACATGACAATAGCGATTTCCATCCAGGCGCGTATCATGATCAGATAAAGGATCAGAACAACAGGACCCAGAATGATAGCACCCACTACTGCTGTTGATCCCTGTCCAAAGGCGAAAACGATTAAACCCAGATAACCGATTACCAGAAGTACAACTATAATCGCGTAGATGAAGCTTATTACTTTCGGGAAAACGAAATTCTCGAAAGAGAAGTCGAACAGAGAAACGAAGAAGCCTTTGTTTTCCATTGCTGTTCCTTTCGTGTCAGAGATGTATTACACATACACACATTTATATGATATTCACATGTCAGTGCATATAGGCACCGGATTCCCCCAGTTCATCAAGGACCATAAATGCTGAATCAGCATACTGCCCAGCCGGTGACAGGATCAGGTAATTATTTATTGCATCTGCTGCTCGCATGTAATCATCCCAGGTCAGATATACCTGAGCCAGACCCCAGTAGGCTGGAGCATATCCTGAACCTGCTAAAGGGAGAAGAAGCTCTCTGGCTTCAGCTCCACGAGAGGTGTTTCTGTAAACAGATGCAAGCAGGATAAGTGATTCTATTCCGATTGATCCTGGAGTCTGAAGATTCTTAATGAACCACATCTCCGCAGATGCTGTGTCTCCTGCAGCAAGCCCTGCCCTCCCGCTGAGCAACCATATCTCAGGATTGGTTGGGGCTCTGAGGAATGCGCTGTCAGCCATAATCAAAGCGCGTTCGGGGGTGTTGAGAATGAGCAGAAGGTTTGAAAGCTCATAATAACCATTGTAATCCTCAGGGCAGATCTCAATATATTGCCTGAAATATTCTTCTGATATGTTCCATGAGGATCGTACGAGATGCACCTTCCCAAGACCAAGAAGTGCCGGATAGCAGTCTTCGCTAAGCTCCAGCGCAAGAAGGAATTCCTCTTCAGCCTGTTCGATCAGCCCCTGAGTGAGGTAAGCATTGCCTGTGTCAAGATGAAGCTGTGAAGACAGTTCGTCGATATTCATGGATTGAGAGAACAAACTTAGAATCAGAATAATGTACATGTTCAGCCTACCCTTTCTCCAAAATATACCTTATCATATTTCCTGTTCGGTGAATCGTCACACCAGGCATTGTCAACATTAAGAAGGAAATCCTATGAACACATACGATCTTGTAATTATCGGGGGAGGACCCGCAGGTTATGTCCCCGCAATCAGGGCAGCACAGCTTGGGCAGCGAGTAGCAGTCGTTGAAGAAGAAGATCTTGGTGGAACGTGCCTTAACAGGGGATGCATACCCACGAAGACTCTTGTTGCAAGTACATCTTTGCTTCGTCATGCTGAATCAGCAAAGCGGTATGGGCTTGAGGGAAAGCTTTCATTCTCATGGGAGAAACTTGCCAGGAGAAAAGATCTCGTAGTGAAGCGACTTAGAAAAGGAATTGAAGCGCATTTCAGTAATCTTGGTATTGATTTCATCAGAGAGCATGGTGTCATCAAAGGACCGAATGAGGTTCTTGCTGGAAATACTCTTCTGAGTACTTGCGGTATACTGCTATCTCCAGGATCAGCTCCGATTCAACCGGGTCCTTTCGCGATAGAAGGAGTTCAAACCAGCCGAGATGTTCTTGCCTGGGAATCACTTCCGGATAGTCTGATTATCGTCGGGGGAGGTGTAATCGGCTGTGAGTTTGCTTCTATCTTTTCCAGTCTGGGGGTGAAGATTTCTATTATTGAAATGCTGCCCTCCATTCTGCCGGGTATTGATGAAGATGTAACGCAGGTCGTATTTAAATCCCTCCAGCGCTCAGGAGTGGAAATACTGACAGGAAATCCTGTTGAAGGCATTGAAGTGAATGAATGCAAAACAGTTGCTACCCTGTCGGGTAACACTGAGATATCAGCGGAACGCCTTCTGGTATCCATCGGGAGAAAACCAAAGCTTGAAGGGCTTGGGCTTTTCGAAACTGGAATCGAATTCACTTCATCCGGAATTGTAACGGATGAGAAACAGATGACAAACCTTCCCGGAGTATACGCAGCGGGTGATGTTACGGGTAAATGGCAACTTGCTCATGCCGGAACCGCTCAAGGTTTGACAGCGGTCGAACATCTCTTCGGGAACGGAAAGCGTTCTGTCAATCCCGATATGATCCCTGGTTGCATTTTCACAAATCCGGAGATCGCCATAGTAGGACCGTCTCAGGAAGAATGGGAAAGAAGAGGAATTCCTGTGAAGACCAGAATTTCCAGTTACATAGCTAATGGCAAGGCTGTCAGTATGAACGAAACAGAAGGCTTCTTAAAGATAATTGCCCGTGAATCTGATGATACAGTGGTTGGTATCCAAATTGTGGGAGCTGATGCCAGCAGCCTTGTTGGTGAAGCGGTTATAGCCGTTAATGTTGGAATTAGTGCGTCATCTCTGGCCATGATGATTCATCCTCACCCTACTCTTACAGAATTGTTCATGGAAGCCGGAGAGGCTTTTGGTGAGGGAGCAATTCATGGCTGATCCTGAAAGCGAATTCATTCATGCGATGAACTTCCTCGTCGATATCGTCAGGACGCTAAGGGGTCCTGAGGGGTGCAGCTGGGATCGAAAACAGACAGTGCAATCTCTCTGCCCCTACATGCTTGAAGAAGCATATGAGGTTGCCGACGCAATTGAAAAGAAAGACATGGATCTTCTGAAAGCAGAGCTTGGAGATCTGCTGCTGCACGTAATTATGTCTGCTATGATCTGTGAGGATGGCGGTAAGTTCTCTCTGGAGGATGTTGTGAAGGGTATTTCCATGAAACTTATTCGAAGACATCCTCATGTATTCAGTATGAACAGAAAGGATCTTTCCTCCGAAGAAGTTGAAAAACAGTGGGAGGCGATTAAGGCATCAGAGAAGAAGGAAGAAGGTTTCTTCAGTTCTATTCCCTCCGGAATGCCTGCCCTTCAGACAGCCTGGAGAATACAGCAGCGAGCATCAGAGGTTGGTTTTGACTGGCCTGACAAAGTCGGGGCTAAAGACAAGATCTTTGAAGAATTCAAAGAATTCGAGGCTGCAATGGAAAACGAAGATACAGATGCTCAGAAAATAGAGTTTGGAGATATTCTATTCAGTATAGTTAATTATTGCAGGCTGATTGGTTTCGAACCGGAAGCTGTTCTAAGAAGGAGCAACACGAAGTTTATTGAAAGATTCACTGAAATGGAGAGAATTCTGGCGGAATCAGGATGCTCCCTGGCTGAGTCTGACATAGATATGATGGAAAACGCATGGCAGAAAAGCAAACTCCTGTAGGAGGATAATCGTTCATTTCATTCGTTTGTTTCTTTTGTGGATGTACATCTGTTTATCCGCTTCAACCAGGGTTTCGCGGATTGACATACCTGTATTTGGATCCCAGTGAGCGTTCCCGATAGAGAGTGTAACCGGTGTACCGATTATATTTGTAGTTACCTCGGCAAGGTGTGAATTATCCAGAATTCTCTCCCGTACTATTACTGCTGTCTGTCCTGTTTCTATCAGAATAATAAGGAATTCATCCCCTCCGTAACGAATCAGGTAATCTGTTTCTCTTATGCAAATACTCAGAAAAGCAGCAACTTCCTTCAGGATTCTGTCGCCGGTTTGATGTCCATAGAGATCATTTATCTGTTTGAAATTGTCTATGTCAGCAATCAGGAATCCAATCCTGCTGTTGTATCTTTCGGCACGCAACTTTTCACGGCTTATAGCTATCTGGAAGAAATTTCTGTTGAATACTCCTGTAAGAGAATCATGGATAGCAAGATTTCTCAGCTTCCGCTCAAGAGTGATTCTATCAATCGTTCCTGTAAGATGACCCGCAAGCATTTCAAGCATATCCGTGTCGTCATTGGTGAACGCGTTCGGCTCTCTTGATAGTATCTGGAATACTGCTTCTGATGCTATCGGAATCGTAAGTCCGGATCTGAATACATCATTGTCAGTAATACTGCCAGGTATGTTATCATCATGGCTTTCAAACTGAAAGGTTCGTTTTTCAGTAAAGGTCATGCCTGTAAGACCGAAATCGAGATCTGTCTCGCTTCCAATTCTGTTACTCAACTCCGAAGAAGTCGCTACCGTGATAAGAATACCATCCTGTTCCTGGAATATCTGGTACAGGGCTGTATTCAAGAGTAATTCCGCTGCTTTTATCGATATTTTGAATGCTTTCATTTTCATTGTACAGGTTTCAAGTTTTGCAGCTGTTTCATGAAGAATTCTCAGTCTTCTTCTGGCGAGACGAAGCTGCCAGTCAAGATGTTTTCGTTCTATAGAGTGTCGAATAGCTCGAGAAAGATTTTCCGGATCAAGTTTGCTTTTTATGAGAAAATCCTGCGCACCCGCTTTAATACAATTGAGTTCAAGCTTTTGATTATCAAGTCCGGTGAGGACTATTAGAGGAATCTTTGTAGCATTTCTGCATATTTCGAAAGTTGTTTCATCACATGAGCTGTCCGGTAGATCAAGGGCAGATATGATTACATCAAATGAACCGTTTGGTATTCTTTTCAATGCGGCATCAAGAGATTCTGCTCTTTCGATGTGGAATTGATTCGAAGTAATGTTTTTCAGCGTCTTCCGGATAAATCTGGCATCCTCAAGATTATCTTCAATCAGCAGCAGATTCAAAGAAGGATCTATTATGCTACCTTCACATTCTATAATTAGTGAACCAATTAAATACTACGAATGCACATTACTTATAATATCCAAAAATCAAGCTTCTCACTCTTCCAGAATTCTAATCATATGGATTCAATAACCCAGTATATAATAGAGAACAGAGAGCCCGTGCCGTCAAGAAGCCTGAGTTATCTCTCTCCAGCTCTTATCGGCTTGACTTCAACAGAATATCATACAATCCTATTCTAATGTATTTGATTATTTTAACTTTGTGTTTATATCCTCTGATTGAATTATGCGGGTTTACGCTCTTACTTCTGACTCCTATCTCATTTGCCGCATCCGGTCAGTTGTTTTCGGAATTTGAACAGGCGCAGGGCGATTCTCTTCCTGAAATACAGTTACCCGCCGGTTATTCAGCATCAGTATTCTGTGTTGATGTGAATGGCGCGGACGGACTCGCGCTATCTCCCTCCGGGGATCTTTATGCAGTATCTGAAGCTGACGGCTGCATCTGGAGAATTAGAGAGAACGGTGATAAAGCAATAATAGCTGAGGGATTCAGGAATCCTGAAGGAATAGCAATTAGCGGATCCGGAATGATCTATATTGTAGAGGATATCGAAGGAGGTCGTTTGATTGGAATAACTCCGTCCGGTGATATGGAGATTATCGCCGAGGATCTATCTTTCCCGGAGGGAGTTGGTATCGCGAAGGACGGCAGTGTTCTGATTACTGAATCATCACTCGAATCGGGGTTAATATTTCCCATTCTCTCAGTTGTCAGGCAAGTAAATCCGGGAGGGATCCGTTCTGTTTTCTCATCACTCTATCTCTGGAGCTTATCAGATATTGCAGTAGACAGCTCCGGAACCATATATGTGTGCAATGAACTATCGGGCTATGGTTTCATATCGACTTCTGTTATTCAAATTGATCCCTCCGATGGATCCTGGAAGGTTTTCTGCAGTGGGCTTCATGCATGTGAAGGTATATGCTTCGATGCTGATGGAGCATTTCCGATGTATGTTGCTGAAGAGGATACAGGAGGAGGCTCTGGAAGGATCAGCATTGTTGATGAAGAGGGCGTTGCCTCCGTTTTTGCCGAGGGTTTTCAGAATCTTGAGGATATTGTGGTAGACTGGTCAGGCAGTATCTTTGTTAGTGATGATACCGATGGCAGGATTATTGTCATTCGAAAGGATACTCATTTTTGATCAATAACCGGGAATTGTCATAGCCTGAATTATTTACTATTCTGTACCAGGTTATTAATGAATGGAGGATTCGATTGTCCAGACTTGATGAATTAAGAGCAGAAGCGCTCAAAGGCGGCGGAGAGAAGAAGATCCAGAAACGTCATGAATCCGGCAAGCTCACTGCGCGGGAACGGCTGCATCTTCTTCTGGACCCTGATACGTTTCATGAAATAGGTATGCTGGTAACTCATAACTGCTACGATTTCGGGATGGATGGAAAAAGGGTTCCAGGTGATGGTGTTGTTACCGGGTACGGTACTATTCATGGCCGAAATGTGTATGCATATGCGGAGGATTTCACTATTTTCGGCGGATCTCTGTCAAAGGCTGTTGCAGACAAGATATCCCGTATTCAGGATCTTGCCCTGAAGAATGGGTCACCCATTATCGCTATAAAAGATTCCGGAGGAGCACGTATCCAGGAGGGAGTCAATTCCCTTGCAGGCTACGGGGACATATTTTTCAACAATGTTAAAGCTTCAGGTGTTATTCCACAGATATCTGCGATTTTTGGTCCATGTGCGGGAGGCGCAGTCTATTCTCCCGCACTTACGGACTTTGTTTTCATGGTTGATCATTCAGGATATATGTTTCTGACCGGACCTGATGTTATTCGTGAAGTTACACACGAAGATGTAACTTTTGAAGAACTGGGTGGCGCAGTTGCCCATAGCACCAAAAGCGGTATTTCTCATTTTTCCGTTGAATCCGAGGAAAAGTGTCTGGCAATGATAAGGGAACTGATGACATACCTTCCGCAGAACAATATTGATGATCCTCCTCAGATTGAATGCGTCGACTCCATCAACAGAAGTGATGAATCACTTGATTCAATAGTGCCGTCCGACTCTTCCAGACCATACGATATGATGACCATTCTTTCATCAATAGTTGACGATGGCACAATATTCGAAATTCAATCCGGATTTGCTCCCAACATGATTATTGGTCTGGCAAGAATGGACGGCAGACCGGTTGGTCTTGTTGCCAACCAGCCTGCTGTTCTTGCGGGAGTGCTCGATACTCTGTCTTCAGCTAAAGCCGCTCGATTTATCCGGTTCTGCGACTGCTTCAATATACCTCTATTAGTGTTTGAAGACGCTCCGGGATTCCTGCCTGGAGTTGATCAGGAACATGCCGGAGTTATCCGAGAAGGAGCTAAACTCCTGTTTGCTTTCTGCGAAGCCACGATTCCGCGGGTGACGGTGGTCATAAGAAAGGCATTTGGAGGTGCCTACATAGCCATGAATTCCAAGAATATCGGAGCGGATATCAACTATGCCTGGCCCACAGGACAGATCGCGGTGATGGGAGCGAAAGGAGCCGTGAAGATTCTGTTCAAAAGGGATATTGCCAAGGATGAGGACCCCGAAGCAAAACGTCAGTTGCTTATAGACGAATACAACGAGAAATTCAGTAATCCCTTTGTTTCCGCGGAAATGGGATTTATTGACGAAGTGATAAAACCGCACGAAACAAGATCGAGGCTTATCGCAGCTCTCAGGACACTCTCTGGTAAACGTGTGAGTAATCCGCCTAAAAAGCACTGTAACGGACCTTTATAATGGAGATCAACAGAATTCTTATCGCGAACAGGGGTGAAATTGCTGTTAGAATCGCCCGTGCCTGTTACGAAATGGGTATTACTTCCGTAGCTGTTTATTCAGAGGCTGACAGATCAGCAAAGCATGTTAGATACGCTGACGAAGCATACGAAATCGGTCCTCCTCCTTCCGGACAGAGTTACCTGGTTATTGATAAAATCATCGAGACCGCAATGATGTCCGGTTGCCAGGCAGTTCATCCGGGATACGGATTTCTGGCCGAGAACCCATTATTACCTGAAGCCTGTGAAAAGGCCGGGCTGATATTCATTGGACCGTCCCACCAGGCTATGGCTCTCCTCGGAAACAAGACTGAAGCCAGAAAACTGATGAAGAGGTCGGGTATCCCGATTATACCGGGGGTTATGGAACCGCTGGCAACCGCGGATGAAGCCATTTCCGCTGCCTTAGAAATCGGTTATCCGGTTCTGTTGAAAGCTACTGCGGGTGGTGGAGGAAAAGGTGTACGGGTAGTAGAATCCCCGGATAAGCTGAAAGCTGCTTTCGAGAGGGCTCAGGCCGAGGCTCTTTCCGCGTTCGGTAATCCTGACATTTATCTTGAGAAATTTCTGGTGAAACCCAGACATATAGAAATGCAGATTCTTGCTGATGAACACGGAAACATAATCCATCTTAATGAGCGTGAATGTTCTGTTCAAAGACGATATCAGAAACTGCTGGAGGAGTCTCCCAGCTGCATTGTCGATGAAGACCTTAGAAGAAGAATGGGTGAAGCGGCAGTGGAAGCTATCAGAGTATCAGGATACTCCAATGCGGGAACTGTTGAATTTCTTGTTGATTCCGATAGAGAATTCTTTTTCCTCGAAGTGAACGCACGGCTTCAGGTGGAACATCCCGTAACCGAACTCATAACCGGTGTGGATCTTGTGAAGGAACAGATAAGAATCGCGTCCGGAGAACATCTTTCCTTGAAACAGACGGATATAGGTATTAACGGAGCAGCGATAGAATGCAGAATATCCGCTGAGGATCCTGAAACGTTTCTTCCGTCCGTGGGGTTTATCAGAGAGCTTATTGAACCCTCCGGACCTGGAATAAGAGTTGAATCAGGCATAGCAGAAGAGTACGACGTTCCGGTTTATTATGATCCCCTTCTCTCCAAGGTCATTGCCTGGGGAAAGGACAGGGAAGAAGCAATCGCCCGAATGCTTCGGGCACTGAACGAGTACAAGATAAAAGGGGTTAAGACCACAATTCCCTTCCATAGAAGAGTTCTTGTGAACAAGGCTTTCATCAGCGGGAATTACGACACGGGAATTGTCCCGCAAATTGAACATATAGAAATGAAAGACTATATTGAAATAGCAGCGATTGCTGCTGTCATAGTCGCAATGACCGATGAACAGGTGAAATTCACTTCTACTGCACAGAAGACTGAGGGATGGAAACTGTCGGGAAGGATTTATGGTGGCATACGTAGTATCGGATGGTAACCGCACCCTGAGAGTGGAAGCTTCTCGACTTGAAGTTCGCCCTCATGATGAGCTGTTTCAAATGGAAATCGATGGAGAAAAGAAGGTTGTCAGTATTTCCAGAATATCTCCTGCCCATCTTTCCATTATCATCGATGGTAAATCTTTCAATGTGGAAGTGGAGCATTTCGAAAAGGATTATCAGGTTTCTACAAGGGGAGAGGTTTACAATTTCAGTGTAACTGATGAGCGGGAAGTAACGATTTCATCCTCAATACCGGACAGTGGCGAGAAGGTTGTTAGAGCTCCCATGCCGGGTCTCGTTGTTGAAATTAATGTCAGCGAAGGTGATCAGGTGAAAGCTGGAGATACTCTGCTTGTTCTTGAAGCAATGAAAATGCAGAACGAAATAACCGCTCCCGCTTCCGGAATAATACTCACTGTCTCCGTGAAATCGGGGGCTGCTGTCAATTCAGGAGATAACCTCCTGGTTCTGGATACCTGATTAAGGAATCAATCTTCCAGTAATCAGCTCCAGTTCAATCTCGCAGCCTTCTCGAAGAACCTTTAGAATAACCGGAATATCTGTAGTATCCGGCAGCAGATCGTGTATTTCATTCAATTGTTCGGAGCTGACCGTGTGACCGTCAACTTCAAGAAGAGTATCGCCCTTTATTACCCCCGCATCATCTGCTGGTGATCCTTCTATAATACTTCTGATAACAAGTTCATTCCCCGCTATTTCCAGTCCCATCCCGGTAAGTGTTTCAGGAAGTCCTTCATGGAAGAGTGCTGAGGGCTCAATAAATACCGAAGAGGAATTGTAATTCAGATAAACGATGAATCTGGAGAGTATTCCCGCACCGAGTATACCATCAAACTGATTGAAGATATCACCACCGTCAAAGCTTGAGCATATTCCACCCGGAACGGTGAAGTCTCCAAGTGTTACACTTGAGACACGGAAACCCAGTATTGATTTCTCGCCCCCGATCCCGAGGACTTCAGTTTCAAATGAAGATCTGTTCTGAAGGAAGTCCGGATGCTTCTCGAAGAAGCCAGATGTAAGATGAATGCAGCCTCCTGCACCTGTGTCAAGCAGAAGTATTATCGGAATCGAATCCTCAAGTACGGCTTCTACTGAAAGCAGGCTCATTGTTCTCACAGCTGGAAGTACCGTTATATCGGGGGGAATCATGAAGCTGTCGGGGTCAAACAGCGTTATTGTTTCTAATCCGTAATCTATCCTTGTAACAAAGCGGCTCAGGAAATCGTATCCGAGTATCAGATCAATTTTTTCTCCCGTTGATGGGTAAAATTCCTCAGCAAGCGGCATGACGGCCAGATACTGTTCACTCAGAAGGGCTCCCGCCACGGAATAGGATGAAACTTTAACAAACGAGAATTCTCTGGTACCGCCTATTCCCATAACCGGAAGCCTCCCGGATCCTTCAAGCTCCAGATCAGAAGCAAGCGTGCTGTCAAGAACAGTTGCTCCTGCTCCGCTGTCGAGAAGTATATTGACAGTAGTGCCGTTAACCTCTCCTTCGAGGTAGATATGTTCTCCTCTGAGATGGAATATCATCGGTGTACCCGGATCTTCCAGTTCCCAGTCGCCGCTCCGGGGGGTAAAAGTAAAAAGCGATTCCGGAACCGGAATATTGTATTCCGTAAGGATATTCTCCGTTACTATTTCTTGACCGAATGCAGGTATTACACTCCTGCTGGACATGGGAGAGACAATTCCCTGCACCGATTCGTAATTATCAGGATAGCTCCTTATTTCAAGACCCATGACCTCAGCTGTCATAAGTACAGGGAGCCATGTTTCCTTCGATACATAGAAGACTATCTCCTGCTGGAATTCAAGATGCAGCGGTACTGTCATGACACTGTCTATCAGGGTCTCATCGGCAGCGGTGACCATGGATGTATCGAAAAGGTGATCATAGAATATCGTTCTTTTTGAAAGGGCCATTTCATCACGGGCTTCTGCTCCTCCTGAAGACAGGTGTCCGTTTCTGTCGATCGTCCAGACACTGTCTCCAAGAATCAACAGTTCCTGTTGAACCGGACCAAGGTTTGTAATAGAGAAACCCATGAACGGCTCTTTTACCCACCATGACTCAGTTGTCCCCGATAATCCAGCCATCGAGAGACTGTCAATAGTATGAATAACCTGAAGATTATCAATCGCTTCCCGGCCCCCTGATGCTTCAATACAGTTATGGAGTACTTCAGAGAGGGGATCGATTTGAGCATCTATATTTTCTCCGATGGATACTTCCCGGCCTGAATCACTGCTGCTTCCGCATCCGGTTATTAATGAAAGGGCAGTTGCAATGATCAATCGTCTCATGAGAACCTCCTGTCCGGGTTTGCAGAACACAATTCCAGTATTGCCAGTTCCGGTCTGCAATTCAGCCTTACGGGCGGGCTTCCTACGCCGATGCCCCTTGATACGTAAACCATTGTTTTTCCATTCCAGACAGTACCGGAGCGGTATTTCTGTCCGTAATATGAGGGTAGAATCGGAGCGCCGATGATGGGAAGGACAACCTGTCCGCCATGTGTATGTCCTGCAAGAACAAGATCAGCCGTACCCTCCGGTATCTCCTCAGCGAAATCAGGATTGTGTGTTATCAGGATTACCGGTCCGTTGTATCGCTCGGGTCGGCAGCCATCCAGCACCTGTTCATCTTCCCATAGATCTCCAACTCCCCATATTCTGATTTCTGCATCTCCTCTCGTGATCCATGTTCCCCTGTTTCTGAGCACTTCGGATCCTGCCAGATCATGCAGAAGTGTCTCTGTGAGTTCTCCGTTCTCCCAGTGATCATGATTACCAAGAACTGCACAGGATGGAGGAGTGAGATTGGAAAGAATTCTCATGCATGGTTCGATGTAACTTTCACTGTGTATCACAAAGTCACCGCCAAGCACAACCAGATCGATTTTCATTGAGTTAATCAAAGTTACAGTATTTTCCACCCACGATTCAGTGACAAACGGTCCAAGATGGATGTCGGTGACCAGCGCGATTCTGAATCCCCTGAATTTCAGCGGCAGGTTAATCATGGGTACCTGTGTATATGTGGTATCAAGCCAGCGAGGTTCAATAAATGAAGACCAGAAACCTCCTGCTGCTCCCCCGGCGGCAACGGCTGCGGCAGTTTTCAGGAAAACCCTTCTGTTCATTGAAATGCAAGTATGGAAAAACGGTTAATAATTTCCACTATCCACATGACTGATTCAGGGCTGGTTAATAATGCTTTCATGGATACGCTGAGTTCAGCATCCTGATTCCTGTAATAAATAGAAACTTCATGTCCGTCCGTATAATCATAATTCCACAGAGGGATTAAATCCGTTGGACAATGTCCGATTCCTCTGAGAGAATCAGTCAGAAAAAGAAGTGCGTCAATCGGTAAACCATTAATGGAAACCAGATTCCAGGCATGAAACATGATACTGTCGGCTCCGAGTCTAACCAGTCCTCCCACTGTCTGAAGATCCAGACCGATCTTGCTGCTTCTTACCCTGAGCATGTTCGCCATTTTGAGACATGGTCCCCGATTATCAGTTGTTACGGGAACTGGAAGAGATCTGATCAATGAAGTTAAATCCTCAAATGGTATATACATATCCGGAGAAATTCTGGAGAATGGTCTGAACGTGTACGGGCTCTGAGTTATGCGCAGAACAATCGGCAGGATTATCTGTGTTTTCCCTGGAAGAGTTGAAATATGGTGTATCAGCAGATTTTCATTCTGTACAAACGAGCTGGTCAGGCAATCAATCCTCTGGTAAGGCGGATGTGATTCAGGTAAAGGTATCTCTACTGTGATGTCAGTTGCGGGAATATCACTGTCATTGCTGATGACAGCCTGGAGAATCAGGAGAGTATCAAGCGTTCTGGTTCCGCTTATTCTGGTATCCAACCATTCAGCAAGAAGAGGGTCGGAAGCGGAATTAGCCGCCAGATTGTAACATCTCACGGCCTCGGGGAATCTTCCGGCTATTTCAAGCAGTACAGCCAGATCAACACCCGCGCGTTGGCCGTCTCTTGCCGCGATCTCGGCGAATAGAATTGCCCTGTCCGGAATGCTGCCGAGTGTTACAAGATTCCAGGAGGAATCCTGAGGCGAATAAGTGTAAGCCAGAAGCAGAATCAGCAGAAAATTCAACTCCCCAACCCCTTTACCGGATCCAGCCTTGCAGCTTTCATGGCAGGAAGAACGCCGGAACCGATACTGAGCAGGAGCGCGATGAAACCGACCAGGACAACTCCCGGAATTGAGATACTCACAGGAATATTTTCATGAAACGAGTACACATCAGGGAGTTGAATGATGTTTGTTTCACCGATCATCCAGCAACAGGCAAGGCCGATCATCAGCCCGAGAAATACGCCGATAACTCCTACAAGTGCTCCTTCCCACAGAAATACTCTGAAGATAAGGCTGTCGGTCGCACCCATCGCTTTCAGAACGGAAATATCACTCATCCGTTCAATTGCCGACCTGGAAATAGTACCCATGATGTTGAATGTCGCTACAAGGGTAATGAGCAGAAGAGCCAGAAACGCTCCCATCCTTTCCAGTTTCATTGAAGCTGTCAGATCCGGATTCAGTTCCCGCCACGTTCTGATGGAGATAGAAGCTGGAAGTATTTCGCGGATATCCTCCGCGGTCTCCTCGGGGGAGAAACCTTCTGCCGGGTGGACATATATTCCCGAATAGCCTCCATCCGGGAGATACATCCTCTGAGCCAGATCGAGAGGAATGTACGCAAGTGTTTCATCGTTGACAGGAAGCCCTGTTTCCACGGCGCCGGAGAGAACAGCTCTGCCTATGGCGTGGCTCCTGCTGGAGAAGAACGCTTTCGGCGGAAAAAGGAAAAGTGTGTCTCCAATCGGGTGAAAGAACTCCTCGGCAAGGTATATCCCCATTATGATGCAGTCACTTCCCTCCGGAGTTGACAGAGTCAGTTCCCCATATGAGACCTTGCTGACCATCATACCTTCCGCGAAATCTTCCTGGTCCACGCCAAGTATTCTGCATCCTGAATCCACCCCCCTTGAAGGTAGTCGAATTATCGCTTCTCCCTGTATGAACGGTGAAATATTTCTGACCGAAGAGAGAATTTCTACCTGCGCGAGAAAATTGTCTGACAGATGGAGAACGTTTCCGCTGTCCGGCATGATAGTAACAGGAGAATCAACAGTTATGACAGATTCCTCGATAAAATCTTCAAGCCCTGTAAGTACACCCATTACAATCATCAGAGCGCCGACTCCAAGAGCTACACCGGCGACACTGACCACTGTGGAAAAAGCGAAGCGCTTCCTTCTTGGATGCCTTCGCAGGTATCGCCACGCAAGGTGCCAGGAAAGCGAATTCATAATGTCCTCCAACAAGTCCGCATATCTCACCAGAGTTACTACTGCAACGGCGCATAAGACACTCGCATACTTCGTTATACTCAGTCGGCCTTCCTTGAAGTATATATAATACATCTGCGTCGACCTCATTCGCATGCCTTGTATGCGAGCACTTCTGCACCGTTTCGTAACGTAACCTAGTGAAATATACAAACTACATAACCTGCAAATATAACCGGTTCTTGTCACCTGCATGAGCAGACACAAGGCTTGATCAATTACTTTCCGGATACAGTTGTACCTGATGAAGTGTCGTAATGAACTATTGTGACTCGTAACTGTTCAGGCATATCCGTTTTGAATCGTTATCGTTATCAGTACGCACTTTCGGCGTAGTTGCCGGGTTCTCGGACGCTTCACCGTTCACCTGGAGTAAGAGTAGTGGGTGTCTTCTGTGCATACCCTGACGATTGCAGACCGGGAGATAAGGAACGTTCCAGGATTAATCGAAAGCGTTTGCGGGAATGTCAGGCAGCTGTATTCATCAAGGTAATACTTGTCAAGTTTAGACTTGACAAGTTTAGACTTGACAAAAAACAGATCAGGTTACATAAACAGTTTATGATGAAAGAATTTATAGGCAGAAAGAAAGAACTTGAGTTGCTTGAAAATGCATATTCATCCAATCGAAGTGAGTTCATCCCAATTTACGGTCGACGCCGAGTAGGAAAAAGCGAATTAATATTGCAGTTCATTAAGAACAAAACAGGAATCTATTATCTGGGAAAACAGGCTCAAGAAAAACTGCAAATCAGTGAGTTTCTACGGGAATCCTCAGAAGTGCTTCAGGAACCGCTATTATCTAAAATCTCCCCGGAAGGTTGGAAATCGGCATTAGAAGCAGTGGATGAAAAGAGGAGTAAAGATGAAAAATTGATAGTTGTATTTGACGAATTTCAATGGATAGTGGAGGAATCGCCGTCCTTACCTTCCATCCTGCAGGAATTCTGGGATCGCAGATGGAAGAAAAACGGGAATATGATGTTCATAATCTGTGGTTCTTATATCGGATTCATGGAGAGTGAAATATTAGGAAAGAAAAAACCTTTATCAGGGCGTCGCACATATCAGATATTTCTCAGGCCTTTTGGATATCGAGAGGCAACGAAATTTCACCCCGGTTACTCTTTAACAGATCAGGCTGAAACATATTTCATGTGCGGAGGTATGCCTCTGTATTTGGAGTATTTTTCATCCAGTCAATCAGTAGTGCAGAATATTTACCTGAACTTTCTGAATGAGTTTGCTCCCCTCTATCGAGAGGTTGATTTTCTTCTTCGGGAGGAGTTCCGCGAAGTTGAGACATATTATGCTATTCTCCTTGTTCTTTCCGCTGGTTCAGCAACGAATAAAATAATTGCCGACAAAACTGGAGTTGATGCTCGGAAATTGCATTACTATTTAAAGCAACTGATGGAACTGGGGTATGTGGCCCGAAAGTATCCTTTAACATCAAAGAACCCCTCAGCAAGAGAAGTAAAGTATATTCTGGATGATCCGTTAATCCGTTTTTGGTTTCATTTTATTTATCCCAATATGAGTTATATTTCGCGAGTTAGCCCGGCCAGAGCCTTTGCGGATCGAATCCGACCGGGGTTATCTGCATATTTCGGCGGTTGTTTCGAGCGGTTGTGCAGAGAATCCTTATCATTTCTATATCGAAAAGAAGGAGTAAAGGCTGGATTTGAAGCGGGTGAATATTGGGATAGAGCTACCCAGATTGATGTCATCGGGCTACGGGATGATAACTGGACCGATATCGGTGAGTGCAAATGGGGTGTTATTCGATCGAAGAAAAATGTTATCGAAGAACTCGAAAAGAAGATCGATCACTACCCGAATTATCGCAATGCCACTATTGGTCCAAGGATCTTTTCCAGGCAAATCATTAATAGTACAAGTACCATGCGAGAAGATATCAAGTGGCATAGTTTGGAAGACCTGTATTCGGAATGAAAGCACCGGATGAAGTTAAACAGCTGGTGGAAGTATTCGATAGAGATATGATGAAACAGCCTGACGAAATCCAATCAGGTTGTATATACTTTATATGAAGTACCATCATCCATGCTTCGAAAGCGAGATACAATGAGCGGGAACATATCCTGAGAACCGGAGTTATATTCGTTCATCCTGACACCTTGCGCCGTATGTTCAGTATTAAGTAGTTTCCCATACTGAAAGGAGCTGAAATTGCTTCAGTTATTATTGGTTTTATGCACACTGAATATGCGGCTTCAATCAGACATTGTTTCTATTGATTACTCCGGTCCGACCGGATGCTCATTTTCAGTAGTTATTGGTGAACCTGAATTTCATAAATACGACGAGTACTGGTATCCTACCATACATGGAATGGGATTATCCCATACAGAGGGAGAATATGTAATTCCTGTCAGAACGTATTTCATACCCATTCCACCCGGATGCGAACCTGTCATTACATGTATACCGGGAGATTTCCAGAGAGTTGAGCTGCCGGGTCCATTCATGGTTACACCGGTTCCGACCGGTTCCGGTCTGAACACCGAATGGATTATTCCTGCTGTTACACCTTCCGGCATTCGCGGTGACTATGCTGAACTTGAAACAATGCATATTGCCGGAACAACCGTTGCCGCTGTAACCGTTTCGCCATTTGCGTCGGGGGACAATTCAAGAATTCCTTCTGAGTTGAATATTCGGCTTGAATGGCCGTCCAGAAGTGGAAGCCGCGAGATAGACAATCCGCTTCTCAGCGCGCTCTGTCTTCCCTCCCTCATTTACTGGCCGAATTCCACTACACGGGCTTCAAGCCCGTTCTGGGGACTTCCATGGGTTAGAATAGCCATCTCATCTACCGGTTTTTATTCAGTAACCGGCGACGAGTTTGCTCAGGCCGGGTGTGATGTAACCGGTGTTCCATCAAGCTCTCTTCGGATGTTCGCCGGACCCGGAACACAGTTCGATATCATGGATTTCGGAGAAGAGCATTCACTGAGCGAAATTGCAATAGAGGTAGATGACGGAGGGGACGGAATATTCGACCAATCCGATACTCTCAGGTTCTTCGCCTATGATCTTAACAGATATGCTTTCAATGAATTCGATAAAGAATATGAAAGGCTTCATCACCGCTATGCGACCCATAATGTCTACTGGCTTACATGGGGAGCTGAAAACGGCCTGAGAATGGATACTCTTGACGCGACACCTGACGGGTCTCCGGAATGGGGCGACAGCCTTCTGCACAGTCTCTGGCAGGAACAGGATTATATCTGGGCCGGAGGTTATGAGAAAAGTACCGGTTGGGTATGGTCGATGCTTTACGAGAACATCCCAGGCTATTTCTATTTCTCAAGTTCATCAGTTGACGGAGACGGCAGGCTGGCCATTTCCCTGATCTCAACCTCCAATGGTGATCACGACGTTTCAATTCAGCTAAACGGTGATTTGATTGCCGATACATCCTTTTATGGACGAGGTGAAGAAATATTCACATTCGAGGGGCTTACTCTTGATCCTTCCATGAACCTGCTGAAATTGACCACCCTGAACGACCCCGGAACAGTATATTTCAATTACTTCCAGGCTGATTACCCCCGGCGCCTGTCTTACGCCGCGGGGCGATTACTCCGCTTCATCGATATTGCTCAAGGACGGTACAACTTCTCATTTGGGGGCGCAGCGGACTCGTACAGCCTTCTGGATATCTCGAATCCATTCGACATAAAAAGGCTGAAGGGCAGTATCGTGGGCGGACTGCTCAATGTATCGCTTGAAGTCGGGCCAGGGTCCGAACTGTGGCTCACAGGAACTGATGAGTACCTGTCTCCTGACTCCTTACTGCCGGCCGAGCCGGGGCGGATAATAGGAACCGGGATTCAGGGTGATATAGCTTTCGTTGTGGCAGATGAACTGCTCGAAGCCGTTGAACCGCTTGAGACCATTTACGGTATGAGAGGTTTATCCGCCGTCACTGTCACCGCCGGTGAGGTATACGATGAATTCGGTCAGGGGCTGCGGGATCCCGGAGCGATAAGATCATTTTTCAGGTACACTCAGGATTCATGGGACGAACCCGCGCAGGCTCTCGTGCTTGTTGGGGACGGCTCGTACGATCCGCTGATGCATGTAACATCCACGCCGACATTTATTCCGGCATATATCGAACTGACCGGCGTTAATGGATACAATATCGATGACTTCTATGTAATAGCTCACGATGAGGGAGAGTATCCAGAAACCCCGCTGTCGAGAATTTCGGTTTCCTCACCTTCCGAACTGGCCGCATATCTCTCCAAACTCATGCTGTACGAATTAGCGGAACCTTCCGGTCAGTGGACAAACAGAATTCTTCTGACCGCTGATGATGATTGGAATAGATTCGCGGAGAATGAATACGCTCACACATCGGCCTGTGAGATCCTTGCCGATTCAATTCTTCCGAAAAGCCTTGACAGGGTGAAATTCTACCTGATCGAATATCCCTGGCCTCCCGGCACTTCTACGGAAGGACTGCACCCCGAAAAGCCGTTGGCGAGGGAAGATCTCGTAGAGGAACTGACTTCGGGATACGCGAACATGATCTACTTCGGGCATGGTTCCTATGGCCAGATTGCCCAGGAGAAATTGCTTTTATCAAGTGATGTCCAGAGGATAAATAATGAAGGGCGCCAGCCCTTAATGATCTTCGCGACCTGTGATGTCGGGCATTTCGACATGATTTCCGCCGACTGTATGGCCGAGGAATTCGCATTGAAGGCCGGGGGAGGATCTATAGCCTCGATAGCGGCAACACGGGGAACAATGTCCACTACTAATACACTCTTATTCAGTGACTATTATGCAAAACTCTTCAGCGGAGATGATCTGAGTGCGGGAACGGTACTATGGCTGGCAAAAGTTTCAATTGGAACGGGTTATAGTTACAGCCGTTATTATGTATTTTTCGGAGACGGTGGAGTATGTCCGGTGTTTCCCTCTTCTGAGGGTTGCAGTTTTGAAGTATCCGGAGATTCTCTTAACCGGGGTGTGATCAACACTGTCAGCGGATCACTTCGAAACAGCTCTGCGGCATTTCTGAATATCTCTGAAAGCGGCAGAGAGACAGAATACACCACTATCGGTGGGACAAGAATAATACAGTATCTCCGTTACGGATCCAGTGTCTACCAGGGTTTGGTCACAGGAGCCGAAGGAATGTTTTCCGTTCCGTTCTTCATGCCCGTTCAGGCCGATACCGGATCATTCGCTCGCGGGAGCGCTGTTGGAATTTCGAATGCGTTTGCAGAAGTCGCGTTCCACGAATGGGTTTCTGTTGTGGATAACGGGATCTACGCTGATGACTCTCTGCCGCCTGAACTTGAATTATGGATTGAGGGACACAGAGGAGAAGAGAATCCTGTTTTACACAGAAATGCTGTACTCAGAGCCTCTGTCTCTGATTCCAGCGGTATCTGCTCAATGGGTGGCGGTGCCGGACGCTCAATACTGATGAGTCTGGATTCGCAGGGTTTCGATATCAGCCGGTACTTCACATATCGACCTGACAGCCATACTCATGGCGATATAGAATACGCCATTCCCGAGCTGGCGGAGGGACCACACAGGATTATCCTGGTTGTATGGGACGGCATGGGCAATTCAACACGAGACACTCTTGATTTCACGATTACAGGATTATCAGCTGAACTTCTTTCTTCCGTTTTCGTGTATCCCAATCCGGGATCAGGGCAACGCTGTTTCAACTTTGAAACCGCAACATCAGGCACAGCCGGAATAGCGGTTTATACGGTTTCCGGTAGAGCGATATGGAGAAGGACAGTGTCCTGCGGAGAGGGATACAATCAGATTATCTGGGATGGCCTGGATACCGACGGCGATGAACTCGCTTCGGGAGCTTACATCTTCAGAATTGAATTTTCCGACTATGAGGGCGCCTCAAGCTCGGTCACTGATGTTCTTGCTGTCATTCGTCAATCAGCCTTATGAGAAAGATTATAGACCTGTCTTCAGAGAAATTAATCGATGAAACCATAGAAATGCTCGCAGAAGCGGAGATGCCTGTTGTTTCCACCGGAGCCGGGATGTCAAGCGAGAGCGGAGTCAGAACTTTTCGCGGTGAGGATGGCTACTGGCGCGAATACAGGGCGGAGGATCTTGCTTCCCCGGAGGGTCTCAGGAAAGATCCCGAACTGGTTTGGGAATGGTATGGAGAAAGGCTGAAAGCATACGATGATATTCAGCCCCACGCGGGCTATTACGCTCTTGTACAGCTTCAGGAGCGAATCGGGAGATTGCCGGTGGTAACGCAGAACGTTGACGGGCTTCTTCAGAAGGCCGGGCTGACAGACGTAACAGAACTTCACGGCAACCTCAGAACCGCTTCATGCATGAACGGATGCGGAGCACCGCCGATTCCAATTACCAAGGAACTGTTTGAGAGTCTTCCACCTCGCTGTTCATGCGGAAGCATACTCAGGCCCGATGTGGTGCTTTTCGGAGAACAGCTTCCCGAGAAGGCAATGAGGAAAGCGTTCAACCTCGCTGAAAGCTGTGATCTTATGCTTGTTGTCGGAACATCCATGCTTGTTTATCCGGCAAGTTCTCTCCCCTTGTGCGTTCTTCGCAGGGGAAAGCCGGTAATCGAGATAAATCCGGAAGAAACACCTCTTACTTCTCTGACCGGAGTAATAAGTATTCATGGAGCAGCAGGGCAGGTTCTTCCGCTTCTGATAGAGGGGGTATCACTCAGATGATTTCGGTATTATTCTTTTGTACTCTTATTTCTCAGTTCTCACTTTCTCAGTCTGTTGATCCTGCGAGCAGCTATTCCGCAGTTTTAACTTTCAATAATCCGGAAATAGTCACGACTGAATATGGCAGTTATACAGTATTTGAAAATGCGGGATTAAGAAGTTTCGCCGGAGAACCCGTACGCCCCGCTGTCACTCTATTGATTCCAGTTCCTCCAGGTGCGACCCCTTTACTTCATTTCAATGCTTCAGGATACAGATCCACAGGTATGGAAGGGGAACAGGCCAGAACACCTGTTCTGGTGGGAGACGGGCTTGAAACCAGAGAAATCCCTGCAGAGCCGCGATCAGCGGTAGATACCCATGTTGTCCTTGAAGGAGTTATTCCCGTTGCCGGTTCTCAGGTCGCAATGGTCAGCGTTTATCCGATAGCAGGTTCAGATGCCGGTACTTTCGCGTCCAGAATAGAACTTCAAATTTCCTGGCGACCGGTTCCCGGAGGAGTACCGGTAGAGCGCAACCGCCTTCTGAGGCTTGTTGCTCCAGCCGGTTCATACTACTGGCCTGATAGCTATGACGCTTCGGTTGATGATATCTTCTGGGGCAGACCGTGGGCAAGAATTTCCATTGAGGAAACCGGAGGTTATACCATTTCCGGCAGTGATCTGCAGAATTCCGGTTGTGAAGCTGTCGGATCTCCTTCCTCCTCACTCAGGTTGTTCACGGGTCCCGGCAGAATGTTCAGTCTGGAGCCTGACGAGGAACACAATCTTTCAGAAGTTGCTTTTACCGTTATTGATCAGAACGGTGATGGAGTTTTTAATCAGGAAGACACAATAGAATTCATCGGAAGAGGACTCAGCCGATGGGAATTGGCTGATGAAGAACTCAACAGACTTCAGCACAGGTATGCGACTCACAATGTATACTGGCTTACATGGGGCGGCGAGGATGGTCTTCGAACGGGTTCGATCCCAGGAGATCCTGATGCTTCACCCGAATGGGGAGAGAGTATACGATCTGATATCTGGTTGCGGGAGGAGCACATCTGGAGCCCTGCAATAGAAACGCACACCGGCTGGTTATGGGAAACCGTAGAGGAAGGCGGGAGCATTACAGTGCCATTCCAGGTGGAGAGTGCCGGTGAACGAAGCAGTCTGGAAGTCACTCTTTGTATGAACAGTTCTCAGTTACATTCAGTGGCATTGTATCTTAATGGAACAGAAATTCTTACCGATTCATGGTACGGCTCAGGCGAACAACTGTTCCTGATTAAAGACCTGCTTCTGTCAGGGTCTTGTTCTCTGGAAATAAGATTCGTTGAAGATGCGGGTGATGGCACATTGGGGCTTGTGTCAGTACATGTCGAGTATCCTGCGCTTCCGGGAAATGTATCCGGAACGCAGTTATTCCCTTCAAGAGAGATGATCGGCAGGTACAATTTCCAGGTCACTGATGTCTCCTCTGACTGCAGTGTATTCGATATATCGAGTTTTGATGCTCCACTCTTTCTGACCGGCACCGGTTACAGTGAGGATCGGCTGGATTTTTCTTTTGATGTCGATAGTTCCAGTGTTTTCATTCTCATGGATTCCGGAGATTGGCTTTCACCTGATTCCATAAGATCCGCCGACCCCGGAAGGCTTGTTGGAACGGTTACTGACGGTGACAGACTTTTCATTGTACATCCATCGCTTTACGATGGTGTATGGGGAATGGTCACGCTGAGCAGTGAGGACGGGAACAGTCCTGTTGTTGCTGTAACTTCCGAAATATATGATGAATTCGGACAGGGAGTTGCCGACCCCGGTGCGATAAGATCAGCCGTGCGATGGGGAATTGACAGCTGGTCTTCCGGGCTGGAAGGAGTAATTCTCACAGGTGACGGGCACTATGATATCCTGGGATTTGCGACTACCCAACCTGTGATGATCCCGCCCTGGATATTACTTGGTTCTTCTCAAGTGAACTGCCTGGATGATCTATACGTCATGACTCATGAGAACTCCGTTCTGCCGGAGATTCCAATTGCGCGAATGCCGGTTGACAATCTGTCAGAGCTGGGAACGTGTACAGCAAAACTGCTTGCTTACTCGAACGGTCAGAACCGCGGCACATGGATGAACAGAGTTCTTCTTGTAGCCGATGACGAATGGGGTAAGGGCTTATCACAGAACGAAGCCGATCATACGAATGATACTGAACACATCGCTGAGGAAGTCCTTCCAAGGCACATAGACAGAGAGAAGTTCTACCTCATAGAGTATCCATGGCCTCCCGGATCATGGCCACCCGAAGGCCCTCATCCTGACAAACCGGAGGCAAGGGAAAGTTTTATTGAAACATTCAATCAGGGATTCGCGTTCATTATAT
The DNA here is from genome assembly GCA_965372215.1 of uncultured bacterium. Taxonomy (GTDB): domain Bacteria; phylum Fermentibacterota; class Fermentibacteria; order Fermentibacterales; family JCC-6; genus Aegiribacteria. The sequence goes on along the minus strand of CBDVBK010000008.1, from coordinate 41,219 downwards.
ATATGGGTCATGGCTCCCCCGGTCAGATAGCGCATGAGAAAATGATGCTGTCCGAGGATGTAGGCAGAATGACAAACGGATCAAGACTGCCGGTGTCATTCTGGTCGACCTGCGATGTGGGACAATTCGATAATCCTGGCACCGACGCAATAGGTGAAGCAGTTGTAACTCAACCTGCAGGCGGGTGTATTTCATCTGTTGCCGGGACCAGAGGAACTCACGGAAACAATAACTACACCTATTTCAGAAGTGTCATCGATTCGCTCACAAACAATCCCGGGCTGAACGTCGGGGATGCCGTATGGCAGTCAAAACTTGCCCTGCCTAATATATACCAGTCGAACAACAAGTTCTATATCATGTTCGGTTATCCTGAATTGCCTCTTCCTATTCCTGAACCTGACGGATCTGTCTCGGTGAACGGTGACACACTCAGAAGCGGAGAGTTCAACAGTATAACAGGAAGCGGATTCCAGCAGGATGGATTGACTTTTCTTGAAATTCTCGAGTCTTCCTGGTACACGACCTACATCTGTCTCGGAGATTCATTAATTGAATACCTCAAGTACGGAGGTACAGCCTTCAGGGGAACGGAGACCGTCAGCAACGGAGGGTTTGAGCACGACTGCTTTATTCCCATGCAATCAACGACCGGTGATCTCGCACGGGTGGCTGCAACTGTTCTCTCAGGTGAGGCTGATCTATGTGGAGCTCAGGACCCGACCATTCTGATCGAAGGCCAACCCTCCGGAAATGATCTGGAAGGTCCGGATGTCACCATGTGGCTCAGGGGTTACGATGGAGTTGAACATCCGGAAGTAACGGGGGACATAACGCTGGAAGCTGAGATAAGCGATTCCAGCGGGATCTGCCTTCTTGGCGGTTCAGGAAGGCAGCTCAGTCTTTTCATAGATGGTAATGGAAGTGATGTGAGCACCTGGTTCTCCTACCACCGGGGGAGTTCCACAAGCGGCAGACTCACATATGACATAGAAGAGCTTTCTCCAGGAGAGCATAGCATTATTCTCTGGAGTATTGACGGTGTTGGAAACAGTTCACGGGATACGCTGAATCTCAGCATTCTGGAAGAACAGGACCTCAGCATCACCGAAGCTCTTGTATATCCCAATCCCGGATGCGGGCAAAGATGCTTCAGTTTCAGAGTATCCGAGGATTCAGAAATAAGCGTATCCATATTCACGGTTTCAGGAACGAAGATAGAGGAATTATCCACTACCTGCGTTCAGGGTTACAATCAGATTCTCTGGAACGGTTTTGACCATGACGGTGATTCTATTGCCTCCGGTTCATATATTTACAGAATAGAGGCAAATGCTCTTGGATCTTCGGTTTTCAGCAGAACTGTTGCTGTGACCGGAATACTCGCTGTCACGAAGGAGGACTAATTTTGACCGAGCCATCTGATGACAAAATTGACTGGCTCTGGAAACAGGTTGAAAAAGCCAGAATAGAGAATAATCATGACATGGCAAGAGAAAGCCTGGAAAGACTTCTTGCCGATCCCTCGGTGCACGGAACATCTGATGAGGATCTGGCAAACCTCAATCTCAGCCAGCTTGACCTTGATGAAGGACGCTCCAGAGAAGCGGCTCTGAGGCTTTCAAAGTTCCAATGGCATGGTGTTCCCGGTCCTGCCGGACTATTGCTTACATCCGATGTTTATCTCAAACTCGAATGGTTCGAGCAAGCCAGGGAAGCACTGGAAGAGTATCTGGATATCCTGCCGGAGGATCTTGATGCCCGTAGAAAACTAGGGCTTGTTCATCTGATGCTTAACAACGATGAAGAAGCTCAGCGCCTTCTGCTGGCAACAGCTCGCAGGGAGAAGTACCGTATACCAGCAACACTTACTTATCTGGCCATGCTGGAAGCCAAGACCGGGCACATTGAAGAAAGCCTCCACCTCCTTCTTCAGGCAAAGGAGCTTGCTCCGCAGGATGAGAGGATCGAACATACACTTCTTCGAATAGAATCTCTCAGAGTCAGCCTTAAACGAAGAGCCCTCCATCATTATGACCTTCCAATCGAAGATCTGGTTGCAGGAATGGTAAGTGGAATGCTGGAACTCCATGGATACTCAAGGGAGAAGGCCAGGCAGGCTCTTGATATCTGGAACTGCTTCTGTTCGAATGTTACTCCCCGCGGAAGGAAACCTGCCATATGGGCCGCTGCTCTTGAATATGCGGTTACGAAGAACGGACCTCATTTTACCCAGAGACAACTCGCGCTGGAATACCGGATCTCTGTTTCACAATTAGGTGAACACTACATTGCAATCTCGGAAGCAGTCGATCTGGATTCAGTTGCAAGTACTGATCTTCTTACTGAAACCGAGGAAGCCGGATCCGGTCTATCGAGCCTTGTGAGAAGGGAAGAGATGTCGGAAGTAATCGCCCTGGTTGCAGGTAAACTCGATCAATTCGATGGTCCCGGTGAATTATGTTCGTGGGTGTTTGATAGAATTGAACCCATTAATGAAGCCGAACGGAGGGAAATAGAGGATTTCCTCAGCTTCCTCTGGAAAAGAAAGTAGGACATGCAGGCTCTGCTGCGTGTCCCCGCATAAAGGTCAGCTCAGGATTCGTTTGAACAGAGATGGTCTTTTTGATTTAGCGGTTGACTTGAGCACGTAATCTTTCAGAATCCTCTTGAAGCCAGCTTTTCTATCCAATTGATTTCGCTTCCATGCAAGACAGCCCATCGTGCGAACAGCGATATATATGGGATATTTCTGCCATTTTGGAACTCTCAGTACTCCCATTCCCTCAAGCATTATCCTGTCGGACTCCTTTCGGGAGCGAGTCTGCCTCCAGTAGAGCCAGTCGTGTACGACTGCGGCATTCCCATACTTCCCCCACCGTGGCAGAACGATCCAGAACAATCTTGGAATTGAAGCAAAATCGGTCATGAAGCCTATCTTGACTTCAACCGTGTTGCCACTTCCCACTTTTCCGATATCGTAACCGAACGGGCGGAGAATTATCCATGTTCTTCCATCGGAGAGTGGTGAGACAATCAGTGAATCTGTGAACCTGCTCATTTCCGAAAACTTCCTTTGCGATAGTAGACTTACTGCCTGTATTCAGCATATATTACCGATTCTCTTATTTAAAGACAATCCATGAATGAAAGGTTCGTATGAATCCTGTAAAGTATGTCTATTTCTTTGGTGGAGATGAAACCGAGGGTAACCGTTCCCAGAAAAAGCTTCTTGGAGGAAAAGGTGCTAATCTGGCTGAGATGACCCGACTGGGGCTTCCGGTACCGCCCGGATTTACAATATCAACCGAAGCCTGCGCAGGATATTATAACGTTGGAGATGAAGGAAGCTGGCCGGATGGACTGGAACAGCAGATTCGAGAGAAACTTGCTCAGCTGGAAGAAATGACCGGAAATAAATTCGGAACCGGTAAAGATCCTATGCTCGTTTCTGTAAGGAGTGGTGCAGCTGTCTCCATGCCGGGCATGATGGATACGGTTCTCAACCTTGGCCTGAATGATGAGTCCATTGAAGCAATCACTCAGAAAACGGGTAATCCAAGATTCGTCCTTGATGCCTATCGCAGGTTTATTCAGATGTTTGGTGATGTTGTAATGGAAATCCCCCATCATTCATTTGAAGAAGTACTTGACCGGATGAAAAGAAGTAAAAACGTTGATCTTGATACAGACTTGACCACTGACGATCTGAAGGAAGTCGTAAAGGAATTCAAGAACATATACGATAAACAGATCGGCAAACCTTTTCCTTCTGATCCCTGGGATCAGCTGATGTTGTCAATCGATGCTGTATTCGGTTCCTGGAATAATGCCAGAGCAAGAAGATATCGTCAGATCAACGAGATTACAGGGCTTGTTGGTACTGCAGTGAATGTTCAGTACATGGTCTTTGGAAATATGGGCGAAGATTCCGGTACAGGTGTCTGCTTCACAAGGGATCCGGCGAACGGAGAAAACGTTTTCTACGGTGAATATCTGATGAACGCGCAGGGCGAGGATGTCGTTGCAGGCATCAGAACACCCAAGCCCATTTCAACTCTTCGAGAAGTTAACGAAGCCGCGTACGAAGAGCTGCTTTCAATCAGGACTGTACTTGAGGAGCATTATCTTGATATGCAGGACATTGAGTTTACCATCGAAGAGGGAAAGCTCTATCTCCTGCAGACAAGAACAGGCAAGAGAACGGTATTCGCAGCTTTGAATATTGCCGTCGATATGGTAAAAGAAGGTTTGATTGACAAAAAAACGGCACTGAAAAGGATTCCAGCAAGCGCGTTCAATCAACTGTTCGCTCCGGTTCTTGACAGAAAGAGCAAGGAACATGCGGATTATCTCACAACCGGTCTGAACGCCTCTCCCGGTGGAGCGTGCGGTCGCGCTGTCTTTACCGCTGATGATGCGGAAGAATGGGCATCAAGAGGAGAAGATGTGATTCTCTGCAGGAAAGAGACGAGCCCGGAAGATATCGGTGGTATGTCGGCGTCGAAGGGAATTATCACTTCAAGAGGAGGAATGACATCTCATGCAGCGGTTGTTGCAAGAGGAATGGGGCTTCCCTGTGTTGCCGGTGCAAGCAGCCTTATCGTCGACAGTGTGTCGAAGAAGATGGTCTGCGGAGAAAAAGAGATCTCGGAAGGTGATCTGATTGCGTTGGATGGCTTCACCGGAAAAATATATGCAGGTAAAGTAGAAGTCCAACCTTCGGAGATATTGTGCATTTCCATGGGTGAGGATGATCCGAATGAATCAAGACTATATTTGAATTACTCGATTCTTATGGACTGGACTGACGAATACAGAAGGCTTGGTGTTCGAACGAATGCTGAAACGGTAAAGGACACTAAAACAGCTGTCGATTTCGGAGCGGAAGGCATCGGTCTCTGCAGAACAGAGCACATGTTCTTTGAAGGTGACAGAATTATCTCCTTCAGGAAGATGATACTGGTTGCTGATGAAGTTAAAAGCCTTCGGGAGAGAATCGCTGCTTCTTCTGAAGACACTGGCGCTCTTGAGAAAGAACTCGAGGCTCCTCAGGCAGATTATATCGAAGCCATAGAAGAGCTGCTTCCTCTGCAGCGTGGAGATTTTGTACAGATATTCCGGAAACTCGAAGGCCGCCCTTGTACGGTAAGACTTCTTGATCCGCCACTTCATGAATTCCTGCCGCATGATAGTCAGGGGCAGCTTGAAATGGCCAGAGAGATGGAAGTACCGATAGAGAAGATTCAGAGAACCGTTGATAAGCTTCATGAATTCAACCCGATGCTCGGTCATAGAGGGTGCAGGCTGGGTTTGACATACCCGGAAGTTTCCGATATGCAGGTAAGAGCTATTATGGAAGCAGCCATCGAAGTAAAGGAAAGCGGTACTGAAGTTCTGCCTGAGATCATGATTCCACTGGTTGGACATCCACGGGAACTTGAAATTACCCGCGGCCGTGCGCAGGAAGTGATAGATACAGTCTTTAAAGAAAAGGGTTTACCTGCAGATTTCATCTATTATCGTATCGGCACTATGATCGAAGTACCTCGTGCTGCTGTTGATGCAGCCAGAATAGCAGAATACGCAGATTTCTTCAGTTTTGGCACAAACGATCTTACACAGATGGCCTGCGGATTCTCAAGAGATGATGCAGGCGCTTTCCTGAGTGATTATGTCAGGATGGGTATTTATGAAAAGGACCCCTTTACATCCATTGATGTCAATGGTGTAGGTAAGTTAGTTGAAATCGCAGTAAAAGAGGGAAAAAGAGTCAAACCTGATATTAAGATTGGTGTCTGCGGAGAACATGGCGGAGATCCTGAATCGATCTGGTTCTTCAACTCGATTGGATTGGATTATGTATCCTGTTCTCCATTCAGGGTTCCGATTGCAAGGCTGGCAGCAGCCCAGGCAGCGATTGACACCGAAACGCAGGATTGATCCGGTAAAAATCGCGATTCTTCGTGATGAACCTGCATATACGGCCTTGCAGTAAAGGGATGGTGTAGTATGCAGGCTTGGAATGATATTTAGTTTATGCCAGGGAATAAAACTGTTCTAATCGCTGATAATGATGCAGGACTCCTGCAGATTCTTGGAAAAGTATTGAGGCTCGAGGGCTACGATATAAAAACGTGCAGTACCGGAATAGAAGTTATTTCCAGAGCTGCAACCTCAAACCCTTCTCTGGTTGTGTGCGGGTACTTCTTACCTATGCTTGATGGACTGAGGGTGTGCCGGTATCTCAAAGAGGAATCGCATACATCCGAGGTTCCCTTTCTTTTGTTGACACCCGGACTGGATGCTTCCCTTCGTTTAAGGGCAGAGTGGGCTGGAGTCGACGGAATTGAGGAACTTCCCATTCGACCGGAAGCATTTTTATCAATCTGTGAAACTCTTATGAAGAGGGACTCTTCATTTGTAGATTACCATCTTGAAAGAAATAATCCGCCTGACCGAGAGTTTATATTGAATAAGCTCTGTGGTTATCTGGAAAACAGAGTAAACAGGCTTGAAGCGACATGGAAACTGACTGAAGAGCTCGGTAGAACCATGAGTGTCAAGGATATATTCAGAAGAATGGCCAACGGGGTACTTACAGGGCTTGGTTTTGACAGAGTATGGGTTTGTCGATATCTCTCTGAAACGGATGAACTCGTCACTGAAGCTGCATTTGGAAGAAACCTGTCCAATATTCCAAAATCCCTTCATCTACGCGAGTACCATGATCTCCCTTCAGGAATTGCCATTCGGGAGCTGCGCCAGATTCAATCAAATGAGATTGACATAGCAGACGAGAAAATGTGGTGGGCAGGCTCAAAGGATTACATAGATACACCGCTTATTGCGGCAAGACGTCCAATCGGTCTTATCAGATGTGATAGATACGTGACTGGAAGAAAAATAGAAAGTACCGATCTGGAAGCGCTGAGGCACTATGCCGCGCATACAGCTGAAGCGATTCTAAATGCGATGGTCCTGGAAGAAGTAACTGATGAGCGGGAACAGATGTCCGCTATTATGAACAGCCTTGATTCAGGAATTCTTGTTGTTGATAATTCCGGTTTTCTTCTTCAGGTCACTCCGAGAGCCTGTAAATTATTCGGCAAGATAGCAAGCAACCTTATAGGAAAAAGGTTAAGGGAAGTGCTTCCTGTCCTGATATCCGACAAGGATAAATCTTTCAATACTACTCTCGAAGAGGAAAGCCCCATACTCAACAGACAGGTTCATGTCGGTAAGGTTGGACAGAAAGATCAGGTGCTGAATGTAAGCTATATACCGTTCCAGCGAGCAGATCATTTCGCCGGTGTTGTTATTATGGCGAGTGATGTCACGGAGGAATACATTCTCAGAGAGAATCTCAGAAAAATGAATGAGGAACTTGAAACCATTTCTGTGATCGGAAGAGAATTGAACTCAACACAGGATTTAGATAAGATCTGCCATGAAGTCATACTGGCTCTGCGGAGATTTTTCCCTTCAGAAGCTGCTGCTGTTTTTCTTGCTGAAGGTAACAAAGATGATTTGATTCCCCATTCAATGAAGGTTGCCGTAACCTTCGGATACGATTCGGAAATTGATCCTGCAGGTCTTACTATCCGAATCAGAGAACAGATTGCTATGGGCAGAATAAAGTCCGACAGTAATATGTCATCCGGAGTGGTTGCCGCTTCTATCTCATCTCGGAAAGCGATAAATATTCTAAAGACCAGAGAAGATATCCGGTATGTGGAAAACATCGCCAGCACAAGAAGTGAACTCGCTGTTCCAATGATAGTACAGGATCGGGTAGTAGGCGCCATTGATATTCAGAGTCCAATCCCAGAAAGGTTTTCCGCAGAGTCCGAACGTATTGTTATTGCCCTGGCGAACCATGCGGCAACAGCAGTGGAGAACGCTATGCTGCATTCCAGAATACTGGAACTCGCAAGAAAGGATAGACTTACAGGTCTGGGCAATCTGCGGTTCTTCGAAGAGAAACTTGAAGACGAATTCAGGCGGACTGACAGATCCAGTTTCCCTTTCTCTCTTATCATGATGGATATAGATGACTTCAAACACTACAATGATTCATGGGGGCATCCTATGGGAAATACACTGCTTACGACAGTGGTACAGGCTATGGCTGAAGCGATTCGAGAAGTAGATATTCTTATCAGATATGGTGGGGAAGAGTTTGTCTGTATTCTTCCATTCACAAATGAGAGGGAATCAGTTGAAATTGCTGAGAGGATAAGAAAGAGAGTGGTTGAGTCCTCTTGCCGAATTCCTCATTCTGAACAGCAGCCTCTGGGGAAAGTCAGTATCAGTCTTGGAGTTTCAACATACCTTACTGATGTGAGAGACAGGGATATGTTGCTGAAGTATGCTGACCAAAGGATGTACATGGCAAAAAGAGCAGGTAAGAACAGTGTTGTTGCCCCTGCTCTTGGGAATTGCCAGTTTGGTGGATGATCCGGCAGATGCAAGATGATAATTACTGGAAGATGTTATGACTTATGATGTAGTTCTCAAAGCTGGATTCGAATCGTACGATAGAAGCGAACTGATCGATGCGATTCTGATAATGCTTGAACAGGCCGGAGGATGGCCGGATTCGGTTGTTCCGGGTGCTGAAGTTCTTTTGAAGGTTAATATGCTCTCTGCAAAATCACCCGAGAGAGCAATAACAACACATCCGGAGGTTGTTGCCGCAATGATTATTCTGCTGCGCAACGAGGGGTGTACAGTTACTGTAGGAGACAGTCCCGGCGGAGCTGTAAAAGGAGTTGAAAGATACTGGAAGAACTGCGGGTACTCCCGGATTGCTGAAGAACTCGGATTTGAACTGGTTAATTTTGAAAAAGCGGGATGTGTTCGAAAAACAGTCATGAGCAGAACATACGACATCGCCAGTCCGGTTCTGGAATGTGATGTATTAATAAATATGTGCAAATTCAAAACACACGGACTCTGCAGGTTGACCAATGCAGTGAAAAACGCTTTTGGCGCGATTCCAGGGCTTGGGAAAGCTGTACTGCACAGTTATGGCGTAAGACCGGTTGATTTATCGAAATACCTTGTTGATATCTATGAGATCGTCGATTTTGATTTAACCATTATGGACGCAATTCTTGCGATGGATGGAAAAGGACCGAGTACCGATGGAACTCCCAGATGGGATGGTTTGCTTGGTCTTTCGAGAGATGGTGTGTGCCTCGATATGATTATGACTGAATTGGCCGGTCTTGATCCACTTGATATCCATACGAACAGAATTGCCCGTGAAAGGGGACTTGGCAAACCGCGCTCCGAAATCTCTGTATACGGTTTGAATGAATGTATACTTGAGAATTTCAAAGTCCCGGGAGAGAGCTTCTATAACCTGCTTCCTTCATTTATGGGTGGAATAGCTAGAATGCTCTTCAAGAAACCGCCTGTATCTACAGAGAAATGTATCGGTTGTGGAATCTGCGCAGAGGGTTGTCCGGTAAACGCGATAATTATTAAAGATGGAAGAGCAGTAATGAACCGCCGTAAATGCATCATGTGCCTCTGCTGTCATGAACTGTGCCCGGAGCAGGCCGTTAAAGTACGGATTCCTTTTGGCAGGAGCTGAAATGGAAAAATTGAAAAGACCTTCATTCAGTCACTGGATCGAGTATGTATTTGTGCGGATTACCGTTTTCATGGTGGGTCTTCCGCCAATCAGATGTGCTCTGTCACTTGGCGCATTTATGGGATGGTTCGCATGGAAAGTGCTGCGAATCAGAAAAAAAATCGTCCTTGTTAATCTCGGACTTGCTTTCCCTGAGAAGCCACCTGAGGAACTTGATAGAATTGCACTTCAATCCTACAGAAATTCCGGGCGTTTCATGATTGAATATGCGCGACAGTGGAAAATGGATCAGAGCTATATAGAAAAACACATCAGAATAGATAATCCTGAAGCTCTTGAATCTCTCCGCGATGAAAAGGGAGCGATTATCATTACAGGACATTTCGGAAACTGGGAACTCTTCGGTATCGCAAACAAGTATCTTCTTGGAGATGTTGCTTTTCTCGTGGGGCGACAGAGCAACAGTCTTGTTGATGGGTTTATTAATCATATGCGCTCCATGCACGGAATAGAATTGTATAATCGGAGAGCAGCGGTTAAAGGTGTATTATCATCGATGAAACGGGGGGGATACGTGTGCTGGCTATCGGATCAGGATGCCGGGGAAAGCGGAATAGTCGTTAATTTCTTCAATTACCCAGCGTCCACTCCAAGAGGAGCAGCGGCATTTTCCACGAAGCTCGGAGTGCCGGTTGTTCTGGCGGTGCTGATCCGAATAGGGAAAGGTCCCGACCACAGGCTTGTAATATCGGAACCCATACGTGCGAATAGAGATATTCCACGGGAAGAGGCAGAAAAAAGGATTACGCAGCAATATACGCTTGAACTTGAAAGATTGATCATAGAAAACCCGGAACTCTACTGGTGGGCGCATCGAAGATGGAAAACCAGTGGATTGTATAAGGATAGCACATGAAAAGCAAAGTCGCTGTACTGAAAACATCACCGGATACCGTGCTGGAGGATTATCACAGGCTTCTCAAAAGCATTGATTATCTGGACGTTCTGGATAAAAACCAGGACGTTCTGCTTAAGATAAATGTGTCATGGCATCACTGGTATCCTGCCTGTTCCACAACACCCTGGCAGCTCGATGGTGTGATAAGAAGCCTTCTGAAGGATGGTTACAGTAAAGATCAGCTTGTTTCCACTCACAACAGGACCGTTGTTGTCAGTGATAAGAAAGGGGAAATAGGAAACCATCTCAGACAGGTAGATGAAGATCTGCACGGAATTCGCAAGGTCAGACTGTACGAAAAACCTGTGAAATGGGTGGAATTCAAGCCTGACAAGCCTTTCAGAGTTCTGGGGAAGATTTTCCCTGACGGTGTGAAAGTTCCGGATATTCTCATAGGAAAGAACATCATTCATCTACCAACAGTGAAAACACATGTATTCACTACAATCACCGGTGCGATGAAGAACGCTTTCGGCGGTCTGCTCAGTGAGCGCCGCCACTGGACACACAGTGTCATACATGAAACCCTCGTTGATCTCCTCAGAATACAGAAGAAGATACATCCCGGTATTCTTGCCGTGATGGATGGAACCTTTGCCGGAGAAGGACCCGGTCCGAGAGCTATGATTCCCCACGTAAAGAACTATATCCTTGCTTCAGCGGATCAGGTGGCAATTGATGCGATAAGCGCGAAAATGCAGGGGTTCGATCCGATGAAACTGGATTTCATCAGGCTTGCTCATGAAGAAGGACTCGGGGTTGGAGATACAGGAGAGATCGAGGTTGTAGGAGAAGACATCTCAAAGGTGAACTTTCACTTCGTACAGACAGAGACTTTCGCAAGCAGAGGGCAGAAGGCTATTTACCACGGCTGGCTGAAACCTCTGGAGAATATTCTGCTAAGAAGCCCCATTGTTCCATGGTCTTTTTTCGCAAGCAGATTATATCATGATGTATTCTGGCTGAATCTTGTAGGTAAAAAAAGAATCAGGGAAGCTCTCGCGACCCCATGGGGAGAGTTGTTTAAAAAGTATGCTTCAGTTGAAACTATACCCGGGAGTATGTCTGACATTGAAACATCGGTATAAAACCCGTACAGCTGGCTATAATGCCGGTTAAGCAGGCAGTTCTAGGATGCGGGAGATGGGGAAGTTTCCACCTCTGGTATGGATCCAGAGTGGGAAATACTATGCTTGGCTGGGAGCCCGGAGACGCACCGGGTTTTCGTGAACTGCAGAAAACCGGAAAAAACAGGTACCTCAAACTTCCTGACAATATCCATCTGACCACAGACCTTGCAGAAATATCTGTCTGTGACCTGGTAACCGTAGCGGTTCCCGCTCAGGAATTCAGAAAACTTGCATCAGAACTATCCGCGATCGAGCTGTCAGGTACAGATCTCATTCTCTGCATGAAAGGTATAGAGAAAGTAACCGGATTGAGATTGTCCGAAATCGCTGACCAGGAAGGCCTGAATCCACGAAGCCTTTCTGTCTGGGTAGGCCCCGGGCACCCGCAGCAATTTGTAGCGGAAGTACCCAGTTGCATGATTATTGTATCCGGCAGCGATGATAACGCCATTCGCATATCCAATCTGATGAGCAGTGATCTGATACGCTTCTACCGATCGCGCGACATGATTGGCTGCGAAGTGGGAGCTGCTGCCAAGAACGTTATTGGAATAGCGGCTGGGATACTTGACGGACTTAACATGTCAGGTCTCAAAGGTGCTCTCATGGCTCGCGCCCCGCAGGAAATCGCCAGGCTTGTTGCCGCCATGGGCGGAGACTGGAGAAGTGTATACGGGCTTTCTCATCTGGGTGATTACGAGGCGACCCTGTTTTCTCCTTTCAGTCACAACAGGATATTCGGAGAAGCGTTTGCCTGCGGAACCCTTGAAGGCATATCAGGATTGGCAGAGGGAGTGGACACATCCTATGCCGTGATGACACTCGCTGACAGATACGGTGTAGATATGCCTATTACAAGGACTGTCAGGAGGATACTTAACAGAGACTGCCCGATCATGGAGGCAATCAGCGAACTCTTCTCAAGACCTGAGAAGGAAGAATTTCCTGAGAGTTTCACAAATATGGGGGTAATGAACTGAATAGAATTACGTACCTTGATCATCTTACAATGACACCTGTCAACGAAAAAGCGATCAAAGCACTTACCTCGGTTATGAAAAGGGGATATGGACACCGTCGCAGCAGTAATCTGCCTGGAAGAAAAACCCAGAAATTCGTTGAAGAAGCAGAGACGCTGATTGCTGAATTCGTCGGTGGTTCAAGAACACTGTTCTATTACGATGGTGGAGTGGCAAACGGTCTTTCCGTCCTTTCCATGGGAAGACAGGCGGGGGGAAAAAACAGGAAACATATAATTTCATCTCCAGTTGAACACACTTCTATAATTACAGCTCTCAGGATGCTCGGAAGAGAGGGATACAGCATTACCATTCTTCCGATCAACAGTGACGGCAGGATTATTCCTGAGTCATTGCAGGATGCGATGAATAACGAAACCGGTCTTGTAACCATTGCCTGGGCAAGTGGTGTTTCAGGTGTTATTCAACCCGTTGAAGAACTCTCGTCGATTGCTCATTCGAATGGAGCTCTATTTCACTCCGATGCCTGTTACGCGGCCGGGAAGGTCGAGATCGATTTATCACGTACTGATATAGACGTAATCACTATTTCTTCGCAGAAAATCGGCGGACCACCGGGGGCAGCAGCAGTTGTACTAACTGACATTGATCCCTGGTTGATGAGTAATGCTCCGGAATTCTCCTGCATGATGAATATTCCCGGAATTTCCGGAATGACTGCCGCTATTGACATTATCAACACCGGTATTGTTCCCAGGGCAAGGATTGTGAATCAGCTTCGCAAAGATCTGCTCGACGGTTTTGATTGTAATGGGATTAAATACTCCATCATTGGAGATTGTACCGATAATCTTCTTCCGGGGACGGCTTTGCTGAGTATGAGGAGAGCGCCGGATAAATTTCATGCGAAGCTGGAGAATGCAAACATTGTTCTTCCATCGCACAATTCCTCAGAGAGGCTTGCTTATCTGGAGAATACAGGCAGAGATATATCCAATCCGGATAGATATCTGGGTTTTTCAATCAGCCCGGAGAACAATATTGTCGATATTGAGCATTTAATCAGGGCAGTTTCCGAAATCTGTTTCAGCAGCAAAAGGTGAGAAATATGAAGACAGGATTACCGGTATTACTTACGCTCATGCTGATTTTCGCAGGATCAGTCCAGGGAACTGCTCCTGTATGTGCCGGCAGATACTTCTGGGTTGTAAGAGATGGACTGACCAGCCCTGAAGCTATAGATGCGCTTATAGAGAATGCAGCAGCAGCTGGAGCAAATGGTCTTATTGTTCAGGTAGTAGGCAGAGCGGAAGCCTACTATGATTCCTCCATACTTCCACTGGCCGCTTTTCAGCAGGATTTCGATCCGCTTGAATACATCATAACCAGAGCTCGCCCTCGCGGAATGGAAGTTCATGCATGGGTGAATGCGTTTCTTGTTTGGTCCGCTCCGCAACCGCCTTCTGATTCCACACATATCTGGCACTCCAACCCTGATTGGTTTATTGCTGACAGATATGGTCGTTCAAGCAGAGATTACTCGCGCATGGAATGCGAGGAAAAAGGACTTGTAGGAGCTACTCTGTCTCCCTCAGTACCCGAGGTTCGTGAATTTATCGCGGATATCGCCGTTGAAATCGCGACTGAGTACAACGTTGATGGAATACATCTTGATTACATTCGCTATCCAAATCCCTTCTTTGGATTTGAATCATCCTCAGTGGAAGCTTTCTATTTCAAAACGGGAAGAGATCCTTTGGACCTCTTCAGAAGGAACAGTGGTTCGGAAGAACTGTCTGAATTGTGGTCTCAATGGAAAACCAGTCAGGTTACCTTGACAGTGGAAACGGTGAGATCCGCTTTAAGGGGAGAATCACCGGGAACACTTCTTTCGTGTGCTGTAATGGCTGATCCATACGAAGCGGCAAACTATTATTCCTGTGACTGGAGATACTGGCTTTCTGCGGGACTTGTTGATTTTGTCTGTACGATGGTCTATACCACAGATGCAGCGAAGGCAAGAGAACTGGCGATTCTCGGAACCGGTATCCATCCGTCAAGAGTAGTTCATGGAATAGGTATTTACAATCAGTCGATTACTTCCGCACTGATTGGCGCGCAGGAAGCCCTTTCGCGAGGATGCAGCGGTATTTGTGTGTTCAGTCTTAACTCACTGTCCTCTGACAGTGCATGGGTGCTGAAAAATTTCTGGGGCCAGACAGGGTATCCGGAGTATCCGATCGATTCAGCTGTATTTCATTGTGTTTTGAATGATGAAGAGGCTGAATTATGAGGCTTGGTGTACTTGCCAGCGGAAGCAGGGGCAATGCTTTTACAGTAGAACATGACGGGGTAATGATTTTCATAGACGCAGGATTGAGCGGGAAGGTTCACACGTCCAGACTTGTTGATTCCGGTTTTTCAGGCATACATCCTCAAGCACTATTTGTAAGTCATGAACACTCAGATCATGTAAAAGGAGCCGGCGTGCTTTCAAGAAAGTGGAGAATTCCTGTTTTTGCCACAGATGGAACATTGAACGCTTCCAGATACAGACTGGGTAAAATTCAGGAGGCTATTGTGTTTCCAAATGGAACCAGTTTTGATTTTGGAGCATATTCGATAAGCGCGTTCAGTGTTGCTCATGACGCAGCTGATCCATCAGGATATGTAATTGAATGGGATTACGGACGGCTTGGAATCGCCACTGATCTTGGGCAGTCCAGTCCTCTGGTAAAGGAAAGCCTTTCCGGATGTACTGCACTTGTTCTGGAATTCAATCATGATGAGGATATGCTATGGGAGGGAAATTATCCATGGAGCCTGAAACAGAGGATTGCGTCAACCACCGGTCACCTCTCGAACCAGGCTGCCGCAGAACTGCTTGGTTCGGTTAGTCATAAGAATCTGGAAGTATGTGTTCTGGCGCATCTGAGTCAGGAGAACAACCTTCCAAGTCTTGCGGAGAACGCATTAAGAAAAGTAGCGGGAGAATCATTGAAAATCCTGACCGGTATGCAGGATATGGCGCTGCCTGCTCTGGATTTACAAGGAGGTAGGTTGCATTGAGATATGCCATGATACTGACATTTGCTGCTATGATAACGTGCGCGGCCATCGATATTGAACTGGTCGCGACAGGAGGTCCGTCATTTCCCACCGGTCAATGGGGAAACAGCCTGAGTACCGGAGTGGATGTCGGATTGTCCGCGTCCTGGATCATAACGCCTTCCCTTAAAGTGGGAGGCGGGATTAATGGAAGTGTGTTTGGAAGTACTGACCAGGGCTCGGTAACCCTTACTCTCGTGAAACCCGGAATAAACGTTGGTTATTACTTAAGACCCTGGGGTAATGTATTCAATCCGGGGATAGAGTGCGGATTCGGAATCTGCCGCAGTTCGTTGAGTAATAATAATGGAGCTGATCCTGTATCCTGGGATCCTGTCTGGAGAATCGGAATGAAATGGGATTTCAGTATGGGAGCAGGCTTCAGGGGAAGAGTGGGAGCAGACTACTCCAGTGTACTTGGTGAGATGGAAACAGGTGATTCATTCATTCTCCTTTTCGGTATTTCCAGGGTGGTGACATTGTGAAAAAGCTACTGATACCGGTCCTGTCAATTGTACTGATCGCGACATTGGTTGGCTGTGACAGGAATCCGCTGTTTTACAGGTTGGGTTCAGACTACTTTCCGATAAACAGTATAGGCAGCCAGTGGGAGTATTCAATTAATGAGAGCGGCAGCCTGATTGTTACAGTTATCGATCAGACAGAAGTTGGAGAGAGAGCGTGTTACAGGGTTCTTTCCGGAGCGGACTACTCGTACTGGATTGACGGAGACGGTCAGCTTGAACATTACGAAGATCATCGGGTCATGTTCAATGGCTATGAAGTTCCTCTATATCAGGCATGGGTGATATGGCTGGACTGGCCTCTTGTTTCCGGATACACAAGAATTGACAGCATCTCAACATTTGCAGTCGACCAGGGAGTTACAATAAGCCATGACTGGAAAAGAACTTCAACCGTGCTCGGAATTGAAACAAGTCCTGATGGAGAATGGTCGGATTGCTATCATATCCGTCAGTATGAGACGACTGTGAACTGGATACGAGTAAGCGGATTCAACCCTGAGACTACTACCGTAAGCAGGCACATATGGCTGGCTCCGAATGTTGGAATGGTTTCCAGTTCCACAGCTGACAGCACTTTGACTCTTGTAGAGTACCATACGGGAAACTGAAGTTGAATTCAGGCCTGGTATTTTCTATCTTCTTCCTGGCAGCGTACGCCTATATTGCTGTCGCTCATAAAAAACGGGGAACAGCAATCTGGTTGTCCGCTGCTCTTGCCATTCTTTGCAGCATGATACTTGGATGCTTTGCAGGCTGGCATGAAATGGGTACTGTTTTCTCAGGGATCAACTTCAGTGTACTGCTTATATTCTCCGGAATTCTGCTGATTGCTGAAGTCCTTATTGAAGTCGGGATACCGGGATATCTTGCAGCGCACATTGTTACAAGAGCCAGGGATTACGGTCATGCAGCCATATATCTATGTATCCTTTCAGGCGTGATCTCCATTTTTGTTGAAAACGTCGCAACTGTTATGATCGTTGCTCCCATAGCCCTTGCGGTTGCGAAAAAACTGGATGCGAATCCGGTAGGTCTCCTTATCGGAATTGCCGTTGCCAGTAATCTCCAGGGAACAGCTACGCTTATTGGTGATCCTCCCAGTATGATTCTCGCAGCTGCGGAAAACATGGATTTTAATGATTTCTTTTTTATGGACGGAAAACCAGGCATATTCTTTGCCGTTCAGATTGGAGCCATAGCTTCTTTCTTTGTACTTCACAAGCTTCTGAGAAGAGATCCAAGAGCCTTACCTGTGGTGAAGGCCCCGGAAGTAAGCAGCTGGTTTCCGGCATGGGTGCTTGCAGGTGTGATTCTTGGACTTGCGATTCTCAGTTTCTTTTTTCCGGGTGTCGGTCTGGAAGCAGGTCTCCTATGCGCTGCAGGCGGAGCGGTCAGTGTTATCTGGCATTCTTTTTACAGAAGGAAACATCCTCGAAATAAATGTGGAGAGAACTATTGCAATCGATCTACAAGAACAATCCTGAGAGGATTTGACTGGGATACACTCTTTCTGCTGGCCGGGATATTCTTCATGGTTGGAGCTCTGGAGCAGCTTGGAGTTATGGAAAAAATAGGTGTATTTCTGGCAGGCGTATCGGGCAATAACCCGCTGCTGGCTTTCCTGTTAGTAGTGACAAGCTCTGTGATTTTCAGTGCTTTTATAGATAACGTTCCATATGTTACCGCTATGATTCCGGTAACACACGCAATAGCACAGACTCTGGGTAATCATGGCCAGAGTCACTACTATCTCACATTCGGCTTGCTCATAGGAGCTTGTCTTGGCGGTAATATATCGCCGGTTGGCGCCGCGGCGAATATTGTATCCGTATCTGTCCTGAGAAAGAACGGATTTAAAGTATCCTTCATGGACTTTGTTAAAATCGGGCTTCCCTTCACCCTTGCCGCAACTATTGCCGGAGCCGCGTTCATCTGGTTTGTCTGGGGGCCGTGAGCAATATGAAGGATTATAATGTTAATCTGCATATCAATGATGCTGTTACAGTAGTACACACATATGCCAGTGCAGGCACAAGCTCTGATGGATTGAACTGGATAAAGGAACTGACGGACGAATGGAAGAGTTCCTTTCTTGTTGTTGATTCGGAAGTCGGAAGGCTGTGGAATCATCAGCTGCAGTCTCTTATTTCCACATCTTCGGGCATTTATCTGATGGAAGCCACAGAGGAACTGAAAAATACATTTACGCTCGATCAGATATGGGGAAGCATGGGAGGAGCAGGAGTCCGGAGAGATACTCCTGTTATTGTAGTAGGAGGCGGACTGACGTGTGATATAGGTGCAATGGCAGCATCAACTTACCTCAGAGGTTTGAGATTGATGCTCGTTCCCACCACACTTCTGTCAATGGTGGATGCATGTCTTGGTGGAAAAACCGGTGTGAACCTTGCAGGAGTAAAGAACCAGATAGGTACTTTTCACACTGCAGAGATGATTGTGATATCACCAGAATATCTTGAGACACTCCCCGAACGGGAATTCCGGAACGGTATGGCAGAAGCGTTGAAAACAGCTCTGATAGGTGATCCGGGAATCAAGACCATTATTCAGGAAGTAAGCGAAGCGGGATATCCGTCAGATCAGATTCTTGAGATGATAAAAAGGTGTCTCAGGGTAAAAGGTGAAATAGTCTCTGAAGACCTGCTTGAGAGTGGATCAAGAATGCTTCTGAACCTTGGGCATACAGTCGGACACGTTCTTGAGAGCGCAAGTGAATTCAAACTGTCTCATGGGGAAGCGGTTGGTCTTGGCATGATCGCTGAAGCCTCTATTGCTGTCAGATTCGGTGGAAACAGTAACCTTCCGAAAGAGATAAAGCACTACCTGGAATTATGCGGTCTGCCAACGGAAATCGAAGGAATACCTTCTTCTGAAGCACTCTCCAGGTTGCTTCAGCATGATAAGAAAACCCGAAGAGGCGAGCGGATCTGGGCTCTTCCCTTCAACTGGGGTGACTGCCGCCTGATTCATATGACAACTGATCAGGAAGAGGAAATTCTTCCGAAAGTTCTAACCTCTTTGAGAGCGTAAATCCAAATTGAAAAATATCACCGAGGGTAATTTCTGGGAGCACCTTGAAGAGATGAGGAAGCGGATATTCATTGTCCTGGGAGTACTTGCAGGTTCTGTGATTGTATCCTTTCTGTTCAGCAGACAACTGATGATACTGGTGCTCAGCCATGGTCCCGAAAAACTCCAGACTCTTGCCCCGGCGGAGGCTTTCTCAGCCCACCTCAATCTTTCGCTTGCTGCGGGTATTATTGTTTCCTCTCCGATAATATTCTATCAGTTCTGGAGATTCGTTTCTCCGGGATTGTACAGAAAGGAGAGGAAAACAGCTGTCAGAGCGGCAGTTATCTCGGTTCTCCTTTTTTTTGCAGGAGCTGCATTTGCCTGGTTCCTTATGCTTGAACCGGTGCTCGGTGTATTTCACAGTTTTGAAACCGGAAATATCACGGGAGACTGGAGCCTTGCGAACTATATCAGTTTCCTCGGCAGGTTCATTCTCCTGTTCGGCATCGCATTTCAGCTTCCAGTTCTGGTGCTTATACTGGTGAGGATGGGAGTTGTAACTCCACATTCTCTGGCAAGATTCAGAAGACATATAATAGTAGGGCTGCTTATCATAGCGGCTCTGCTGACTCCTCCGGATCCGCTGACTCAGATAATGCTGACCCTTCCTCTATATGTCCTGTTTGAGATGAGTCTGCTCGTAGCCAGAATGGGGCGCAAAAGAAAAGAAGTATCATGACAAATTCAAACAGGGGTTTGAACCGGGATACGGAATCTCTCCTGGATGCTTGTCCGGAGAACGCTTCAACAGTGGAGATCATCATTCCCGTTTTTAATGAGGAAGGAATTCTGGAAAGCCAGCTTGTCCCGATTCTGGAAATGCTCCCTTCCGGATTTCAAATATCAGTAATCGAGAATGGGTCTACGGACAGCACGGCAGACCTTCTGCATGATCTCACTGAGAAGTATCCCTCCCTGCATTCAGTATCCCTCCCTGATCCGAATTACGGACTTGCCATGAAAACAGGCCTTCTCAAAGCTGAAGGGGAAATTCTCATAATTGATGATCTGGATGTGCTGGATCTTGATTTCTGGATTCGAGGTCTGAAGCTGCTCGGATCCGGTAATGTTGATTTTGTACAGGGTTCCAAGGTTCTTGCGGGGAAAGCTGATAAACGCCCCCTCGTTCGAAAGGCTGCGACTCTCACACTGACATTTCTTCTCAGAGCGTTGCTCGGATACGATGGAACGGATACTCATGGCCCGAAGGTAATCTGGAGAAAAGCCATAGAGGATATTCCCGCCCGGTGTGGATTTGAACTGGACATGTTTCCAACTGAATTCGTAATCAGAGCACAGCGTGCCGGAGTGAATATCCGTGAAATCCCCATTCATCTGAGAGAGATCCGGGCTACGCCGCTACCGCTGACAAAAAGAATCCCAAGAGCCCTGAGAGATATCTGGCGCCTTCACCGAACATTGCAAAAGGGGTCGGGCCTCAAAACTTAGCATTTAGCAAAGGGTCAGGGCTTAAAAATTAGCATTAGAAACGCTAATTTTTTAGCCCCGACCCTTAATGCTAAGTTTTGAGGCCCGACCCCACTTGCTTGAGACTTGACCGGTAAACATACGTTTACTATTTTAGAGTTATGAAGGAGGCAGGAGCGTGGTGACCAGGTATGATGAACCGGTCGAAATGATCAGTCATTTCACCGGAGGAACAGTGCGTCCGTGCCGTTTCAGGTGGAACGGCCATGTGTACCATATCGCTTCGGTATCCTCGAAATGGGAAAGCCGCGACGGAGCTTATCCGCTTTTTCATTACGTTGTACGCACTGAAGAAGAAGATGTTTATGAAATTCATTTTGACACATCTGATCTCACCTGGACTCTTGATTTCCACTACTCCGAATAAATAGTGACATTCGTGCCTGTCACTATTTAAAAGGTTGAAATATGAGAGCATCATCCCGCACTATCTTTCACATAGACATGGACACCTACTTTGTATCGGTGGAGCGCCTTTCCTTTCCGTGGCTGAATGGAAAGCCGGTCATCGTCGGCGGTAGAACTCTCAGGTCCGTTGTGGCCTCATGCAGTTACGAAGCGCGTGAAAGAGGGATAAGTTCCGGGATGCCCATAGTAAGAGCCATGCGCCTGGCACCGGAAGCGGTCATCATTTCGGGAAGTCACGGAAGTTATACATCCTATACCAGAAAGATACTCCAGGTTCTGCTCTCATTCTCACCGATAGTTGATCCTGCCAGCATCGACGAGGCTTTCATGGATGTAACCGGGGTTGTTGGAAGCTCATCACCACGTGAACTGGCCATACGGATACAGAAGGCAATTCTGGACCGAACAGGGCTCTGGGCCAGTACAGGTATAGCACAGAACAGGTTTCTCGCGAAGATGGCTTCGAACAGGGCGAAGCCAAAAGGGATTGTTGAACTGAAACCGGACGACATTACTGATTTTCCTGTGGGGAGAATCTGGGGTGTGGGTCCGGCAACGCAGAGGCGTTTTCTCAGCCTTGGAATAGAAAAAATAGCGGATCTGCATAGATTCACGCGGCAGCAGCTCCGGGCACTTCTCGGAAAACATGGTGACAGCCTCTATTATCTCTGCAGAGGAATCGATGATTCCCCTGTTGTTCCCGGCGATCTGGCTTCGCAACCGCTGTCAATAAGCAATGAGCATACCTTCAGCACGGATGTGCTGGAGCCGGAGGAGTACCTTCCGGTTCTTGCGCTGATGTGCCAGAAGGTGGCCCGCAGGGCACGGGATAAAGGGCTTGCCGGAAGCACAGTTACACTGAAGTACAGGATGAGCAATCTGCAGCGCCGCTCCAGAGCATATGCTCTCTCAGGGCAAACGGATAACGCAAGAATTCTCTACAGCGTTGCCGCTATGCTAGCCCGTTCCGCTGTAAATTCCAGAATAAGGCTGATAGGTGTATGTCTCAGCTCACTATCTCAGGAATCCGGGCGTCAGCAGGAGATGTTCGGAGACAGGGAAAAAGTGATTGACAGCACGGTTGACAGCATCCGCCACAAATTCGGAGAAAAATCTATCACAGGCTGCAGAACTCTGGCTTTGCGGTTAATGCATACATAATAAAATAACTGTTGTCTGCTTGAAACTGAAAGATACTGCCAGAACATCTGTATGTTTATCAGGAACCGGCCAGAGCTCTCCTGATCATGAATATGACGTTCTCAGCAGTATTTCTGTAAATGATTGTTATTTCCGGGTATTTCCCTTGCCAGACACGGAAGATCTCATCAGCGAAGGCCTGTCCCATGGTCGCGACTCCCTTAAAATCAAGGATAATGGTTTTGAATTTTTCAAGACCTGTCATCACTCTTCGAGCCTGTGAACGCGAAATGTAGTTTGTATCTTTTTCGTACAATTTGATAAATGCTTCCGTCTTACTGAATGAGTAATGATCATCTGTAAACCGGTCAAAGATCTCCCTCAGTTCTTTTGTTGAATCGAGGCTTATGGAAAAAACAACTCTCGTTCCTTTTGTATTATTGACATTTCTGATGAAAATATCTTCAACCAGATTATCAAAGATCAGTTTCTTTTGTGAACTCTGTATGGTCAGAATTTCACTCACTCTGGAAGTAAAGAATATTCCCTTGCCGCTGTGTGTAGCTGGAGATGTACTCAATTTTCCTTTAATGAGGTCCTGAATTGAGTCCATATCGTTCTCCCGGTTCAACTTGATTCTTATGTTGTTATAAATACCAACTCCATAATCCCTGATTTCAAACATGACATTTTCGAGTTTTCTCTCCATTCTAACTTCTATCTTCTCTGAAGATGAATGTTCTATTGCGTTATTTAGCATTTCACAGAAAGCATATTCAATTATCCCGGATACATTCTCAGAAAGCCCATATATTATCCCGGTTCTGGTTTTTATCCTGGAATAAACCTTATCTTCGCTCAGATCTTTATTTGTGAGGATATTGTGAATTCTTTTTATGGATCTATTCTCGGCTGTCACCCTTTTTTCAGTAGCAGGAATGTACTTTGCCTTATTTGCTTTACCTATAAGAGTGAGCACACCTTCCTCACGTAATTCCCTGAAAAAGCGATCAACATAGGTTCGAGAGAAACCAGTGGCCTTTACTATCTCAGATGAACGAACCTCTCCGTTCTTCCTTAAATATTCTGATATTAATGATTTGACATCCATGTCATACTCCAGTGTTTGCAGCTATGCAATGTTCATTATTATTCAAGTTATAAACAACCTGCAGCACAAACAGCTTGAGGAAAGTTTACAACTATCCTTACATATTTATATTGAAGTTGTAAACAAGTTGTCAACCTTGCTTTGATAAACGAACTGAGACTTTGCTTCCAGAAGGCTGGAACTTCATCATGATTCCATTGACTGCGGAGGTTTGAAGAATATGATAGAAAGTCGCTTGATCTGAGCAGTTGATTGAATAAGGATAAAGGTGGTATTTGAGTAATACATCAGCAAAAAGTGAAGTTGAAATAAGGCTGGGAACATCCGGATACAGCTTTGCTGACTGGGTAGGACCCTTTTATCCACCCGGTACATCGCGAGGGGGAATGCTTGCCTGCTATTCCTCACGCTTCTCAACCGTTGAGGTTAACAGTACATACTATCGTATAATGCATCCGAAGGTATCCTGGAACATGGTCAACAAGACTCCTGAGGGATTTGAATTTATTGTGAAACTTCACTCAAGCATGACCCATTCAAGAGACGTGACGAAGGATCAGTGGAATGATTTCAACGAGATGCTGAAACCGTTTATAGAGGCTGATAAACTGTCCGGGCTTCTGGCGCAATTTCCATATTCCTTCAAGCCATCTGATGAGGGTTTACGATACATTGAGGAACTTAATGAAGAAACCAATGATATACCTGTTGCGGTCGAGTTCAGATACGATGAATGGTACAGGCAGGAAATTCTCGAGAGGATAAGCGCTAATGGAATTGCTCTGGTTACGGTGGATCTCCCTAAATTACCTCATCTTCCTCCACCACAGGCCATAGGAGGAAAACCATTCGGTTATATAAGATTGCACGGAAGAAACGCGCAGCAATGGTGGAAAGGTGGCCCGTTGAGGTATGATTACACGTACAGCAATGAAGAACTTCGGGCATGGCTGCCGGTGATCAACAGGCTCGGTTCGGAATCCGGCAGGACATTTGTAATGTTCAATAACTGCCATTTCGGCCAGGCAGTGAAAGATGCTATCCGTATGGATGAATTATTTAAAGGAGATTGATGATGAAACTTATTACTGTTTTTTTCTCGCTCGTACTGGTAACATTTATTATCGGTTCTGGATGCGGAACCACAGGACCGAACTTCTCGAATAATTTTCCTTTCTCCTTTCTTCAGGATTTGAATGTTTCCGGCATTCCGGAAGACTGCTGTTATCTAAAGGGAGGTGGTGACGGAGTTGCCGGTGCGGACAGCCTTTATTTCGTCGATTATCAGAACGGTTACTGCAGGGCTAAAGTCTACCTTCAGGGTTATCCCATAGAGGATGTCGGCGCAACGGCAGAGGGTGGCTACGCGTTGGCGCTGTGCGGAAATCTTCTGTTCTATGTAAGCAATGATACATATACAGTCCATGGACCGATTCCCCTCTCTTCCTATGGCAGCTTCATTCTCACCAACCCGACAGGCGGGAACTGGCACCTTTATTCAGTAGGATCAAACGGAACCATAACAACCATCAGTTCGCTGTCATGGGATGTAACAGCTGTGGATACGGTATCCGGTCTTATTGAGCCTGTAGCCGCGGTTATAACTGCGGATGGATCTTCTATTTTCATAGCGGATGGTTACGATAACACCGTTAAAAAGATATCCACCGGCAACCTTGGTTCTGTCGTTGCGGAATGTGAAGTAGCAGGCGGAATCAATGATCTTTACGCTGGTTCTGGTAATCTCATCTATGTCGCGCCCGATTCTCTCAGTGAAATCTGGGGGATTGATACCGGAACCGGTCAGCATTACTCAACGTATTCTATACCTTCTCCCGCAGTGTCAGTAGCGGTTACTCCGGACGATCATTACATATATGTCGGTTTTCAGGGCAGCGGTGTAACCGTAATCAACGCTCAGAACCTTGATGTTGAAGCATCTGCCAACTGGGGCACTCCGCACGATATTGCGATTAATCCAAACGGGAACAGAGCAATACTCTGCACCAGCCTTGGCAAGATAATAACCCTCGAGAAGTAGGATGTGAAGAGAAGTATGAATTCAGATCACCATGATCCCTCTTAAGCTAATAATCTATACAGATGGATGTAAGCCTGATCGATCCAGATGACCACGAGAATATCCTTGCTTTTCCTGCTAAGGAGGAACGAGCACGGCTGATCCGGGGGACAGCACCGTAGGAACTGATGAGTATAACTCAACACTGAAGCGGTCTGAGGGGATTGCTTCTTCAAGGAGCTGCAGGGGTATTCGTACCGGCAGTTCTGATGTTACCATTGCGCATACCCGATGCAGGAGCAAGATTAGCTTGGTATTGAATGCATTGATATGAACCGCTTCCCTGGAGGTGGAAATGAGTATTTTAATAATTTTCGTGATCCTGTTCGGTTCGGTTTCGGATGACTTCGAGTTCTCAGATACCCCGGTCAACTTCTTCTCTGGTGAAAGTTCATCCACTCCATTGAGAAGCTTGCACAGAGTCGTCTTTCCAGCTCTGCTGGATTCGGATATCATAATCAGCAATGTGGTGGTGTAGAACCTAAGTGTCGCAAGTGGCGTCCGACCCCATACGCATTGATAATGGTCTTGAACTGGAGGCATGAAACTTGCTGTTCAATACATTCCCCTTCCCCTTCTTCCTGGTGGCAATTATCCTGCTTTACTGGATGGTTTTCAAGCGAAGCGTTCTTCTACAGAACGTATATCTTATAATAGTGAACCTTACTTTCTATGGGCTCTGGAACTACAGATGGATCCCGATTCTTCTCATAAATGCCGTTGTATGTTACCTTACAGGTTTGAGTCTGGGTTGGGTCAGTTCGACCAGGACGAAAAGGATACTGATTACCCTTTGTCTTACCGTCTCTATAGGGGCTCTTCTACTGTTGAAGTACTACGACTTCTTCGCTTCCTCGTTTGAGGTCTTTCTGGGAATGATGGGACTGAGAGTATCACTTCCTGTTATCCGGTTAATATTGCCGGTCGGAATCAGTTTCTATACACTGATGATCCTCTCCTACCCCTTAGATGTGTACTTCAAGCGAATGGAATCCCATAAGGACATTGTGAGTTTCCTGGCCTTCAGCAGTTTCTTTCCCCTGATTCTGTCCGGCCCGATTGAGAGGGCAAGGAACATGATGCCTCAGTTCCTGAAAAAAAGGCAGTTCAATGAACCCATGGCAAAGGATGGGCTGCGGCAGATTCTCTGGGGCCTTCTGATGAAGGTTGTGATTGCTGATAACATTGCTCAGGTAGTTGACCATATATTTGCTGATTATTTACAAATGGATAGCTTGAACCTCGTATTCGGAATTCTTTTCTTCTCAGTACAGATCTACTGTGATTTTGCAGGCTACTCCTATATCGCTATCGGAGTAGCGAGTCTTTTCGGGTTCAGCGTGATGAGGAATTTCGCTTTCCCATATCTTTCCAGGGATATCGCAGAATTCTGGAGGAGATGGCATATTTCTCTTTCCACCTGGTTTCGTGATTATATCTTCATTCCATTCTGCGGTGATCGTCCTGGAAAAACCAGAAAGGTACTTGGAATTCTTCTAGCTTTTGCTGTAAGTGGTCTATGGCATGGCGCAGCTTGGATTTTCGTTATCTGGGGTATTCTTCATGGATTGTTTTTCGTACCGAGGACAATACACAGGAGAATTCGCGTAAGCAGCGGGGCGGTTGTAGCCCAGAATAGAAGCTTTCCATGCATCAGGGACATCCGTGCCATTGTCTTTACATTCTCCATGGTTTCTCTGGCCTGGTTACTCTTCCGGGCTCCTTCTATCCCTTTTGCCATTTCCTACATGGGAACAATGTTCAGTAATCCGTACATTCCAGGTATAGATCATTTCGGCAACTGGCCTCTGATGATCGCCTGTATAGGACTCTTTGTCATAGAATGGTTCCAGCGAAGGAGAAAACATGGGATGGATATTGCCTTCATGCCTGTTGCTGCAAGGTGGTCGATCTATTACTTATCGGTTCTGATCCTGATATTCTTTGGTGATTTCGGGGGCAGAAACTTCATATACGCTGAATTCTGACGATGAAAAGAATCGTTACTTTTTCCCTTCGAATAGCAGTCTTCTTCCTCCCCCTTATCGTACTGCTTGAAATACTATTTAGAAGTCTGCTTCCCGCCTGCTCACGGCCTCTGGCATCAATCGATCCTGAGACCGGACTCTCCTTCTTTGAGAAAGCAGGACCAGGAGAGGGATTATTCACCACCGGGAGGTACTGCAACAAGGGAGGATACTGGCGCCTGAATGAACATGGGTACAATTCGCTCTTTGAGTATGAGTATTCCCGCACTCCGGGGATTCCGCGCATTGCTGTTATTGGGGATTCCTACGTGCTCGGTTTGTGGATAGATCAGGATGAGCATCTTGAGGTATACCTTGATTCCATCATGAGACCCAATACACAGGTCTACAATTTCGGGGTGTGGGGTTCTTTCCTTCTTTCCAATATTCAGACAGCAGTTTATGTGGACAGTCTCTACGATCCTGACGCTATTGTTATCCTTGTTAATCAGTACGACGTTACCGGCAGTTTACGTGCACTTGGTCCGCCCATGTATAAGAATTTTCAATTGTCCCAAAACAATTGTGATTTTTCCATAATTCCACCAGAACCTTACACGGGAATGAAAAGAAGGTTCTACGATTTCGTCCGGTCAGTTACAAACGACAGGGCAATCCTGCGCTATCTTGTACTGAATGCGAAGCTGAATCTTTTCAGGATGCATGGGGAAGCTCCGTTCGCCCCTGCCGCAGGAACAGGTTCTAGTGCAGAGGATTATGATCCGCAGGATCCTCTCCTGGTTTCAGCAACCGAATGGATGCTGAATTACCTTTCAGTGTCCATCCAGGGGAAAACAGTCCTGTTCGTAGGTGATGGCCCCAGGTATGATGGATCAATGCCTGAAGACCTGACATACTATATTGACTGCGTTCTGGTTGATTTTGCCTGTGAGAGATATGATAATCTTCATTTTCTTGATCTTGGACCTGTATTCATGGAGAATTACAGCCGTGACAGTCTGGTTTTTAGTCCTCCCGGTACACTGCACTGGAACGCCTATGCCAACAGAATTGTAGCAGGAGCCATTTATGAAGCGCTCATGTCTGTTTCCAACCTGTACTGACCGGATCCTGACTGAGGACCCCGCAGTCAAACATCGTTGCTGAAACAGCTTGTACGTAAAGCGGAGAGAGAGAAAAGAGATGGATAATGCTGTACATGAGATATCGAAAAAACTGAGAGAGATAGCGGAACCTGACAGGGCGGCAAAACACCAGAGGTTTTTCAAAACCGGAAAAGGAGAGTACGGAGAAGGTGACACGTTCATCGGAGTAAGAGTCCCGCTGATAAGAAAACTGGTTCGGGAATTTCGAGGTCTTTCACTCGAAGAGACAAAAACACTGCTGTTCTCGCAATGGCATGAAGAGAGAATGTTTGCGCTTCTGATGATGAATGATTCGTTCAGGAGAGGTAACTATATACAAAAAGAAGAAATCTATAATCTTTTCATGAACAGCGTTTCACAGATAAATAACTGGGATCTGGTCGATTCATCCGCACCGTATATTGCTGGAGCCTGGCTATACGACCGGGACAGAACCCCTCTCTACAGATTTGCTGAATCAGAAGATCTATGGGAGAGAAGAATCGCCATAATTTCAACGCAGTATTTCATAAGAAGGAACGATTTCGCGGATACACTGAGAATCGCGGAAATCCTGCTCGAAGATAAGGAAGATCTTATTCATAAGGCGGTTGGCTGGATGCTGAGGGAAGCCGGCAACAGGAACATGAAGACCGAGGAGGAATTCCTGAAGAAGCATTACGGAAAGATGCCCAGGACGATGCTCAGGTACGCCATAGAGAAGTTCACCGAAGATAAACGACAGATGTACATGAAGGGGCTGATCTGAGCAACTGTGAGATAACTTGACATGACCTGCCACCAGGGACATTGTGATCCTTCAATAATCTGAAGGGTTCCAATGACAAGATTCACTGTCAGATCCGATCTCTGCACAGGCTGCATGAACTGCCAGACAGTCTGCTCTCTTCTGCAATCCGGAAAGCACGACAGGTCCGCATCAGCCATAAGGGTAAATCTGGAGCTGTTTTCGGGTAAGCATTCACATACTTTCTGCAGGCAGTGCGAAAACCCGGAATGCAGAAATGCCTGTCCTGTTAATGCCATATACAAAGATCCGTACAGCGGAGCATGGAAGATAAACTACGATCTATGTACCAGGTGCGGCACCTGTGTGGAAGAATGTTCCTACGGAGCCATGTTCTGGTATGAAACTGAGGAGAAGCCTTTGAAATGCGACCTTTGCGGTGGAGCGCCGGCCTGCGCAGAAGCCTGTTGTTTCAACGCAATAACCATGGAAGAAACATGAAATACGGCGGCTACGCAGGGAAACTGCTGCGGATTAACCTGAGCACAGGAAATATTGAACAGCAGGATACACAGGATTACCTGCCGGACTGGTACGGCGGGAGGGCCATGGCGGCAAGGATCGCGTGGGATGAAATTCCCCCGGGTACCGGCGCCTTTGATCCTGAAAGCCCCCTGATGATACTCACCGGTCCTCTCACCGGAACCGCAGCCCCCTTTTCAGGAAGGACGACCGTCTGCGGCATCTCATCCCAGGGATATCCGGTGGAGTGGTATTCCAGATCCTCCTTTGGCGGACACTGGGGTCCCGAGCTGAAACATGCCGGTTTTGACGGCATTGTCATCACAGGAAGAGCTTCCAGCCCGGTATTTCTGAAGATAGAGAACAGAATCTGTACGATAGAGGACGCGAGGGAACTCTGGGGAACAGGTATCTACCTGACGCAGAAAAGGATAATGGAACAGTACGGCAAGGACTGGAGGGTTTTAGCCATCGGTCCCGCCGGAGAGAACAGAGTCCGGATAGCCATCGCCGCCACTGAAACGGAAAGTGCTTCAGGGCAGGGAGGCTACGGAGCGGTAATGGGCTCAAAGAATCTGAAGGCAATAGCAGTGCATGGGACTCTTCCTCTGACCGTGGCGGAACCGGAGAGGTTTCTTGAGGTCTGCAGGTTTGTCAGGAACGAAGCCCACGCATCTCATGGATGGCCGCACACACCGGAACTGGATATCGACAAAGTAAAAAAATACGGTCAGCGCTACCAGGCCTGTACTCAGGGCTGCGCGGTCAGGTGCTATGACGCCAGATTCTACACAACTGTCCCCGCGGTTCTGCAAAAAGGAAAAAGGCTTTCAGGACAGGTTGACTGTATTGCAGGTCTGTTTCCCGGCATTGAGGGAACCTTCTATGACTGGAAGCTTGGTTTTGAGGCAGGCTTTGAGATCGGTCAGATTGCCAATGATGAAGGGCTCAACCACTGGGAGATCCTTGTAGGTCTTGTTCCGTGGCTTCGCTATCTCAGGAACGATGGCGAATTAAGCAGAATCGACGGGATGGAGATTGATCTGGACAGCCCCGAATTCTGGTCTTTTCTTCTCAGGGGAATATCGAGAAGGGAAGGAGAGTTCCGTTCCGCTCTATCGGAAGGGACGGTGAGGGCAAGTGAAATCCTGGGTATCGGCGGAGAAAGACTGAAGCAGCTCTTCCCGGCCTGGGGGTACGCCGGTCACTGGGACGGTCACGGGGACAGAATAAACTATGTCTTCTTCCCTTACTGGGTAGTCAGCGCCATGCAGTGGGCGGTGGATACAAGAGACCCCATCTCAAGCTCTCACGGTTACGGACAGAACATTATGGGGTGGAGCAGAATATGTTCTCCCGAACACGGACTTTCGTGGGACAGGATCAAAAAAGTTTCATCGAAGGTTTACGGATCGGAAACCTGCGCTGATCCGGAAAGC
Organism: uncultured bacterium; assembly: GCA_965372215.1. Taxonomy (GTDB): domain Bacteria; phylum Fermentibacterota; class Fermentibacteria; order Fermentibacterales; family JCC-6; genus Aegiribacteria. The sequence goes on along the minus strand of CBDVBK010000008.1, from coordinate 9,771 downwards.
GCATATACAGGTAAGGCTTTCCCGGCATACTGGCACGGTCAGAGATCTGTGATGAAGGATTCTCTCACTGTTGGCGACCAGGTTTTCCCGAGGATCTACTCAAGAAAAACGGAAGACAATTTCGCCAGAGCCGGAGGTATGGACGGCCCTTCGTTTGAGCGGCACATGTTCACCTCCCTCACAGGTATTCCATGGACTGACGGTGAACTGGATCATGCTTCGGAAAGAGTGATACAGCTTGAACGAGCGTTGCTTGTCAGGAATTTCAACAGATCAAGAGCTGACGATGAATCAGTAATCCCATATTTTGAGAGGACCGAACAGCAGACAAACCCATTTATAGGACGTACAGTGGCCATGGATGGAGAAAAATTCAGAAGGGTTATGGACGAGTACTATGCTCTCAGAGGATGGGACAGGGAAAAGGGAAGACCCTCTCAGGAAACCATGAAGAAGTTCAACCTTGCAGAGGAAGCAAAGCAGCTTGGAGACAGAATAGTTGAAAAAGATTGATCTCTTTGTTCCAGGCAGGCTCTGTCTGTTCGGAGAGCACTCCGACTGGGCCGGGGAATACAGGAAAACCGATCTATCCGTAAAAACAGGGCGGTGCATCATAGCCGGAACCGACCAGGGCATTTACGGCACGGCTGAACCGGCAGCAACGGGATTTCATATTTCACAGATCCTCCCTGATGGATCTCTGGGTCCAGAACATTCGTATCCTTCCGAGCCGGAACTTCTCAGAGAGATAGCAGCGTCCTCTGTATTTGATTCATACGCGGCCGGTACAGCATATGTTCTTATGAAGAATCATCCGAACCTCGGGTTAAGACTCCGCATATACAGAAGGACCCTGCCCATGAAGAAGGGGCTTTCATCATCCGCTGCAGTGTGCGTTCTGACAGCCAGAGCATTCAACAGAATTCACTCTCTCAACCTCTCGATCGAAGACGAGATGGAGCTGGCATATCGGGGAGAACTCCTTACCGGTTCTCGATGCGGAAAGATGGATCAGGCCTGCGCTTACGGAGTAGATCCGGTTCTGCTTACCTTCGATGGAGACGAGATGACCGCCAGACCCCTGCTGCCCGGAGGCCCGCTGTATCTTCTTATCGTGGATCTGCGGGGCAGAAAGAACACCCGAAAGATTCTTGAGGACCTTAACTTTTCGTTCAGCAGCGGAAACAGACAGATCAGAAAGGCATTTGGCGAAGAAAACCACAGAATAACCGGAGAGGCCTGCGATGCAATTGAAAGGGGAGATGCGAAGACCCTTGGAGAACTCATGACCGAAGCCCAGAGGATTTTCGATGAACTGGTGGCTCCGTCCTGCCCCTCCGAACTCAATTCTCCAAAACTTCATGAAATACTGTCGAACAGAACCGCAAAGAAACTTACATGGGGAGGAAAAGGTGTGGGTTCACAGGGAGACGGAACAGCTCAGTTCATCTGCAGAGGCGAGCGGGAAAGAGAAGAACTCAGAACAGCGCTGGAAGCCGAAACAGGAGTAGAATGCTACTTTCTGACAATAGGCTGACATGAATCCGGGTTAATTCACATCCCCCAGATATAGCGGTCCTTCGTACGTTCCGGACAGAAGTTCCGGTAGTATTTGCTTCAAGATCGAGGGATACAATTTGATTTCATCAAGCCTGTCTATCTGTACCCACTCCATTCCTGTCTGCCAGGCGTCCTGAAGAAGGGGTTTGTCCAGGCGGCGGACAGGCCGGGCTTCGAACATGAACTCCGTCTGGTGAGCATCCGACTCCCATTGAGCGAATTCATGGTTGGCTCCGATATAATCTCTCACCAGGATCAGCTCTCCCACTTCCACAATCCATCCTGTTTCTTCAAGAACTTCCCTTTTCAATGTCTGGTGCAGTGTTTCGCCGTGCTTCTGACCTCCACCCGGAAGCAGATAGAAGTCCCCCTGATCATCGCTGTTAACCGTCAGCAGTATTCTTTGGTCTTGTACAACAATGGCTTTTGAAGAGTTGCGTTTCCCGCCAGCAGGTGAATCCGTCTCAAACAGGGAAGGCATATCAGTGAGAAAGACCGATGGTCAGGTACAGCAACCAGATTTCCCGACCAAAAAAGAGGGATAGCGCTGCGCCAAGAGCGAGGAAAGGACCGAATGGTATCGGAATTCTCTTGTTACGCCCTGCTATCATGGCTGCAATTCCTGTCAGAGCTCCTGTAAGGAAAGCAATAAAAAGAGCTACTGCAGTAGCGGAAGGACCCAGAAAGGCTCCTATCATCGCAGCGAGTTTAATGTCTCCCCAGCCCATGCCGCCCTGGAATTCATCTGTTTCGTCTTCATGTCCTTCCGGAGCGATAGCGTAACCGGGTCTCTTCTTCAGGATCTGTTTGCTTAGCTGCCTGATCAGGAAAAAAAGCAGGAAGGCGCCTGCAGCAGTACTGACAGAACGAAGAATTCCGATGCCTCCGGGCAGGATTGAGAATACTATTCCGGCAATCGCGCCGCCTATGCTCACCGAATCCAGGATAATCCAGTGATCGATGTCCGTGAGAACTACGCAGACAAGTAAAGACAGAAAAGCAGCATCTCGGATGAAGAGTATTCCTGCGCCGTATTTCAGTACAACACACGCAAAGAGCAGGCCTGTTATCAGTTCAACAAGCGCGTAGCGGAAAGAGAAATGCTCGCCGCAGTTTCTGCACCTGCCTCTCAATATGAACCAGCTGAGAACAGGGATATTATCATACCATTTGATCAGAACACAGCATGATGTGCATCTGCTGCGGGGATGAATTATGGATTCTCCCCTTGGGATTCTCCAGGCAACAACATTAAGAAAACTGCCTGTGATCATTCCTAAAAGCAGAGCGAATATTATTAGAACTAATTCTTCAAGACACATATTCATTTTTCTTGTAAAAGAATACCAGTTTGCAATGGAATTGCCATTTCTTATATCCGGTAGTATAATTTCTCAACTTTGGTGCGGGGAGTAGTCGCGGAGAAACTGCCGGGGTACTGGTTAGTATCTGCGGCTTGGTGAAAAAACTATCGAGAGGAGCGTAATGAAATACGCACTTTGTATTGTTGCTCTTATAGCAACTCTCAGCTTTGCCGGTTCCACCTTTGATGGTGGTTGCGCCGATACTTTCGGTATCAGCGGTTATACAAAGGCATGGTTTTACATGTTCGGAGCCGAGAACAGTGACCCTGAGAACACTTTCAGGGGTTACAACTGGACTGCCTTCACGGGCAGGCTCAATGACAATGTTTACGGTTGCGTAGGAACACAGTTCAAGACCTATAACGGGAATTCCTCAATTCAGGTCTGTGACGCGTTCCTTAATATGAACATCGTCCCCGAGCTTTCCATAAGAGCCGGTCAGTTCAAGATTCCTTTCGGCTGGGCATTCAACTGCTCAGGCGGCGGGCTCTATTTCCTTGACAGGGCTTTCGTAACAGGAACATCCGAGTTCACCAACTTTGGCGGACGTGATGTTGGTATTAAACTTCACGGTCAGTTTGATATGGTCGGCATCGATGTTGCCTATTTCAACGGCACCGGATCTTATACCGACGCTGATGACGATGTTAACAAGGAATTCGCCGCTCTCCTTACGGTTGACGCCACAGACTGGCTTACCATAGCCGGTGGTGTTGCGATGATAGGTCAGCCTCAGCTTGACTCCGCTGGAGTTGTCATACAGGAAAAATGGGATGCTACTGGAATCGATGCATACGTACTCGCGGATTACCCTCTTTCGGACGCATCGAACCTCATTTTCGAGGGTGAGTATCTTCAGGCCGGATACAACGGACCAGAAGACATCGGCGGTGAATGGGAAGCCGGAACAGCTTACTACGCCATGCTCGGTGTCAACTTCGACCTTGAGGAAAGTTTCCTTTCAGGGATCATGCCTGCGGTGCGCTACGAGACCCTCAGTCCTTACGAATATGTTGTCACCGGTGAAGATGCTGCCAAGGACAATGAAACAGTTATGGATTTCTGCGTCAACTGCTATCTGACTCCCAAGAACACCATCCAGATAGGTGGACGGAACTTCTCATTTGAAGCTGACGGCGAGGACGGTTACACCGACATGTACCTCGGCTGGAGAATGAACTTCTAAGAACCTCATTCGAAATAAGGTGATATTCACCTGATAAGAGCCCGGCATTCCGCCGGGCTCTTTTGATGATGTGTTATTTGTTCATGTGCCCATCGCCAGAATGGAACCAGCCTGGCAGTTCTTCCATCAGGAAGTTTGACAGTGCTTTCCTGATCGTAGGTTACGATTGTTCCCGATCCGATATCAAAATAATTCATGGCTTCCTGAAGTCCTTCCAGTTCTCTATCCTGATTATCTCTTTCAAGATGCCAGCATGCCTGAATACACTGGTAACCCGAGTCCCTGTTTTCAATGACGAAATCGCATTCTTTTCTGTCAGCAAAATACCATGGTGATCCGAACCGTCTCAGCTGATTGAAAACAGCGGTTTCAAGTAAATGCCCACGATTGGGAGACAGGCGGAAGGCAACTGCACGACTCAAACCATTGTCTACAGGATATACTTTACGGGGTGCAAGCAGGCTTCGCTTGAGAGACCAGTCAAATTTGTGTATCTGGAATAGAAGATACACATCCTCCATATGAGAGATGTATTCCTTCACGGAAGTGGAACTTCGGAAACCGAGTTGTTTTGATAGCTTTCCATAAGATATTTTCATTCCCGGGTTAGACATCAGGTAGAGAGCAAGTTCCCTGAAAGCCAATTGTTCCTTAATACCATATCTGGCTATGATATCCCGGTAAATTATATCACTGTATATATACTCAAGGAGTTCTCTTCTTTTGTGCTTCAGGAACTCAGGAAACCCACCGTTGAATATGTAGTCTTCACTTAATTGCATTAGTTGAGATACGGAATCCGTTGTCTCGCGTACCCACTTGAAATGATTGTAATCAAGGTACTCGTTGAATGAAAACGGAAACAGTTCCTGACGGATATATCTTCCGGTAAGATGGCTTCCAAGTTCATTACTGAGCAGTGAACTGTTGGAACCAGTTATAACGATACTATATCCCTGATCATGAAGTCTTCTCAGATAGCGTTCCCAGCCCGGAGCAAGTTGAATCTCATCAAAAAGAAAAATAGATGAACTTTTCGATCCGCTGAAAATAGTCAGAAGAATATCGTAATCCGATTCGGCAAAGCTCGTGAGTCTTATGTCATCGAAGTTTATGTAATTGAAATCTGATCCATAATGTTCCGCTATCTGCCTTAAAAACGTTGATTTGCCGCATCTTCTGATACCTGTAACAGCAATTATCCGATCCAGGTTCAGCTGATTCCGCCAGGAGACCTGTCTAGGAATACCGGTATCCTTTGATAGCAATTCTTCCCGTTGATCGTTAATCAATCGCTCAAGATATAGAGTTTCCATATCACCACCCGACAAGAATTATATGTGAAGATACTAACACTGTCAATGCTGGTATACATTATATATCCAATATTGACAATGTTGGCAGTATCCAGAGAAACATTCCTGTTTCCAGCTTGAAATAGGAAAAGACTGCTCAAACCGTAATTCAGCGTTTCCAGCATCAGGCAGACTACGAAAGATGATATCAGAGGGAAAATGACCTCTTGACACGCTGTATCACTGTACTATAATAGCAATACAGTTGATGGAAAGAGGTACAAATGTTTAGAATCGATTCAAGGTCGGCAATACCTGTTTACGAGCAGCTGAAACGTCAGATAAGGCTGCGCATTGTATCAGGCAGGCTGGCTGATGACGAAAAATTGCCTTCCATAAGGGAGCTTGCCACAATTCTCAGGATCAACCCGAACACAGTTGTCAAAGCTTACAATCATCTGGAGTCGGATGGGTTTGTAACTTCACGAAAAGGTCTCGGGTTTTTTGTTGTTGCAGGCAGGGAGAATCTTCAAAAAGATCGGGAGATTATTTTCAGTAATCTCACTGCTGAATTCATTTCCAGATTAACAGAACTGGGTTTCGCTTCAGAAGAGATTGTCAAAGGTCTTTCTGACAGGTTGAGAGGAGAGATCGAACATGATCAGATTAAGTAATCTGTCATTTGCCTACGGCTCGAAGAAAGTGCTGGAGGATTTCAGTCTGGAGCTTTCAGCAGGTGAGACAGTAATGATCACCGGCCCCAATGGGGTGGGTAAAAGTACAATACTGAGGCTCCTTGCGGGAGTACTTATACCTGTATCAGGTGAAATTGATCATGGATTGCCGGAGGGAACTGACCCCAGGCTGAAAACGGCTTTCCTGCCGGACAGTCTAAGCATCTACAGAAGTATGACTCCCGCTCAGGCAGCGGAATTCCATGCCGGATTCTACAACACGGAACCAGCCGATCTGAAACTGGCGTTGAAAGCTGGAATTGATGTTAATTCACAGATTTCCGATCTTTCAATAGGCCAGCGGGTACTTGTACATCTTTCACTGATACTATCCACCGATCCTGAACTGATACTGATTGACGAGGTACTGCATTCAGTCGATCCATACCTCCGTGATATCGTATTCCGTCAGCTGATCGCAGTGATGGAGAAAAGAAATCCGATCGTTGTAATGGTGAATCTCAACTTCCATGACATCGAGAATCTTGTGGACAGGGTGATATTCCTCGGCCGTGACGGAATAAGGCTGGACGAATCCGTAGACGATCTGAAAGCAAAAACAAGAAGAGTGATATCGGAGGAACTATCACCTGAGTATCCCATACTGCTTTCCGAAACTGTAATGGGCAGTAAACATCATATCGTTTATCCGTTTGAACGGAAATACGGAGAAATCGCCGATGAAAGTATCAGGAAAATGGATCTTACGGAAATAATGACCGCCTTCATGGGAGGCGAGTACAGTGTTTCTTAAAGAGATTAAGGATACCTTGAAGCAGGCAGGTTTCATCATGGCCTTTCTGGCGGTAATACCGCTGGTCTATCTTCTGGACAGCTCCTTATACAAAACAGGTGTTACTTTTCCTGAATACATGACTGGTGGTTTCGCTCTTCTCTGGATGATTGCGGTAGGGTATCTGGCCTACAACATGTTCAGACCGGAAGAGAAGGATAACGCAGTTGAATACATCCTGTCTTTGCCCATTGCCCGCTGGAAACTGCTGATATGGAAAATGGTTCCTCGGGTGCTAATCCTTTTTATACCAGAAGTGGTTGTGAACTCTATCGGTAGCACTCACCTCTGGTTTTACAATTTCACAGGACTTCTTGCTTTTATTATTTTCTCCCAGGTCTGCGGTTTTGCGCTCGGGCTAGTCGGCAGAAAAAGTTGGATTACAAGATTAATGCTGTTCGTAATGACGATCTGTGCTTTCATCATAAACAGCATGCCTCCAAAGTTCATATGGAAAGAATTTGTTAAAGGCTCCTCACTCCTACCATACCCTTCACCATTTTTGATGTGGATGGAACATGTCAGATTTTCTCAGCTTCCGTACATTCTTGTTGAATTCGGGTTTCTGGTGCTGATGCTGGTTCCCCTGTACAGAACCTGGGATCTTAAACCCATCCGTGTAAGGGAACTGTCATTTGCTAAGAGGTCGTTAATACCGATGATTGTCCTTGCATTTCCTGTTGTCTGGATGTTTTCATCATGATGGATTTTCATGCAGGGGGTGAGTACTGTGTTTCTTAAAGAACTGAAAGATACTCTCCGGCAGACCGGTTTTATCATGACATTCTACATTCTGGTGCCTGTCCTGTATCTCATAGATCAGGCTTTCTACAATACAGGGATGAACTTCGCAGAATATATGTCAAACGGCCTTGATTTATTCATTCTTATAGCTGCTATGTATATTGGATACAACATGTTCAAACATGAAGAAGACGATGGAGCGAAGGAGTACATTCTGTCTCTGCCGGTAAACCGCTGGTCGCTGTTTCTGAATAAACTGGCACCAAGGGTGATTGTTCTGATCCCTCTTCTTGTATCAGGAATGATTGTATACGAATGCGCTGAGACAAACGGAGTAGCTTTTGGATTTTTCCTGAACTGGTTCCTCGGCTTTAACAACCTGATCTTTCTCCTGATTTTCATTCAGATCTGCGGGTTCATTCTCGGTCTTGTAGGCAGGGAGAGCTGGATAACCAGGCTGATGCTTCTGGTAATGGTGCTTTGTGTATGGCAATACAGCAGTATAGCGCTGCTTTTTGAGAATATTCTGCGGAGCATAATTGGCTGGCGTAAGGTGTTTGAGCTTGGTTTCGGGTGGTACTCATCAACAAATGCTTACATAGACAGCATTTTTAACTATACATTGCTTGCATATATCCTTGTTCCGCTTCTTAGGAAATGGGATCTGAAACCCATCAGAGTCAGAGAGGTATGGTTTCAGAAGAGAGCGTTCCTCCCTATGATTTTGTTCTCTCTGCTTCTGGTAAGCCGCTATCTTACAAAATCTTTCTGGTGGTGGTGGTAACTCCCGCCAAGCAAATAGTGACAGGGACTATTTGAATTTCTTATCAGTAATAAGTGACAATCACTGATTCCTTTTTGTTGCGGGTGGGATTCCGGGTGTGTCGTAAACTGCATATCCTCAGTATATTTACCATTCGTTTATAAATACCTGCTATAAGAAGGGAACTTCAATGAGTGAGAAGTACAGCACACCACCGCTGATGAAAATTGAAACCGACAGAACTTATGCTGTGAAGATTGAAACAGACCGCGGCACAATAGCACTTGACCTGTTTCCGGAGTACGCTCCGAATACCGTGAACAACTTCATATGTCTCGCCAGAGACGGATTCTACGATGGAATTGCATTCCACAGGGTTATCCCGAATTTCATGATCCAGGGAGGAGACTCCACTGGAACCGGCAGAGGTGGCCCCGGATATAAGTTCGAAGATGAGCTGACCGGGGACATATTGAAACACGAAACTGGAGCTCTCTCGATGGCTAATGCCGGACCTGATACAAACGGGAGCCAGTTCTTCATCACGCATTGTCCTCAGTCGCATCTTGATGGAAGGCATACTGTTTTCGGAAAGGTTGTGAAGGGACAGGATGTTGTGGACGCGATCAGGCAGGGCGATGTCATGATAAAAGTCACCGTGGAGGACTGACAGTCTTCTCTTGAGGAATTGTGATTTTTGAAGGTTTGTGTAAATACAGGAGGTTAACGTGCTGCTTATTACAATGGTGCTGTCGATTGTCATGGTTGTGCCCGGAGAAATCGTGATAACCGAGATAATGTATAATCCGGATGGACCTACGCTGGGTGAAGATGACCTGTTCGAATGGGTGGAGCTGTGTAATCTCAGCGCTGAGCCGATACAGCTTGATGGGATGATGTTGAGCGACGGCAGTAACCAGCTGTTCCTGGGAAACTTCATTCTCGAACCCATGGCTCGCGCGATTGTGCCTGCGAACGAGTCGTCATTCATTTCTGCTTATGGCAGCGGTATCCTCGTTATTCCATGGGATGGAGTCTGGACGAAGCTCTCCAATTCTGCTGATATGATTCTGCTTTACTCCTCTTCAGGTGGCGTTCTTGATGAAATTGCCTACTTTGACACCTGGGGAATCAATGAGGAGATATCTTCGCGAAGCGCTGCTGATGGTACCGGGGCATCCCTTGAGAAGATCAGTATCGGAGGAGAGAACACCGAGGTCAACTGGGCACCTTCCATCGATTACGCCAGCCCGAATTTGGATCCTGATACCGCTGATTCTGTCTGCTGGGGAACTCCTGGAGAGATTAACAGCGTAGAGTGAATAACACGCA
>CBDVBK010000007.1:0-70982 GCA_965372215.1 uncultured bacterium | reverse complement strand
CTCGCATTAAACTCAAGCGCCTCTATCCGAAACTTTAGGCTGTACTATGTACTAGCAGCATACGGGGACATCCAACTCTATGCGTGTCCCCCATAAACTTGTGCTCTGGTGCGTGTCCCCATATTCTATGAATGATTCGTTAAAGATTTTACATCTTTGAACATATTGAGTATTCATTTTTAAATATGTTTTGGTATATCTTTAGAGAGGAAAATATGATTACAAATATCATCAGCATGATCATGCTTGTTATCCCGCCTGCAATTACCTCTGAATCAAGCTGGACCTCTCCTGATATCCGCATTGTTGAGGAATGGAGCATCAATGTCATGGATCTGATCGATCCGGCATACACACATATAGGTACGGTATATGGAGCCGAATCGGAGGAAGGATTTGAATGGCATACTGTTCTTGTTGATAAGAACTGCGTTCTTCTGCTTGAAGGGGATACTGTAGTAAACAGCATTCCCTATTCCGGTGATATTTACATGATGACCTTTTCTCCGGACTGTCAGTATCTGCTCGGATACTGTTATCTGGAGAAGCTTACCCTTTTCGATCTTGCAGAGAGCACAGTCAAATCAATTCCTCTCTTCTCATGTGAGATGGAATTGCAGGGCAATCCTCGCATCCGCGTAACCAACGATGGAACGGTACTTGTGAAACACTCCACCTATCTGAGAATGTACGATTCTGATTTCAACTGTATTCTGTCCCGTGACAACTTCAGCTGGGGAGTGGAATTTGTAGGGTTATCGGATGCGGGTGACCATTTCTACACGACAACCTATGACAGCTTGCGCGCATACGATATGCAGGGAAATCTTTTATGGAATACTATATTACCCGAACCACATGAGTTCTGGGGTTTCCGGACAAGAGAATTCGAATTGTCAAATACAGGATCTTTTATAGCTGTTACGGATTTTCACAAGCTTCACATATTCAGCACTGATGATGGAATTCAGATTGCGCACTTCGATTTCGAAGAAAGTATTTCTGACCCCGTATTCAGTGAATCCGATTCTATAATAGCGATTGACTGTATGACTCACCCTCCGACGACTCCACTCAGCCCAATTAACAGTTTTGGAGCAAGAACAGTATCTTTACAGACTGGATCTTATGAACTGAACAGTCACTTTCAGGCAGCCAGCTCAGTGTTAGAACAAGGTATGCCACGAGGGTTCTCAACTTATACTGTATCAGATAATGGCTCTTTACTTGGGTTTTTGTATTACAGTACTCGATTTGGAAGGTTCACACTTCTAGCTCCGGATATGGAAATAGTATGGTTATCAGAAAATGTGAAGCAAGATGGTAGCTGGAGATTCTATTTCCCATCCAATCAAGGATTACAAAGCGATAATTCCGGCTTCTGGTACTTTGATGGAGAAAGTATACACTCCTGCCTGATTGAGGAGATATAACATGTTATACCTGTGTTTGCTTCTTCTAATATCTTCAGTCGACATTGATTACCCGGACAGTTCAGTTACATGGCCTTTAGGTCCTTCTGCAACTCTCCGGAGAGGATACGGTCAGTATAATTCTATTGCTGACTTTCACAGAGCGCTTGATTTCCATGGTTCAGTATTCTATTAAATCAGAAAGCTATTTGGATATTGCTGATTTGTAAGTGCCGCAAGTGGCGTCCGACCCCATATTGACAGGAACTAATTCAATTTGTAGAGTGTTTATTATCATGGGTTGAAATAGCTTACATATATTATTGTTATTCTCTATTAATTAAGTCGGATTACTTAAATGGAGGTTCTAATGTTACGTATACTGCTGGTGCCGATGTTGATAATCACATTTGCTGTCAGCGCAGATGTTCTTTACCGCTCGGAAGAATATTCCGAAACAGCTGAATATCTTGGGCTGGACAGCGAAGGTATTCTGGTTAAATTCACTCTTCCCGCGCTTACGGCTGTAAATGAAAACATTGGGGATTTCGGCTCCGGAACCATTATGAGAGTTCCCGGAGAGGGGATGGGTATGCCTGTGGGAAGCCCTGACCTTCCTGTTATCAGAAGAATGGTTCTTATTCCCAATACCGGAGCTGTCAATGTGGAGATCGTATCTGCGGAATCCTCATCCCTCGGGATATTCAACATTCCTCCTTTCCAGGAATACCCTACAAGGAGCGGAGGTCCAGCTCCTTACAGAATAAATGAAGAGGTTTATTCCAACTCCGGATTCTACCCTTCTCAGCCCGTTATTGTAGAGAGGATCAGTATCCTCAGGGATATCAGGGTTGCATGGTTACAGTTTTCACCTGTACAGTACAATCCTGTAACAGGAGAGACAGTTATCACAACGGATGTTACAGTTCGTCTTATTGTTGATGGAACCGGCGAGAACGAGCTTCAGCGAGAAAGTTCCGGAATTACCCGCAGCTTTATTCCCATATATGAGAAAGTGCTTGGATTTGATGGCGGGGGCAGCGATATTATCGATGGCTCCTATCTGGTCATAGGATCAGAAGAGAGCATAGCACACGCGCAGGATCTCATCGACTGGAAAAGACAGACAGGTCTGAAAGTTGTATATGGTGTCGTTCCTGATATCGGAAGTACTTCTTCAGAGATCGACGCATGGATAGAAGATCTTTTCTACAGCCCAAGCCCTCCTGAATGGATTCTTATCGTCGGTGACGATGAAGTTGTACCGGCATATTATTCCAGTGGAACAGAGGCTGATAACCAGTATGGCGTCATCGGATCTGGTTACGACCCCAGCATACATGTTGGAAGGATCTGTGGTGAGATGGGTTCTCTGTCGTATCAGTGCTGGAAGATCGAAAGCTACGAGAACGATCCGTACGAGCCTGTCTCAAGCTGGTTCCAGCATGCTATCAGTATAGGTTCGACAGACTTTCAGGATCCATGGATGTCATGGAGGTTTTTCGTGATATTCATGGAACATGCGATGCCGACAACCTTATACTGCAACAACACAAGCTATGGTGGTATTCCCCCAACAAAAGCACTCATAACAGATGAAGTTAATGCTGGGCTTTCTCTCCTCAGCTATATCGGTCACGGAAGCCATACATCCTGGGGAACCACCGGATTCAACAACAGTGATGTCGCGGCGCTTTCCAACGGTCGCAGACTGCCCTGGGTAAGTTCTATTGCATGTTCTAACTGTGAATTTGATTATGGTTACCCGTGCTTCGGTGAAGCATGGATGACCGAAGGGAGCATTGCACAACCCAAGGGCGCCATCGGCTTCATGGGAGCAACGATGGGCAGTCCTGTCGGCCCAACCGATTCCCTGGAATTATACCAGTACAGAGGATACTTCGAAGAGGAATTGTATCACATGGGAGCTGCTTTCGATTACGGCAAGATAATGGCATATTACTATACTGGAAGTTCCAGTAACAGTGATATGCACATGATAATGGGCTGCCCCGAATTCGATATTTTTACAGATACATCACCACTTGTCCATCTTGACGCGAGTCACTGGGAGAACATACAGACCGGTCCCTTTAATGTGACCGTGACAGCGGCGGGGTCTCCGGTCGAGGGCGCGCTGGTTGGTATAGTGCAGGATACCGTTCTTCTTCAAAGCGGCTACACCGATGCTTCAGGTCTCGCGACGCTTGAAATATCGACAATTCCTACTTTTGAGAATGTCACGATCACAGGTACATTCCATAACCGTTATCCCTATGTGGGCTCCGCAATTGTCGCTACGGGAATAGAGGACGGACCGGATGCGGTGTATGACTTTTCGCTTTCCGCTCCCAGTCCTTCCCCTTTTGCCGTTTCCTCAGTATTTACTTACACTCTCGCTTCTTCAGGAACAGCGTCACTTGATGTTTACGATGTTTCAGGAAGGATCGTGCGGAATCTGGTTACCGGGGAACAGCTCTCCGGTACGCACTCCGTTACATGGACCGGTGACAATTCAGATGGATCACCCATTCCGGGCGGGATCTACCTTCTGAGGCTTACTTCAGGAGGAGAAACCGCTGTTCGATCCTGCGTGGTCATAAGGTAGCCAGATGGGGACACCCAACTCTATGGGTGTCCCCAATAAACTTGTTCTCTTGTGCGTGTCCCCAATAAACTTGTTCTCTGGTGCGTGTCCCCTAAAAAAAGCTTGTGCGCTACGCTTAGTGTCCACATCCGGGTCTTGATTCTGACAATCCTCAAACAGTTTTCGCAAAACCGGAATATCCTGAGAGTTACTATGTTGTACATAGTAATCCCTCGGGACTGAGTCTTCTCAGATTATTAAAGCATCAACCTTGCAAGAGGTTGTCTAAACGGTCACTTGGATGTATCTTTAAAAGTACGGAAGGAAGTTGTATTATGAAAATACCGTTAATCATTCCGATTACCGATCTTCGCCAGGATGCAGCATCCATTTTGCATAAGGTTCGCAAATCCAGGGAGCCTCTCGTTATTACCCAGCGAGGCAGGCCCGCTGCAGTGATGATGAGCGTTGAGGTTTATGAACAGTCAGAACGGGAGCATCAGCTCCTGATGATTCTTGCCCAGGGCGATAAGGAGATCGCAGCCGGTGAGGGTTACAGCTTTGACAGTGTGATGGAAGAAGCAGACCGAATACTCAAAGGCAAGCAGTGAGGATAAGGTTCACTCCGACAGCTCGTGCTCAATTTCTGTCAGGTATCTCATACATACATCGGGATAATCCACGTGCGGCGAAGAATTTCCGGGTGAAGGCTGAGCAGGCACTTCGCAGATTGACTGAATTTCCTGAGTCCGGCAGGACTATTCCTGAGTTTCCAGATCTTCCGCAACGCGAATTGCTTGTCACATCCTACCGCTTCTTTTATCGAGTAAAGGGTAAAACAATATGGATTGTTGCTGTCTGGCATAGTGCGCAACTGCCACTCCTTGACGCGTTATAGCCGGCAGCACTAGATTTCAACGTTATTACAAATTGCGCCGCAGTACTGATAATGGCTGTCAAAGTACAGTTCACCGGTGAGTGCCGGTGAGATTGTCATGCCGCGATGAATTCGCGAGGCGCAGAGACACGGAGGTTGCTCAATGTCAAGATACCGCGGTCCTAAACTCCGCAAAATCAGATCCCTGGGGCCACTGCCGGGACTTACACGTAAGGAACCCACAAACCAGAATCCCCCCGGAGAGCATGGTGGAAGATGGCACAGAAGGCGTGAATCCACTTACAGGCTTCAGCTGATAGAGAAACAGAAAATCAGATTCAATTACGGTCTTTCGGAGAAACAGCTCCGAAGGTATTTCGCAAAAGCCGCGACCATGAAGGGCGAGACAGGTCATAATCTGCTTCAGCTCATCGAGCGCAGGCTGGACAATGTCCTAGCCAGATCCGGTTTTGTGAGATCAATACCCTCTTCTCGTCAGCTTGTTGCCCACGGTCATGTTACCGTAAACGGTAGAAAAGTTGATATCCCTTCATTTTCAGTGAAGGTTGGAGATGTTATTTCTCTCAAGGAGAAAAGCAAGAAACTCAAGGTGGTTGAAGAAAACATAACCGAAGGGGCTGGAATAGGTATTCCTGCTTTCATGGATGTTGATCCTGCCGCCAGAAAAATCATAATGAAGTTGCTTCCGTCAAGAGAAGATGTACCGCTGGAAGTTGATGAAAGAATGGTTGTGGAGTTTTACTCCAAATAGAGGATTGCCATTAAAAAAAAGAACCCGTGGAATGCTTTCGCACTCCACGGGCTGTCTTTTTTCTATTCCATGTCCATGTCATCAAGGGTGACAAACCAGTAATATCCGTCGGTATCGACCTCAACGCCCCAGAGGGTGTATAAGTCGCCGTCTTCGTCTTCGGCGCGGAGGTCGTAGGTTCCGGGATCAACCCATACTGTGATTTCATCATCCTGTCCAAGTATTTCGATACCGAGACAGTCATCGCCCCATGGGCTGTCCGATGGGTCAACGAAGACAAAATAGATATCCCAGTCGCCGAGAGTGTTGGTTATTACAACAGGTGCGCTTCCATCACCTGTTTCGAGGATGAGCGGCTCACCAAATCCCTCTTCGTCCCATCCGGTATCAATATCTTCCAGGGTTACATTCCAGACGTAACCTTCAGATCCTATCTCTACCTGCAAGAGAGTGTAGGTATCGAAGTCTTCATCGGTAACCATTATATCCCATGCGCCCTCGGTAACTTCAAGTGTAAATGATTCACCAGGGGCGAGTATTTCATCCTCGCCGAGTCTGTCTTCACCCCATAGGGAATCCGAAGGGTCAATCAGTATGCCATAGATGTTCCATGCTTCAAGTCCATTAATAATTGTGATCTCCGGCGTTGTTTCCTGATCCGGAGACTGAACTTCCGTTTCCTGTTCCTGCTGACCGCAACCCGCAATCATTACGAGTGCCAGGATTCCCAGCAGAACTGCTGCTTTCCTCATACGGTGTTTCCTCCTGTCATATTCTCCGGTTTTCCGAACCGGTACGGTATCAAGTTATGAATATCCCTGAATAAACGTGGATTGGTTAATAAGTATCCCCTGGTTCTGCAAACTGAAAGTAAGACCCTTTAAAGGACTTGTTCAGACCATTTCTGCACAGCTGCTCAAGATCCAGCTTCCATATTCCATCCTCCAGAAGCATGGAATACTCCATTGATGAAACTGTGACAGTTGCTTTACTTCCATGCACGAAAACAGCAGTTACATCTCCACTGAAGCTAATATATTCATTATACATCACGGAAAGGAGGTCAGATCCGGTAGTGTACTCCGCTAATCCCTGCTGCGCCAGATTCTCGACAATCATATCAAGGTAATTAATTGTAGAGAAACTCACCATATTGGCCGCGTTGTCCCAATCTTCATCCTCGAAACACTGAATCGTCGAATTGAAGGCAGAAAGAACCTCTTTCTGTTTCGATGACCATCCGCAGGCAACAGCGAAACATAGCGATGAAATGAGTATCAGCCGGAGAAAGAATCCTTCTCTCAAGTTATCCTTCCGATAGATTAACATATACACTATAGTCTGTCAGGTGAAGTTGCCCGCGTCAATTGTCTCTGCTGTTTCTCATCTGATATCGTATTATTATTCATAAAAACCTTCAGGGAGGTTTACTCGATGGCGGAAATTGCAGAAAAGGAACTGCAGTTGAAATTTCCATGGACCGGAGAACTTGACTCAGTTACCGGAATTCCACCAAGAAATGCTCTGGATCACAATCTTCCCCTGCTGCTTCGGTTGATGGGAAAAGAGTCCATGCCGCTGTCAGTAATCATGATTGATATTGATCATTTCAAGAATTTCAATGACAAATGGGGGCATGATACCGGAGACCGAGTTCTCAGACATGTATGCAGTATTATCAGAAAAACCGTCAAGTACCGTGGAGAAGCTTACAGGTACGGTGGAGAGGAGATAACGATTCTTCTCCCGAACACATCTAATGATGAAGCTATGGCAACCGCGGAGCACATTCGCGAACTCATATTCAGGAATCCGCTCGAATCGACAGACGAAACTTCCACAGATTCCTCAGAGGTATCACTTGCTATTACAGTCTCTCTTGGAGTCAGCAATTTCCCGGATGTTGCCGGCAGCGAACTTCTTGTTGCTGCTGATCAGGCTCTTTATGTCGCGAAACGGCAGGGGAGGAACAGAGCGGTATTCTTTGACAGCGCTGACAGAGACGACAGCCCTCCGGTAACTCTGAATGTGAGGTTTCCCGCGTTTTCATCCGTCAGCGAGGGAAGTTACATAATTCTGACCAGGTGGTTCAGACACAGAGGTGAACTCACAGAGATTGAAGCCAGAGAGATATCGGTTCCAGGTAAAGGAGACAGGCAGTTTGCTGAAGGTCCAGCTCCGCCAGACGGTTTTGTAACCGCAGAAATCCGGGGCAGAGTAACTGGTGTGGAACGTCGTGGAAACTGTACATTCTTCAGTTTTGAAGTAGAAGCAGAAGTCCTCAATCTGATGTTTCATCATCTGAGAGATCGGGAGTAATGAGTTCCATTGTCTGTGGCGCGGCATGGACGGGACCGAATGACAGACTTCTTCCGGCATCCCTTATCGAGTTCTCCGAAGGGAGGATCACTTGTGTTTCTCCCGCTCCTGATTCAGAGTCGAACCTTTTCATTATCCCTGCATTTGTTGACGCTCACTGCCACTTCACATGGTCGGGACTCCAGAATCTTTACCTTGATCTGGGACCTGCCGGATCTTCAGGTGATTTCCTGGAACTGCTTGCTTCCGAGGTAAAGGATGAGAAGACCGGAGGAATTCTCAGGGGATGTAATTTCGATGAAAGCCTGTGGTCAGATTCCAGGCTTCCTTCGCTTATGGAACTCGATGCTGTAACTGGTGAGCGGCCGATTTTCATCAGACGGGTCTGCTGTCACAAGGCTCTGGTAAATTCGGCGATGCTGAAGATGCTGCCGCCTGACTGCGAGGGTGTTGACTGGAGTTCAGGTATTATCCGTGAAGGAATTATTGTTGGATTTGAGAATTTGTACCAGCCTGAACCGTGCATTCTGAGAGACGCTGCCCTCCTTGCTACCGAACTATGCTATTCATCCGGTGTCACTGCTGTTTATAGTTTTGAGCATTTATTCTCGGTAGAAGCTCTTGCCAGGAACAATCCTCCTGTGAGGATGGCAGTATCTGTATTCGGAGAAGATTCAGAGCCCCTTGAGAAAGCCCTGATGGACGATACAATTGATCTTTCACGTTTGCGTGGAATGAAGTTCTTTCTTGATGGATCGATCGGAGCTGATACGGCTGCCGTAAGCGGTACATATCTTGATGGAACGGTCATGAATCCGCTTATGAATGATGAGCAGGTACTTGACTGCCTTCTCCTTTCAGACAGGCTCGGACTTACACCTTCTTTCCATGCTATCGGCGCGAGAGCGCTGATGCAGATTGACAGAGCAGGCTCGCTCTATTTTAAGAAAAACAGGCTGAATGGAATTTCAGAGATAAGAGTGGAACACGCGGAAGAACTTCTTCCCGCGTGGCCGGGAAACTGGGACCCATCCGTGTACTTGTTCATCATGCAGCCGAATTTTGTGAAGAGGTGGCAGCAGCGGGGCGGACTGTATGAGAAGAAGCTCGGGAGAGAACGATCTCTGAAACTGAATCCGTTCGCACTTCTTGAGCGATCGGGGTTCTCTCTTGGTTTCAGCAGTGACGGCATGCCGTTCGGGCCTCTCAGAGGTCTTCAGGGAGCAACGGATCATCCTTCTGATGAATTCAGGCTTGACATTGATGCAGCTCTTAATGCTTATACTCTGGGAGCAGCATCAATTTGTGGTTTTGATGATCTTTCCCTGCACCTTGGCGAGGGAAGAAAAGCTGATATGACCGTACTGTCTGAGAATCCGTTCAGAACCGCATGGGATGAAATCGAAATTGTGGCCACTATTCACAACGGTGAACTTGTATATGGACCATCCGACATTCTGGAGGAGAAATGACCAAATCAGTAGACTGGTCAGATCACATTTCAGTCGGTGAATTCATTGTGCGGAATGCGCTTCTGGAAGATTCTGTACAGAGTGATATTACGACCGATGCTCTGGAATTTGACAGAAATGACCTGCAGACCTGCATGGTAGTCCCCCGCGAGGGGCTGATTGTGGCCGGCTGGTTTCTGGTTAATCTGGTTTTCGATTCGATTGCTATGATGTTTCGATGCCCTCCGGTGGAGTGCGTACAGTATCTCAAGGATGGATCATCTGCTTCTTCAGGGGAATCTCTGGGATACCTGAGAGGTTCTGCGGGGGTTCTTCTGAGAGGAGAGAGAGTTGCCCTGAACCTGCTCTCCCATCTCTCGGGGATCGCTACCCTGACATCGAAGTATGTTCATGAGGTTCAGGGAACCGGAGTAGAGATCCTTGACACAAGGAAAACTACTCCCTGTCTCAGAGCACTGGAAAAATACGCTGTAAGAGTTGGAGGAGGGGTCAATCATCGATTTGACCTGTCAGAACTGGCAATGATCAAGGATAATCATATTTCTGTTGCCGGCGGCGCGGGAAACCTTCACACCGTAATCATGAAACTTCGGAAAAAAGGTCTGCCGGTTGAGATTGAAGTTGATTCACTGGATCAGCTCAGGTGTGTACTGCTCGAAAAACCGGAGAGGATCCTTCTGGACAACATGACGCCCGGTACGTTGAAGGAAGCAGTTGGGATTGCGTCAGGAAGCGGCTGCTATCTTGAGGCATCAGGAGGAATTACATTGAAGAATATTCGCGTGATTGCTGAAACAGGAGTTGATGGAATATCCTCCGGAACTCTGACGCATTCATCGGAGTCTTCGGATATAGGATTTGATTGGAAGAGCAAATGAAAAGGCTGGTACTCGATATTGGAAATACCCGGACATCGGTAGGCGTGTTTGAAGATCAAATTCTTGATGTCCAGTGGAGAATAACAACCGCGCACTGGACCGCGGATGACCTCTGGGTCATACTGAGATCACTTCTCAGGGCGAATGACTGCGATCTGCCTGATAGAGTAGCTTTTGCCTGTGTAGTACCACAGGTGAGACATTCCGTCCGCATTCTATCGAGGCGGTATCTTGGTATTGAATCTCTTGAAGTAACTCAGGATTCATCCGGAATCGCGATAGATTACAAATTTCCTCATGAAATCGGTGCTGACAGACTTGCCAATGTAGCTGGAGCATTAGCACTCGGGTCACCCCCCGCGATAATTGTGGATTTTGGTACTGCTACTACATTCGATGTAATCAACAGAGACGGTACCTACCTTGGCGGAGCTATAGCCCCGGGAGTTGGTACTGCTGCAGGAGAACTTTTCAAGAAGGCTGAGAAGCTCAATCCTGTTGATCTCGAGTTTCCTGAATCACCACTTGGTAAAAGCACATCCGAGGCTGTCTGCTCCGGTGTTCTTCTGGGAGCTGTCGGCGCTGCGGATTACATTGTTGATAAGCTGATGAGTACGATTGACGGTTCTCCGGAATTATGGGCAACCGGAGGATGGGCACCCGGAATTGCAGGAAGATGCAGGAATAATTTCAGAGTATACCCTGAGCTTACTCTTGTTGGGATTGACCGTATAGGTGAAAGGGCAGAAAATGAATGAAAGAATAATACTCGGAATCACAGCCAGTGCGGCTGCTTTCAAAGGAGTTGTTCTGGCCTCTCTGCTGCGGAAGGAGGGCTACGAAGTTGACGGAATTCTTTCAATGAACGCATTGAGATTTGTTTCAGATACACAGCTTTCATGTGTTACCGGAAGACCTGTATTCAGCTCTCTCTTCACCGATCAGCCGGGTGATCCTGTACCTCACATATCTCTTACCGATGGCTGCTCACTTCTGATTGTAGCGCCTGCTACGGCAGACTATATCGCCAAAACCGCAAATGGTATCGCTGATGATCTTCTCACCTCGGTTTTTCTGGCGAATGAGGCACCTGTTGTAATGGCCCCCTCAATGAACAGCAGAATGTGGGTAAACCCCGCTACAGATGAGAACGTATCGAAACTGAAGAATCGCGGCGTTACTTTCGCCGGTCCCGTGAAAGGGCATCTTGCGTGCGGCACAATGGGGGAGGGCAGAATGATAGAACCGGCTTCAATAGTATCGATCTGTCTGAGGATACTTTCCGGGAATAATTAGCATGGATCCATTGCCTACGATCAAGTGGATGGGTGATTCGCTGCGGCTGCTGGATCAGCGTGAACTGCCCGGCAATGAAGTGTATATTGATTGCAGAGATGTAGATTCTCTTGTTTCCGCTATCAGAACTCTTGCGGTCAGAGGAGCGCCTGCTATCGGAATAGCTGCCGCTTACGGAGCAGTGATTGCAGCGATAGAAACGGATTCCGGTCCTGGTTTCAGAGAAGGATTCCTGGCGAAGCTTGATAAGTTTGCGGGAACCAGACCGACCGCTGTGAATCTTTTCCACTGCATAAAGATACAACAGGAAGTCTTCCGTAAAACAGGAACCAGAGAAGACGCTATCAAGGCGCTTCTGAGATCGGCTGACGATATCCTCAGTGCAGATCTGGATGCCAGCCGGAGTATAGGGTGCTTTGGAGCAGGACTTCTTGAACCAGATTCAACAGTACTAACTCATTGCAACGCAGGCGGACTGGCAACAGCCGGGCTGGGTACTGCTCTTGCAGTCATTTATGAAGCGTGGGATCGCGGTCTCATCAGCAAGGTATACGCTGATGAGACACGACCGCTTCTGCAGGGTGCCAGATTGACATCCTGGGAACTGATTCGTGCAGGGATTCCTGTCGATGTTCTTCCGGATTCTGCCGCTGCTTCACTTATCCGGGATGGCATGATTGACGCGGTGATAGTCGGGAGTGACCGGATCGCCGCGAATGGAGACATAGCAAATAAGATTGGCACATATCCCCTTGCACTTGCTGCTTCGAAACATGGTGTTCCTTTCTATGTAGCTGCTCCTCTATCGACCTTTGATCCGTCAACGAATACAGGTTCGGAGATCATCATCGAACAAAGAAGCAGAGGAGAGCTTTCATCATTTGGAGAACGGCAGCTGCTTCCGAAGGAAGCGGGATACTGGAATCCTGCGTTTGATGTTACTCCGGCAACGTTGATAACCGCGATCATCTGCGAGAAAGGCGTTCTTTCTCCTCCATGCGGGAAGACCGTAAGGGCAATGCTGGATGGAGTTGACATGATTCTGTGAGTAATGTACACTAACCCTTGTCAAGTATGTGGAATAAAATTAAAAAAAGATGGAACTTGTCTCATCAAGTTTGATAACGAATATTACCGGATAAGAATTACTATAGGAAATCTACATAAAGTCAGCGAGTGCACGGGTTCTGTGTAAGGAGGCTCTTTTGGGAAGCATAATTGGTATTGACCTGGGAACGACAAATACCTGTATGGCAATATACGAAGCCGGAAATGCGGTTGTAATACAAACCGGTGAGGGACCCAGGGTGATGCCTTCTGTTGTCGCATTCACACCTACTGGAGACAGGCTTGTTGGAATTGTCGCCAAAAGGCAGGCAATTACTAATCCAAAGGATACGATAACAAGCGTTAAAAGGCTTATGGGAAGGAAGTATGACGAATTGTCTACTGAAACCTTCAATGTATCCTACGATATCGTACCGAATGAAAAAGGCGATGCGGTTATAAAAATCAGTGACGGTAAAACGTACACTCCCCAGGAAATATCATCCATGATTCTTCAGAAAATGAAATACCGAGCTGAGGAATACCTTGGAGAAGAAGTTACGGATGTTGTTGTTACAGTCCCCGCTCATTTCAATGAAATTCAGAGAAAGGCGACAAAAGCTGCCTGTACCATTGCCGGACTGAATGTGAAGCGTGTACTGAACGAGCCCACCGCCGCTGCTCTCGCATTCACTGACGCTGTGGAACGGAAGAAAATAGCTGTCTTCGATTTTGGTGGAGGAACTTTCGATATCAGTATCCTTCAAGTTGTTAACGGTATATTTGAAGTTAAGGCAACCACAGGTAATACTCAGCTTGGCGGTGACGATTTCGATGCTCGACTTGTGGATTGGATCATGACCGAATTCAAGCGTGATAAAGGTATTGATCTCCGTGATGATCCGGTTGCCCCCCAGAGAGTTCGTGAAGCCGCGGAACGGGCAAAATGCGAGCTGTCAGCCGCACTTGAAACATCACTGAATCTACCTTTCATAGCTTCGAATGAATCCGGTCCGGTTCATCTGGAGATGTCGATAACCAGGAGCTTATTAGAGGGTCTTATCAAAGATCTTGTAGAAACCACCAGACCTTTATGCAAACAGGTTTTGAAGGATGCCGGTATTCTTCCTGATGATCTTGAAGTCGTTGTTCTGGTTGGAGGATCAACCAGGATCCCTCTTGTCAGACAGGTTGTACGGGAATCGTTTGAGAAGGAACCGGTTCACAGTGTGAATCCTGATGAGGTTGTTGCGATGGGCGCAGCCATAGCCGGTTCTGTCGTATCGGGTCAAAGGAAGGATCTCGTCCTCCTTGATGTGACCTCTCTGACTTTAGGTGTGGAAACTCTTGGAGGAGTAATGGCTCCGATTATAACCAAGAACAGTCCACTCCCGATAAAGAGAAGCAAGATGTTCACGACTGCAGTTGACAACCAGCAGATTGTCGGGATTCATGTTCTACAGGGTGAGAGAGATCTTGCTGAAGATAACAGAAGTCTGTCAAGATTCGAACTGGTTGGTATTAACTCTGCACCCAGGGGGGTTCCCAGAATAGAAGTATCTTTCACCATTGACGCAAACGGAATACTCTTCGTTAACGCGAAAGATGCTGTAACAGGCAAACAGCAGGAGATTAAGGTAAATCCCAGCGGCGGGCTTTCTGACGAGGATATTCGGGGCCTTATGCGCGAAGCAAAACACAATCAGGAAACTGATCGCGATCGGATGAAACTTATAGAAGAAAGGAACCTTGCTGATCATCTGATATACGACTCAAACCGGATCCTCAGGACCAGAGTTGACAGTATCGATGTATCTTTGTACGACGAACTCGAAGTCTCCCTGGAAAAGCTGCGGGCTGACCGAGACAGCACGGATATAGCTGAAATTGAGAAGACAATGAAAAGCCTGAACTCAACTTTAAAAATAATCAGGAATATGCTCAAAATGGTCGAATCTATTGAGGATGAAGAAGCTCCGGACGATTTCGTATCACTTGATAACAAATCCGAGGATGAGTTGACTGATACACAGGGCCAATAGTACATCTTCAGAATTCTTCCCGGTGTTAGTATTCTTTCTTATATTCCCGTTTGAACAGTGATTCATAGATTCTTGCATCATCTGAATTCTGATAAGATAAGAGCTCAGATCTGCGCAGGGACTTATTGATATTGAAAAATAGTTAACAGTACGGATGTGAAAAACATGAGTAGCAGTCCCTATGAAATTCTGGGTGTTTCCGGGAACGCTGATCAGGACACCATAAAAAGTGTCTACAGAAAACTGGCTCTGAAGTATCACCCTGATAGAAATCCGGGAGATCTAAAGGCAGAAGACAAATTCAAAGAGATAACCAAGGCTTATGAGATTCTCAGTGATCCGGAGAAACGGCAGATTTTCGACAGGACAGGATCATGGGACGGTACGCCGAATATGTCAGATTTCTTCAGCGGATTCGGTATGGATGATGCTCTGAGAGCATTTCAGGATATTTTTGGTTTCAGCAGATCCCGAGGCCCTTCTCCAGGAGCGGATATCACTTATGATGTTGATCTTGACCTGAAAGATGTTGTGAATGGAACCGACCGGGAAATCAGTATCAGACGCATGGAGCATTGCAGAATATGCGATGGAACGGGAGCTGACCCATCAGAGGGTCTGCAAACCTGCAGTAATTGCGGAGGACAGGGAAGGGTAAGAACAGTAAGAAGAACTCTCCTTGGAGCTATGCAGTCGGTGGTTGTTTGTCCATCCTGTAATGGGCGCGGAAGGATACCTAAGAAGGTTTGTTCCGCCTGCCAGGGATCCAGGCTTGAATCCAGAGAAAGAAAAATAGTTGTAGATCTTCCTGCCGGGATATCGACGGGTCATTACATCCGGCTTCGGGGGCAGGGGCATTTTCCGGAGAATGATGGTCCTCCCGGGGATTTGATCCTGAGGATCAGGAAAATTGATTATGCCGAATTCATCAGAGAAGGTGACAATCTAGTTTACAGAACACGCATTTCGTTTCCGGAAGCTGCGCTTGGAACGGAAATAACGATACCAGCCATTGAAGACAAAGCAAGAAAGATCAGCATTCCCGCGGGAGTTCAGCCGGGAGAGAAGCTGATCATCAGAAAAAAGGGCATCAGGAAGCTGAAAGGATTCAGCAGAGGAGATCTGATAGTGATTGCTGACGTGTATGTGCCAGAGCAGCTATCCCGGAAGGAGAAAATAACTCTCGAGGAACTGAGTAATTCAAAACACTTCAATCCATCAAAATGAATAATTCTCTCCTCCGTCTTGAATATCATCTTGTACTGAAGGAGATCGCCAATCGAGCGATCAGCAGCATGGGTCAGGAAAAAGCAGAAGCGTTGCAGCCAGGATGGAATTCCGAGATATCCTCAAGACTTCAGGCTGAGACCGAATCCGCGGCAGATCTTCTTGAACAGGGCATACACCCTCCATCCGGAAGCCTTGATGAATTGAAAGAAATCACTGATTCAATCGATTCCGGGGTGATCATCTTCAGTTCTCTCCAACTGAGGAATGCAGGCAATGTTCTCGGAGAAATGGATCAGTTCGTCCGGTCTTTTGAGAAAGCTGCAGTTGAAGGTGAAAGATTACTCCCCCTTCAGGGCTATTGCGACGGTATTCCCCGTCTTTCGAAATTGTCCGCAGATCTACTTAGAATCACTACTCCGGACGGGGATCTTTCCCCCGATGCTTCCCCGGAACTGACCCGTCTGACTAAAAGAGCTGACAGACTTGAGCGAAATCTGTCAAAGCGAATAACCAAGATTTCGATTTCTCTCACCCGGGAGAATGTCATTCGTGATTTCCCTCCCACTTTGAGGGATGGGCGATATGTGCTTCCGGTGATCTCATCAAGAAAACGTGAGGTCAAAGGGATCGTTCATGATCGTTCTGATTCGGGTGAGACAGTGTTTATTGAGCCATCTCAACTTGTTGATGATGGAAACTCGCTGAGAGAAGCCCTGCTTGATCTGGACTTCGAAAGAAGGAAAATACTCAGAGAAATATCACTGGCTGTAAGAGACCATACAGACGAACTGAGAGCGGGAATAGAGAGTGTTTCAACTCTTGATGCAATTTTTGCCCGGGCTTCGTATCACAAAGAGCTGAAAACCGTATTTCCATCCGAGGGAGCGCTTTCATTGCTCTGCCTGAAGCATCCTCTCATCCCTTCTGAGGAAGTAATTGAGAATGATGTAAGGCTGCCGGATGACTGGAGGGCTCTTATAATCAGTGGTCCGAATGCAGGTGGGAAAAGTGTTCTGCTGAAGGCAATAGGGCTTGCGGTTATCTGCTCTCAATCGGGCATTGGAGCATGTGTATCCACAGGCTCCACGATACCGTATTTCAACAGGATTCACGTTTCTATCGGAGATCAGCAATCAATTGCGAACCACCAGAGCACCTATTCAGCACGGTTGCGGGAACAGCTGGATATGCTGAATGATCATGGGTCTGGTGGATTTGTACTGATAGATGAACCCGCAGCCGGAACTGATCCACTGACCGGTT
The DNA here is from genome assembly GCA_965372215.1 of uncultured bacterium. Lineage (GTDB taxonomy): Bacteria > Fermentibacterota > Fermentibacteria > Fermentibacterales > JCC-6 > Aegiribacteria. The sequence goes on along the minus strand of CBDVBK010000007.1, from coordinate 53,787 downwards.
CCGCTCTGGCTGCTTCTCTCCTTGACCATCTGGCTGATGCTGGCAACAGGCTCGTTGTCACAACGCATCAGGGACAGCTTAAAAGCCTTGCTCATGGGAAACCGGGATTCTACAATGGTTGTATGAATTTTCATGAGGACACTCTTGAGCCTGATTACACTTTTACCTATGGAATTCCCGGATCTTCTTTTACGCTGGAGATTGCCAGGAAAATGAACTTTCCAGCTGATGTTATTGAAAGAGCGGAGGCACTTTCCGGAGATTCATTCAAACTTGACAGGATGCTTGAAGAGATAGCATCGCTAAGAAGCGAGATTCAGCAGAGATCGGAGGAGCTCCATCGCGAGCAGGAGAAAGACAAACTTATCAGAGAACGTCTGAGTATGGAGCTGGAATCCTCCAGGATGGATCTTGAACGGACAAAGAAAAGAATTGAAGAGGAATCGATAGAGCGGGAACGATCGATCAATTCGCAGGCTGATGCTCTGCTTGCCAGACTGGCAAAAACTGAGATTGCGCAGGAAAGACGAAGTATCAGATCGGAGATTCGGGAGATTACCGGGTCTCTATCAGGAATTTCTTTAAAGGATGAAGGTAAGAAATTTCAGAACAAGCATATACTGGAAGGTGGATGGGTGACTGTAAAAGGGTGGAGCGGAAAGGGAATTGTCGAGGAGCTTGGAAAAGATCACGCGGTAGTGATGCTTGGCAATCTAAGGCTGAAGAAACCTGTTTCCGATCTTTGCGCTACTGTTCCACCCGAGGAGAAACCAGTATCCTCTGACTGGAGCGTACCTGTTCAGAGCAGAATAGAGCTTGATCTGCGGGGTATGTCCGCTGATGAAGCTCTTGCGGAGTTTGACTCGGCTCTTGATGACAGCATCGTAGCAGGTATTCCACAGATCCGCGTAATCCACGGCAAGGGAAAAGGTATTCTCATGAGGGTGATTGTCGACAGCGCGAAAACTGACCGGAGAGTTGCGTCTTTCAGACAGGGAAGACCGTCGGAAGGCGGAACCGGTGTAACCATAATTGTTCTTACCCCCGTGGAAGAATCATAATGCCCGGTGCAGGCCACGGCAGAGGCTACTTTGCAAATGAATCTATTGAACGAGTAAGAACTACCGTAGATATCGTTTCAGTTGTCGGAAGATACGTAAACCTGAAACGTTCAGGAAGAAACATGAAAGGGCTCTGTCCTTTTCACAGGGAAAAGACCCCCTCTTTTTTCGTATCTCAGGAAAGACAGATGTACCATTGTTTTGGATGCGGAGCAGGTGGAGACGCTTTCTCGTTCCTGATGAATTATCTTGGATTTACTTTTCGGGAAGCTGTCGAGGACCTTGCGACTGAGGCTGGTGTTGAACTGGAGACATCCGGAAGGGATACTTCAAGAACGGATGTATTCACGGAGATACTTGCAGAATCACACCGATTTTTCTGTGATCAGATCAGAGGAAGCTCCGGAGTTCAGGCAAGGGAATATCTAAAAAACAGGGATCTTTCAGAGCAGACAATCAAAAAACTCGGTATCAGCTGGGCACCCGGCGGTAATCAGCTTTCCACACACCTGCGCGGCAAAGGCTATTCGGAAAGCCAGCTTGTGGAATCGGGAGTTGCTCTCAGATCCAGGAACAGTGACGGGATATACGACCGCTTCAGAGAGAGGATTATCTTTCCGATCAGTGATAGAAGAGGAAGAATAATAAGTTTTGGTGGAAGGTACATATCCAAATCCTCAGCTGATGCGCCGAAGTATATAAATGGCCCTGAGTCACCGATATATAGAAAAGGTGACTATCTTTACGGTTACCACGAAGCTATCAGAGCAGTGAGGGATCTTGATATGATTATCCTTGTGGAAGGATATTTTGACCATTCGCGGTTTGTTGAGGCCGGCTTTGATTGTGTTGTAGCGACATGTGGTACCGCTATAACTTCGTCACAGGCCAGGCAGATATGTGCCATGTCGTCCGATATACTTATCTGCTATGATGGTGATGAAGCAGGTCAGAGGGCTGCTGTGCGAGCTGCTGAAGTAATTCTTGAACAGGGGCATCTGCCGGGGATCATATCGATTCCTGATAGCATGGATCCTGATGATTACATCAGTGAAAATGGAGCTGGTATAGTTCCTGAACTGACTGCGGGAGCTCAGGATCCAATTAGTTTCGCTCTTGGACTGCTTGGCTCCTGGTCCAGGATAAAGGGTTCCGGGAAAAAGGTAAAAGTTGTCAGGAGACTCGTGGAAATTGCTTCAAGCACAACAGATCCGGTAATCATGGAGACCCTGTTGAAAGTAATTTCGGAAGAAACAGGATATTCTACCAGAACACTTGAGTCGCAGATTGAAGAGGAAGACAGAAAACGTCAGAGATATGCAAACAGAATGCTTCAGAACAACGAATTGAACAGATGGGATAAATCCATACTCGGATCGATTCTCCTTGACCCGGAAGGTTTCAACAGTTCACTGCTTGAATATCTTGAAGAGGGAGACTTCAAAGCGGAGTGCGGGATCAGAATCATCCGGGAGATTAAAAAGCAGGCCGGGGAAGGCGTAAAAATATTTCAGCTTTCAGGGCTTGATGCTGAAGATGCATCTGTATGCAGTGAAATCATGTCATCATTTCCGGATCAGAAGGATCAATCAGTCAGAGACAGTATTGAGAATGCCGTGAAGCGTTACAGACTGGAACAGGAGTTAGATCGGCTGAAATCAAGATTGAAATCTACCGGCGACAACAAGATGGATGAATTAAAACAACAGATATCAGAAATCGGCAAAAAGCTGATAAGAATGTAGGTGGAAAACCATTTCCCGGTGTCATCAGCAAAAGATAAGTCGAAAGATAGACCTTAATTCAGGAACTCTTTTCTTTCGGGAAATTGATGTTGTCCCATCTATGTCTCTTAAGGAAGAAAAAGCACTTGCTGAAAGTCAGGAGAACATCAGATTCATTATGCTGGAATCCATTCTTTCGATACCACTTGGCCGAAGGGAATTCTTCGAGCCATTCAACAGATTATTACAAGGTGAGATAGTGGAGGAGGGAATTGTTGACAGGTCATTCTGGGGGATAAAACACTATCGTTTACCTTATTCACGGCGCAAAGGAATGAAACTGATTCTCAGCAGAATGCACAATCGATACCAGAATCGTGAGGAGGTACGCAGACTTCATCTGTCGTGGTTCAGAGTGGAGTGTATAGGCAAGGAACTGTTCAGCAGAATAGAAACATGCAGATTGCTTGTCAGCAGGATGAAGGAACTTACGGATCTGCTGGGAGAGGATGTTACGGTTGCCCGTTCAAGGACTCTGAGATTCTGTACATCGGAATACTCATGTGAAAACCACAACCATAGAGCCTGGTGCATCTATCCACGGTTAACAGCAATACGTAATGAACTTGATCTGATGGAAGTGAACATAGGAGTGGGTATTCATGACTACATTACATCCGCTAAGCATTTCTTCAGAGCATTCGAAAAGCATAATGAAATACTTGAAAGATTTGTAGAAGCGAATTTAAGATTGGTTGTTAAAAAAGTGCGGAAATATTATCCATGTGACGCAATGGAAGAGATGGACCTCGTTCAGGAGGGTTGCGCGGGTCTCATGGATGCTGTCAGACGTTTCGAAAACCATAGAGGGTATAAATTCTCGACCTTCGCGGTGTGGTGGATAAGACAGGCAATTCTAAAGGCGATACTCCGGCAATCCAGACTTGTCAGGCTTCCTGTGAGCATTCTGAAAGCGAATTCGTCCTTCCGGGAATATATTGATGATTTTACTTCGAACAGTGGTCATCTCCCTACAATCGACGAACTGGCTGAATTCACAGGGATTGACCGTGACGAAATTGAACAGGCATATCTTTCCACAACCCGGCCACTATCCCTGGATCACACTACCGGTGAACAGGATGCGACTATAGCGAATATTCTTGAGAGCAAATTATCGATGCCGGATGAAGAAGTAATCAGGAACGATCTCAGAGAAAGAATTGATGCTGCCCTGGCTTCACTGTCCGACAGAGAGAAAACGATAATCACATTGCGATTCGGGTTATTTGGTGGAGAATCCTGTACTTTGCAGGATCTGGGAAGGATTTTCAGAATCAGCAGAGAAAGGGTGAGGCAACTGGAATCCAGAGCTCTCGATAAATTACGGGAGCACGGACTGATAACTTCCATATCACAAGGAAACACAATATGAAAACTGTTCTGCTTATCGCGCTTTCATTGCTATCTTTGTATTGCAGGAGCATTGAGGAGGTTGATGATGATACAAGATTTATTGTTCTTGGGCCTTCTCTGGTTGAAATCATGTTTGTTACCGGACTTGGAAGCAGAATTGTAGCAGTTGACAGATACTCGGAATGGCCACCGATTGCACAGGAATTACCTTCGGTTGGGGGATATGCGGATCCTTCGCTGGAGCGGATATCCTCTCTTTTACCCACTTCTATCCATGTCAGCGGTAACAGTCCCGTGCTTCATGAACTTGCGGAAGTCCTTGGTATACCCTGCTACTCCTACCATTTTGATACACTTGAGGATGTATTTGCAGTGCTTGATTCTCTTGACACAAGGTATGGAGCGGATGCGAAAAAGTATAAGAATGAGCTTGAAATTCGGCTGGATTCCCTCCAGAACCTGATGAGAAACACCTTTCCTGTTTCCTGCATGATAGTTATTTATCATGAACTGGGTTCTTCCAGCATGACAATTGCCGGTAGAAATACGTTTTATGCGGATCTGCTTTCCGCAATGAACTGTGAAATAGCGGCGCCTGCTGCAGGAGCCTGGCCAATGATATCCGCTGAGGGAGTACTGGAAATGGCACCCGATCATATTATCTGTCTGTATCCGGGAAGGACAGACACAACTGCTGTTATCTCATCGGAGAACGACTTCTGGACTGATTTAGGATTTCAAACATCAGATATTCACTGTCTCTTTGAGCCATATATCATGATTCCAGGAGGAAGGCTCATTAATATCGCCGAAAGGATATGTTATTGTCTACTCTGAGATTGGATAACGTTTCCGCCGGATACGGTACCAGACCAGTTCTATCCGGAATCAACCTCTCCATATCTCCAGGCGACATATGCGGATTGATCGGTCCGAATGGTTCGGGGAAATCGACACTTCTTCGAGCTATTCTCGATCTGGGAGTCACTGTTTCCGGAACCATTGAAGTATGCGGCATTGGAACATCCGATCTCTCGGGTAATCAGCAGGCAAGAACAGTGTCTTACCTTCCCCAGAATTTCAATCCTCTTTCCAGGCTGACAGCAGCAGAAACAGTTCTCCTTGGCAGACATCCCTATAGAGGAAGATGGGCATTTGACTCATCACATGATCTTGAAGTTGCAAAGGAATGCATGCTGGAAACGGACACATGGCATCTCAGAGACAGGGTGTTTTCGGAACTCTCAGGGGGAGAAAAGCGGCTGGTTCTGCTGGCATCAGCGCTTGCTCAGGAGCCGAAGCTGCTTCTGCTCGACGAGCCGGGATCCTCTCTGGATTTCAAACATCAGCTTAACATGTGGCTGCTTCTCAAAAAGTTGTCAGATAAAGGAATTGCCGTGCTGATCAGCACTCATGAGGTTGCGCTGGCCGGCAGATATCTTGATTCCGTGCTTGTACTTGCCAACGGGAAAGCCCGGGCATTCGGCAGACCTGCTGATGTTTTTACGACGGAGATTCTTTCTGAAGTTTTCGAAGTTCATCTTCACGTTTCGGAGGACACTGAAACCAGGTCGTGGATAGTAGTGCCGGAGATGCAGAAATGACAGGATCAGGAAGAAAACCGTCAACCAGATTCTGGGTACTGTTGATACTGGCGATTGTTATTGCAGGTGTTTTTTCCCTCACGGTTGGTCCAATGGGTGATCCACCAGGATGGGTAGTGTTCCGGTTGAGATTACCAAGATTTATACTGGCTCTTCTTACCGGCAGTGCTTTGTCCATTTCCGGATGTATTCTACAGTCACTTCTTCGAAATGATCTTGCTACTCCATACACTCTAGGCATATCCGCAGGAGCAGGACTTATTGCCGGTTCTGTAATCATATCCGGGATTGCTATTCCGGTTATAGGCCTTGTCATGGCCGGAACCGCCGGAGCGCTTCTGGCTGTAATAGCGGTTTACGCTCTCGCATCAGGAGGTGTAAGGGGAGAATATGGCGCGACTCTGCTTCTTGCCGGAGTTACGATGAACCTTATTGGAGCTGCAATACTTCTTCTTTTTGAATATTTCAGTGATGCATCCAGAATACTCGAGATTATAAGATGGATGATGGGAGATCTTGCAGTTATCGGATGGGGGAAACCCCTCTTTCTGATTTTCCCTGCGGTTATCGGAACTTTGATTGTATTCTCACGAACCGATGTGCTCAATCAGATATCCCAGGGTGATGATCTGGCTTCAACAAGGGGTGTCTCGGTCAGGAGAGAACGCAATCTCCTTCTTATCGCAGCAGCAGTTCTGGCTGGCTCCACGGTTGGAGCTGTTGGACCTGTTGGATTTGTCGGATTGATCGTGCCGCATATCATGCGCAGATTCGTCGGGGCTGATTATCGGTATCTTGTGCCGGCTTCAGCGCTTGGCGGAATGCTTCTTATGGTTCTTGCGGATTCGTTATCCAGGATTGTTGTGACACCTGCTGAGCTGCCTATTGGCATAGTCATGTCACTTCTTGGAGGGCCATTCTTCCTGGTCGTCCTGCTCAAAAACAGCCGGAAAAAATAGTCTGATTTTATGGATTTCCCGCGCTGTTATCATCGCCGGTCAGATATGGAGAGAACAGATATCTGATACTGTCAAGAGAATCTTCTATCATGCACGGAATAGTCTGAGCATATGTATCCAGTATTACAATGGCATTCAGTACGGAGTCTGATTCGCTTGCTGCTCGAAGCCTTTCGGCAATCGCGCAGTTAACCTGCTGAACGTTCTCATATAGCTGTTTGAGACCCAGAAGACTGAAATCAGTCTGTTTTCTCTCTTTTTTCATGAAGTACTGTGCCAGCAGATACATGGATGTGACGCGGTAAGCTGTTTCCTCTCTGTTAGAGAGAGACAGATGAAATCGAGCCATTGGTCTGAAGAATGCAGTGTGGGGACAGCCGCTGGTGGCAATTACAAGGCCCACTAAAGAACTGAGACCGCGCTGAGCGGTTGTCTTCTGTGATGTGTGTCTCTGTTTGGTTATCACGTCCAGGTAGATATCATCATATGAAATAACACGATCAAAACGGCTAACGATATTTACAAGATTCAAAGCCAGAGGGCAATACGGATTTGCATCGCTTCTGAGAGGACAGTTGGGACATTGATGGAACTCCAGATTTATCCACTCTGGCAGGTATTTGGGGGCATTGCCGATCATTTGAAGATTCAGTGCATCAAGTTCAATGTGAAATGATTCCAGAGTGTCATCAGCCAGTCTGAAGCGGTACGTAATCACAATATTATTCATCGCGTTATCTGGTTTTCTACCGATCCTCTATCTCTTCCCGCTCTGCCTTGATTGAATCCTCGACTGCTTCAGCGTAATCCTTCCATTCCTCCCTGAGATCGCGAATCTCACCTGTTTCTCTCAGATATTGAATGATATTCACTCTGCTGAGATCTTCATGTCCATATTGAGTAGCAACATAGGTCATGATTGTCATGGAAGGGTTCTCGGGTGGAAGCTGACGGGAGAGTATTTCTGCAAGTACACAGCTGGTTCCAGTACTGAAGGGTCCAATAACCTGAAATTCAGGTGCGACAATAGCTGCTTCCGCGAATTCCACCGAAGAGAGAATTCCATTCACGGCATCCGGATCATATTCAGCATCAGCACGAATCTGAGAAGCTGTGAAAGTGTCTGTTGTATATACCTGCAGTGATTCAGATGCTGCCCATGATCCAAGGTTCATGCCGCTTGAATGTATTTCATCGAGTACCTCAAGAGCAATAGCTTTTGATATCTCTCTTCTGATAGAGTACATTGCCATTTCCTGTAGAGTTCCCGAATTGACGGCTTCTTCGTATCCGATTTTGTCCGATGGATAGAATTCCATCCTGCGAACAAGTGTGAAAGCAGGATAACTACCCCTGTATCCCGGAGAGTAGAAGATCGGTCCCAGGGAATCAAGCCAGATCGTATCCGTCGCAAAGGTAATGATTTCCTCTGAAATACTTCCTGTCAGCGGTGTGTCTTCATCAACCAGCATCTCGCCGAAATCGATTACAAGAAGAGAATCGCTGACAACCGGTATCCTGTTTGCAAGGATATCTTCCATCTGCTGTTCCAGAGTCCACATCATACTTCTTATCGTGGAGTACTGAGGCAGGGCCGGTACCTCCCAGCTTCTGAGGTATAGAGTGTCATTCAGCATCAAAGATGAAGTTATAACGGAATCAAGAAGGAGAATACTATAACTGCTGATGGATGGATTGTTTGAGTACATTCCAAGAAACGGAACAGTTCTCCGTCCCTCTTCAAGAATAATATCATTACCGTAGTATTCAAGAAATTGCATTCTTGTTACGGTGATGGGAGATCCTGCGGTTACATACGAAAGAGAATCGAGTTTTTCCACCGCGAATTGCAGGTCATCCTCCTGAGGTGCTATCTGGATTGTAACAAACCTCAGCAACGATCCGGCAGACCTGCAGAACATTTCCGGATGAGTATTGTAGAATTCTTCAAGAGCTTTTTCATCCGGGATCTGTGGGATAGTATCTATGATAAGATACCTGGCGGTTATCTGACCCTGGCTGTCAAGAAAGAGGAAATCGACTTCTTCTCTTGAAGCCATACTAACCATTCCCGAAGCCAGTGGGAAGCGTCGGGAATCTCCACCTGCGTAAGTCTGGTAGAGATACTGCTGGTATTCCCCCGGCCGTTCGGATTTGACCATATCAAGGTATTCTTCAGCGCTCATGTCGCCAAGATCCTGCATTCTGACTTGAGCGGTCAGAAGTGCTTCGGCCTGCCCGATCGTGAAATGAGTCCAGTTTCTTTTATCCAGGTAGATGCTTTCAAGTTTGCTGTTTATCAGTTCTTCAAATGCTTCTTCTGTTATGATTTTGCTCATGAGAAGAAGCATCGATTCAGGATCAGGATTTCCGCTCTGCTCAAGCATCTGTCTGTAGCGCAGATTCCAGTTCTGCAGCGCAGCCTGATACTCTTCCGGCATGATATCTTCGCCGTTTACCGTTGCAATAGCACGTTCGTATGGGTTAGTTGGTCTGTTATCTCCCTCGCCCATTCCCCATCGGAGAAAAATAAGAGCAACGAAGATGACAATGGTTGCGATCAGGAATATTTTAGCATTATCTCTGAGCCAGGTTAACATGTTTTTCCCCTAAACTGGATTGATTTTGATAAGATGCAAAAATACATTCGTTTATTACATTCTGCAAGGTTTGTTCGAACCAGCTTACCGGAGATGACTTTATGAAGATAAGTAAGTTCAGCGAAATGGAGCGAAGGATGATGGAGGCGGATACAGGATGCATACTTGCTGTATCCGGTCCTGACATTTACCAGTTAAATCGTCTTCAGGACCTGATGGCTGAGAAATTCGGGAACGAGCTGAAGTATGATATATTCCGTCTTGACGGCGGTGAACTTCATGAAGGTGACCTTCGCAGATACTTTCTGGAGAACTCTCTCTTTGCGCCGGGGAAGTTTCTCCTTATCTCCAAATGTCATAACATCGGAAAAGCTGCTCAGTCTGAATTGATTGGTTTCATCGATGAAGGTCTGAATGATTGCGCCTTACTTCTTACATCCTTGAAGACTCCCAGAGAATCAACCATACTTAACAAACTTGAGAAAAGAATACCATTCTATATCTGTTATGAACCGTTCGAGAGAGATATGCCTGGATGGGCAGTCCGGCTTGCATCATCGGCGAACATCAAGTTGAGCCGGGAAACCGTTCAGCTTCTTACCGAGTATTCCGGAAGAAATCTTGGGAGAATGTCCGATGCCATCGTAAAACTCGCGCTGTATCACGGACCAGGCTCAACAGTTGATAGAAAAGGTTTACTGGAAGTATTAGCAGGCAAGGATAAAGCCGACATCTTCCATCTCGGAGACATGATCTTCGGTAATCGGAGAGGGAAAGCCCTTGAGTCCGCATGGTCGCTTCTGCAGTATGGCTATGATCCAGGCGGACTGATATCCTACATATTCGGCCAGTGGCAGAAGGTTGTGCAGGCAATGGAAATCGTTGAGAGCGGAGGCGGCAAGAAAGAAGTCGCAAATGCGACAGGAGCAAAATATCCACTGCTGGATAAGTTAATGAAGTATTCTCGAACCGCCTGCAGGGTTGATCCAGCCGTTGCTGCCGAAGCTTTTGCTGAAGCTGATAGAGCATTAAAAACCGGTGTTGACCAACTGGTTTTTACAGCTCGATTGATCTTCACCTTGACAACCGGTCAAGCATAGATAAAAATTGAGGTTGCATGTATATTAGAATTAAGACTAAATCTTGGCTCAAATCATAGGGGGGAACATGGCAGAAGTTCTTGAAAAGAAGATTCTGGATCTACTTGATCGCAGAGAGGAACTTGTCGGTCGGTTGCATAATCTGGAAAACATGAAGACGGACACCAACGACAGGGTGTACGGAAAAATTCGTGATGACTACAGCAGTCAGCTTCAGTCGGTTCTCGAAAAAATAAGCGATAAGCGTGGTTCGCTGGAGGTAAAAGCGAAGGAGCTTACCGGTCAGATCAGCGAGCATGAGGCTACCTTTACACAGCAATCAGACCAGGTCGATGAACTGCAGATAAGAGCAAAACTTGGTGAGTTCGATCAAGGTAATGATGAGTTCAAGAATGAACTTATCCAGTCGGAAACTGAGCGTGATAAAACTTCAGGAAAACTGGATAAACTTCGCAGAGAATTGAGTGATCTTAACGGTGTCCTGAGCGATGTTGATAGCGCTACATCAGCTGGTGTTCCCGGAGGTGGATTTGTTGTCGAACCGAAAGCTTCAAATGAAGAGGAAATCGTTGACATAGAGGATGACGAACTTATTGAAGAGATCGATGGCGACGATATCGAGGAACTCGAGATTGATGTCGAGAATGCGGTAGCAGAATCCGAGGAGAACAAGTGTCCTTCTTGCGGACATAATAATCCTCCGCACCTAGTGATCTGCGAGGAATGCAACGCTGAACTCGAGGATCTCAGTCAGGATCTTGAAGACGAGTTTGATTTCGATGATATGGATGTCGATATCTAGCTTAGAAGTTTGGGCCTGGGCTAACATCTGAACATTTAAAACATCGCCCCACTTGAAATTGCACGATGGTGTTTAGCATTAAGGGTCAGGTATTGAAAAAATAGCGTTTCATATATGCTGATTTTCACGACCTGACCCTGTTAGCCAGAAACACTTCCGCTATCTGAACAGCGTTCAATGCTGCGCCTTTTCTGAGATTGTCTGCCAGGACCCAGAATTGAAGAATAGTTGGATCATCAGGATAATTGCGTATTCTATCCACAACTACAGCGTCGGTATTTTCCACATCCACAGGTGAGCAACTATTCTTTGAAACTTCAATACCTGGAGCATTCATCAGAATTGATACCGCATCTTCAGCGATCATGGGATTGCTGAATTTAACCACTACCGCTTCCGTGTGGCCAGTTCTGACAGGCACCCTTGCAGTGGAGGCGAAAACAGGAAAATCCATGTTCATGATTTTGCAGGTTTCATGCATGAGTTTCAACTCCTCATCACAGTAGCCGTTTGCATCGGGTAGACCTATGCCGGTGATGATGTTTTCATGGAGATGGGCAGTTCCCGGTTTGATTTCCATACCGTTCTGTTGTCTTAAAAGTTCATTGAGGAGTGGCGATCCAGCACCGGATACCGCCTGATACGTTGCGACGGAAACCCACAGGACAGGTCTTATTGCTGCAAGTGGATTGAGAGCAACAACGAGCTGTATTGTGGAGCAGTTCGGGTTGGCGATAAGGTTCTCGGTGCCGGTTATTAGATGGCCGTTTACTTCTGGTACGGCAAGGAGCACTTCAGAATTCATTCTGAACGCGGAAGAATTATCTATAATTGACGCTCCGAATTCAATGCACTGAGGTATCCATTTTTTGGCCACTTCCGAAGAGGTGGCACCAAACAGTATGATTCCCTTGCATAATGTTTCAGGTGTTATTATTTCAACGGGGTAGTTTTCATCTCTGAATCGGACCGTCTTTCCTCTGGATTCACCTGAGGCGAATGCATGGAATTGGTCAACAGGAAAGGAGCGCTCCTGAAGTACACTGATCATTTTCGCACCGACAAGACCTGTTGCGCCAACAACGCCGACGGATATCATTGTTCAACCTCCAGACTGTTAAGACGATACTTGTTGATAGGTTTTCTCTGGTCAACCCTTTCATTAATATCCTGCTCCGGGACACGCATCACGACTCTGGACGTCCATCGTGAATTAAATACTGTTGCCCCGGCACCGCATAATTCAATGATTTTACCGGTACTCCAGGGGGGTGAGATAATCCGCACTGAAGCTCCTACAACTGATATTCCCGCTTCTCTCGCATCCTTCAGTGATATCCAGTACAGAACTGAAGGTTTTCCCGGCAGAGGTGATATAAAGGATCTTATCGAGAGAATCCTCAGAACCCAGGGTATACCGGTGGAGATAGCTGCACTTGTATGGGTAGAAAGTGATTTCAATGTTGGATGTTACTCTCGAATGGGAGCTGCAGGTCCGTGGCAGTTAATGCCTGAAACCGCGCGGGAGATGGGGTTGCGGATAGATGATTCAGTGGATGAAAGGTACTCATGGGTAGCTTCAACAAGAGCAGCAGCGAAATACCTGCTTCATCTTCACGGGATGTTTGATGACTGGTCTCTGGCTCTGGCGGCATATAACTGCGGTCCAGGAAGAGTACTGTCAGGTTTGCAGCAGGGAGGTTCGACTTTCGGAGAAATTGAGCTTCCCGGCGAAACCGATGTCTTTGTTCCAAGATTTGCATCTGCCGTAGAAGCGTATATCGATGTGGAACTGGAATCAGGCGTTCTGGCAGTGGTGTGGGTTCCCTCAGGGTTTGATTTGAGACTACTCGGTCCTGAAACGGGAATAGAAATTGATTCTCTGATGGATTTGAACAGATCCTATCTGTTGGAGAGGACTCCTGATGATGGACAGGCGTGGGAAATCATTGTACCCGCAGAGAGGGTTAATGATGTTTTCACCGCAGCCTGGACAATTGATCCTGAAAGATACCTTGTTAAGGATGGCGATACCTGGAACGGAATCGCATGGTCAACAGGAGTCTCTCCTGAGGTTCTCAGAGGTTTGAATTCCGCCGGTTCCCTGAGGCCCGGAGTTTTTATCGGGCTGCCGGAGAGCCAGCGCAGACCTGTTAATGCAGGGTATATGGATAATCCTCAGTTCATAAGGTATACTGTTAGAATGGGGGATACCATGAGCGAGATAGCCGCAGGTGTCGGAGTCAGCTCTCAAGAGGTTGCTGAATGGAATAACATGTCATCTGAAAATATTATCTACCCTGGAGATGTTCTCCTTCTTCGCCGTTGCGATAGCACGGAAGCGGAGGAATACCCGCTTTCAAATAACGTATTTCCCGAAGAGAATGAAATAGATATAGTATCGAGTGGAGTGAGAATTGAACATGTGATTGTTGAGGGAGATACTTTATGGGACCTTGCTATCCGATATAACGTATCTATTGAACAGATCATGTACCTTAACTCTCTTGAGAGCAGTATCCTGTCATTAGGTGATGTTCTCCTAATTATACCTGAGTAGGATGGGGAAATGGCATTATTTGAATCAGGTCCCAGAAGAATTCTTAAGAGAATCAGTAAGTTCGCCAGTGAGGGAAGCGTAAATCGAGTTTCCTCCACGGTCAAAGAGGAGAGAGACAGACTTCTGGAAGAAAGCGGAGTTGCCCTTGAACTGCTCGAGCTCCTTCTTGATATAGGCCATCCGAATCTTGCAGCTGATATCGGTGGAGAAGTTATTCATCGACACAGACAGATAACCGGTGAAGTGCAGGATCTGTTCATAGGACGGCTTGATGAGTTTTCAAGGTCAACTGAACTCTTGAGAACAACATGGAAGAGCTTTATTGACAGGCATGATTTCAAGAGTGCTCTGAATGTACTTGGGAAAGCAGATGAAATAGCTGTATCCAATCTTTTTGCGCTGATAGAAGATCGGACCAGGAATTCTACCAGATTTGACGGAACTGTTCATCCTGAAGCCGATCAATCATCCCTTGTAGAATGGGCGCTTTGTCTGTACCGTAATGAACAGAAAAACGACGCAATTGATTTCCTCTGGAAAATCTGCAGAGAAGTGGAGTTTCCGCACAGAGATATATCATTGCTTGCTTCCTGGATAGGGAATCAGGTTAAACAGGTCGAAAGCGGTCAATTGATAGCCCTGATGGGTATTTCAGCGATTTCAGGCAAGATGGATATGGCGATGCAATATGCCAACCAGCTTACCGGAATCGATTTATCACAGGATGATGCTGTTGATGCTGCTGATGTGATAGAGAAATGGATGATACCGTCTGACAGATCCGGCAGATCATCAGCATTGCTTGCGGAGATGTTTACGGCAGCCGGCAAAACTGAAGCCGCATCCAGAATTCTTGAGAATGTATACAGTGATACTCTTGACAGGAGTAAACTCGAAACAGCCATCGAAGAACTGGTTTCGCATCCGGAGAGTGGAGCTGCGCCTCTCCTGCTTGCTGCGCGAATGGACCTGGAGAATGGAAAAACAGCAGAAGCCGCAGAAGCAATTGAGAGAGCTTTCGAAGCTGGAAACGCTGACAGTGACAGACTGATAGAGGTTTGTAGAAGCCTGATATCAATGACGGGAGACAATACCGGCACTATTGCTATGAAGCTTGCGTCATATCTTGTCGACAATGGTTATGTGAAGAATGCAGTGATATCGCTTTACCCGATTTTAAATTCTGATGCGTCCTGGGTATTTGAACAAGTTCAGAAACTTCTTGTACATGATAAAAACAGCGCTTCAGTTCTATCGTTTCTTGCTGCAGTTCTTTTTGAAACGGGTAAAAAAGGTAAAGCAGCTGCTACTCTCGACCATCTGTCACGGAGACTTGATAAAAATTTCTGCTCAGAATCAGCTGAGGTTCTCGATTCACTTGAGGATCAGGTTATAAGATATCCGGAACTCAGAGAAGCGAGGGCTCTCTTCCGGTTCAGATCGGATAGACTGAATGATGCCGCATCCGACTGGTTCTCGATATTCCTTACCGGCAGGAACCCTTCAATGGATGGGCGGAAGCTTCTGGCAAGTGATAGTATTGAAATTGGATCCGTTTCAGAACTTGAGGAGGCAAACTTCAAACCGATTGATTCCTGGCAGGCATATGTAGCTGCTCTTATTGCTCTCCGGGAAAAGAATGCTGAAGCCTCAAATGAATATCTCCTTCTGGCTCTTGATGACATTGAATATCAGAGCGGTATTGCTGGAAAAATATCCGGATTGTCGGCTGATCTTCTATGCGAACTGGATCTCGGGAGCATTCTTTCGAAGATCTCTTCAATGAAGGCTACTGCAACAGTAGCTTCAATTCTGGAGTGCCTTGGAGGTACGGAAGACTGGAAGCTTTCTCTCGTTACGGAGCTTGACTGGGGTAATCCGGTTGAGGAAGCTGAGTTCAGGCTCAGATACCTTCTTGCTCAGGGTAAGATTATACTTGCTGGATCATCCTATATAGACGGCAGCATTAAAGATACATTGATGCGGGATATTGCCCATGCCTGTCGAGCAGCGGTTCAGGACAAAACCGGAGAGTCTCTGGAATTTCTTGAACAGTCGGTGACGGCAATCAAGACAAGCAAGATGGCCAGAGAACTGCTTGAGTATCTGTTGCAGCGTGCTCCAGCATTCAATATTAAAATTCGGGAACTAATTGCAATATCGTATGAGACCGAGAAGAGATTTGATGATCTGGCCCGGATAATTTCTCCGATACTATCAGAGAGGAGCATAATAGATCAGCTTGAGAAAATGCATGAGCGCCATCCCGGTGAATTTACGATAATTGATTCACTGACCAGAGCATCAGTCCATACAGGGGATTTCCAGCGATTTCAAGAGTACTCTGCTCTGATGCTGGATCTTGATGCTGATTCGAGCGCTGAACTGGTTGAAATGGCTGTATCCATGGCAATAATGACGTTATCAGGAGAAGCATATCTGTATGCTGCCCGGACAGCAAATAGAAACGGGATTGACGCGGATATTGACGATCTTATCACTGAAGCTGTCCTTCTTAAGCCGGAGCTTTCTTCTGAAGGTCTTCTAACTGAATTTGCACAGCTTGGACCCGTCTCAAAAATAATCTGTTCAATTGCAGCCGGCGATTCGGATACATTCAATGAGATCATCAGGGGCCAAACGGATATCGACATCCCATTGACCGAAGAACTGCTTGATATCGCAGCCAGGAACTGGTCTCCGGTGGATAATGCTGAAGCTCTTTCGGGCCTGGTCAGATATGCGTCTTCCCTTGGATTTAAGAAACAGGTTGAAGAAATTCTCTGCGGTATTTCTCTGGAGGGTGGAGATCCATGGGACTCTATCGCTTCTGAGAAGCTTCTTCGCGAGGTGATTGCCGGAAACGCGAAGAGAACCTCGATTTGGAGATATGTAAAGGTTGACAGAATAGTAATCGAGGCTCTTGAAAAGCTCTTCCCGGATGGATATGATGATATTGATTCGGAAGAGGCCAGAGCGGTAGCTGAAGCCGTTCTGAAATCCGGTCAGGGCGTGAGAAGATTATTCAAGCTTGCAGATGACAGAATTCTGTTTCCGCCTGATGACACAGCATTAAGGCTTAAACTGGCTGAAGCATGCATGAAGATTCTGCCTCTCCCCGGTTCCGAGGATTCCCTGTCTCCTCAGGAAACGGTCAAACTCGTGCGAATTCTGCTGTCCGCCGGGATGCTGGCTGAAGCATCGTCAATCGCAAGAGAGGAAAGTACGGAGGAGCTGCTCTCCATATTAAGCAGTGAACTGCAGGATGCCAGAAATAAATCATCCGTATCAGGTATCGAGAGGGCTTCCATACTGATGATATCAGGAGATGCAGAGGGAGCATTGAAGGAGATTCACGACCTTGACGGAGAATATCCTGAAGCACCGGATATAAAAGCACTTGCACAATGGAATCTGGGTTTCCGAAACCAGGCTATTTCAATATGGATTAACGAATACAGAAAAACGGGCGGAGAAATGCCACTTAAACGGCTTATATGGGCCATAGGGCAAACCGGTGCGCTGATGGAAATATCTGCTCTTCGCAGATTTCTGGCGGATAAACACCCGGCTCTTACATCAATTATGGAAAACACAGGTGTTCTGAATAACAGCAGTGGACTTGATTTACTGTCCGGACTCCGGATCAATCCGAAAATGAAGAAGGTGAACAATGGCTAAAGCACCAGAATCTGACAAAAAGGGACTTTCGATGGAGGAGCTTCTGACCGGAATCGGAAAACTTATCTACAAACTCAATGAATCCGTTGAGAATAACAATGCTCTCCTTGAAAAGATGGAGAAAAACCTTCTGGCTATGCTTCAGGAGAAATTTGATGGTATTGCCGAGCAGCTTGTAAAGACAAATGAATTACTGGCTGGAGGTATCTCTGATCCTGTAGATAAAAAGGTTTTTGTCAAGGAACTTGGAAAAGTAACCAAACTGCTTTCTGAATCCGCGAAATCAATTGAGAAAACCGTGAAAGATGTGATCAGCAAGCAGGATACAAAGGGTGGAGACGCACTTGCTGAAAAAGTCAGTTCTATTGATAAAACAATCAAGGAGAACTCTCAATATCAGAAGGAACAGCTCGAGGAAATGAACAAACTGCTTTCTCTTCACTCCGTTGAAGTAATGGATAACCGCGTGAGAGATTTGAACCGCTCGGCGATAATGCATTTCAATAACGCGGAATACGAACAGGCCTTATCAAGCCTTCAGGATGCTATCGAACTCAGTCCTGACAATCCCGGGCTTCTGGCAAACAGGGCTCATATAAAGGCTTCTCAGGGAAAACTGGATGAAGCGGAGGAAGATTTCAGAAAAGCTCTAAAAGCTGATCCGGAGCTTGAACCTGCCATTTCAGGTCTTGGAACAATTCTTGTTCACACAGGACGAGCGAATGAGACTATCGAATTTCTGCAAAAATTCTTTGAGAGAGAATCAGAACCTTCAATCGGAGTCATGATCGCCATGAGCAGAGCTTACGCGGCGGAAAAGAACCATTCAAAAGCTGTTGCTCTGCTCGAACAGGCTGAGAAGATCGCTCCGGGAAATCCGGAGCTGGAACAGGAACTTGCGAAGTACCGATAGAACCTTGAGGGTTCTTCTTCTTATTACAAGCATTTCACTGATCGGCTGCACCACGCTTCAGCCGGATGGGAATCAACCGGATGACCTGTCTTTTGAGCAGAGAAGTTGTCTTGCAGAAACTTGCGGGGATTCTCTCGCAGTCATTGGATTGAATGATGAAGCTCGCGGGTGTTTTATCAGGGCTGCACTCCTGAGAACTCCGGAGGATTCACTCAGACATGATCTGATCTGGAAGGCGGCAGATGTCAGTGACGCTTCCAGTGTAATCTGTGCGCAGCTCCTTCTTGAACAGACGGATTCTCTTGCTCCTTACAAAGCTCTACAGCTCGGTGGACATGAAGTGGGAAGAGAATTGATCTCGTACATTTCCATACATGACTGCGTGATGCCTGAATACCTGTATCTTGCTCTTGCTGATTCTCTTATCGCGGGCGGAGAAGCCGATCTTGCTATGATGATAATGTGGAATATTCCTGAGGAGCTTCCGGAAACTGCCCTCCGCAGCAGAACGATAATCTTCTATCGCGCTTTGCTGGAAACAGGAAGATTGTCAGACGCTGATTCTGTTTTTCAGTCTGCTGAGACTTCCCTGGATGATGAACTGCTGTCATTACTCTGTCATTACAAGGGTGCCTGGATGCTTCATGCTGGAATTTCCGGGTACAGAGAGGTATTTCAGAGAGCCTTTGAACTCTGGCCTGCGGCTCCTGTTCATGCTCATGGATACGATGTGCTTCGTGAATTCATACTGAATGACAGAAGCCTGGCCGCCGCAGTTGCTGATCCATTTTATTCAGGCGGGCTGTGGAACGAACTTTACGATATCGCTGTTAATTCCCCTGATCCCGATCCTCATCTGTGGTATCTCGCGGCAAGAACCAGAGACAGGCTTGGGTTCTACGAAACAGCAGTGGAAATGCTGCAGCAGTATTCTGAAAAATGGCCGACAGGTAGTGATACACCCGATGCGATGATTTATCTGGGACGCAATCTCGGCCGTTCCGGTAACTGGCAGAGGGGGCTGGAGGTTCTTGAACAGTATGCATCGGAATTCCCGGATCATCACAGGATCGGGAATTATCCGTGGTATATGGGGAACATGTTAGTTGAGAATAGACAGTGGCAGCAGGCTATTCCCTGGTTCCGAATGACTCTCGAGAAATACCCTTTTAACGTTACGGCTGATGATGCCCATTTTTACCTGTGCTTCTGTCTGATGAAGACAGGCAGAATATCGGATTCTATGGAGGAATTCAGCAATTTCATTTCAAGGTGGACGGGAAGCGTCTATCTCTCCTCAGCGAAGTACTGGCTTGGAAAACTCCTTCTGGCAGAAGGCAATCCGGACGGAAATGTGATTCTTGAGCAACTGATTGACACCGCGCCTGCCAGCCTTCCGGCGAACTTCGCAAGGGAACTCCTTGGAAAACCTGCCTGGAAACCTGATTATACCGAAGAATCTCTTATTGACTGGATGACCAGACACGGACATCCTCCCGCACACCCGCCAGAGGAGGCTTTCCGCGGATTATTTCTACAGGAAGCCGGTCTGAGGCATTTTGCAGATGGAGAATTCAGGAAAGGGGAAGATATTGTCGGCGGGCCGGATTATCTAGCGCCTTTTTACCTGCAGAACGGTGTATGGGAGAGAAGGCCTCTTTCCGGTTATCTGATGTGGGATCTTGCGGAAGATGATAATGATCGCCCTCGAGAACTCTGGATGCTCCGTTATCAGATGGCCTGGCCGGAACTCGTTGTGCCGGCCGGAGAAAAATACGGAATGGACTCACTGTTTGCATGGGCTATCATCAGGAATGAGAGCATGTTCCAGCCGGATTGCTATTCCACTGCGGGAGCCAGAGGGCTTATCCAGATGATACCAAGCACATCGGAATATGTAGCACTGGAGCAGGGCTGGAATCAATACTCTCCCGACAGGCTTTACGATCCGGCGGTTTCTATTGAATACGGCATCTGCTACATAGCCGGCGTCCTGCATGAGTTCGGCGGCAATCCGGTAAAAACAGCTGCTGCATACAATGCAGGCCCTCATAATGCGATTCACTGGGGAGCGATTGATATGGAAACAGATGAGTTCTTTTCACTGATTACATACAATGAAACAAAGACCTATGCGCAAAATGTTTATCACGCATACATTATATACAGAGCACTCTACCTGAATCAGGAGTAAATGTATATATTGCTCTTGAAATAAGGATTTGTTTGCCTAAATAATCGAATGAATTTAATTCAAGTTGTATAAGAAACACCTGAGTTATTTCAGATAGTTTGTGATCAGCGGAAAAGTTGCATGAAAACACGCCGTCCCATATCAATTAACAACAGCCTTGTGCATGGTATATGCAACTACTCCTGCAGACTGTGCGGTATAAATGAAACCGGATACAGCGGTCCGAGAGAGTTTCAGCCATATATCGTTACGAAAACCCTTATTCAACGGGTATTGAAAGCAGCTGAATCAGGAACTTATGTGCGTTACATAGCCAATTCAGGCGATGGTGAGGCAACACTTCACCCTTTGTTCAATCATAGAATGGAGATGTTCGGTGATATGCTCAGGGGCTGGAATATTTCCGCAGTTCCACCTCCTGAAGTTTCCGTTGTAACAAACGGTTTAAGACTGAATGCGCCGGGGATAATGGATCCATTTCTCTGCAATGATATCTCACTGATTATTTCACTGCCTACAGTAAAACCTGAATCATACGGTTTGATTATGATGGGTGACAGCAACAGGGGAGAAGCACTTCTGTCCGAAGTACTGCCCGGTGTTGAGAAGGCAATGGAGTTCAGAGCAAAGGGCCGGTTCTCAAAACTGATGTTTCATATCTCTCCGCCTGAGATTGAGATCATAAGACATGATTTCGCTGATACAGTTGACTATCTTACGAGGCTTGCCCGCGGGAAAGGACTTGGCGAGATTGAACTGGTGATGTTTCCCGCGACCAGTAACCGGTCAGGCTTGATCCGGAGCACTGTTGTCAGAGTCGACATGTACAAAGACCTGTTCAGGAGGTACAACGGGCGTTCTGTTAATGGAGTAAACATCCGGATGAAACTTGTACTGAAGCGCTTTTTCTCAGGCATAGGCGAGATAGCAGACCTTATTCGGAGTTTCAGATTTCCCTGCCTCTGGAACGCGAATTTCTTCATCGCCGCGGATGGAAGTTCGATCTGCTGTAATGATCAGTCTGTGCGGAACCCTCTGGGCAATATCCTTCATGATTCAATTGATACCTTAATGCAGTACAAGGAACAGTATATGCCCGGTCAGATTTGTGCCGACTGCAATCAGTCACCGGAGCGGCTCAAAGGATCCGCTGAAGCTGTTCTATATTCCTGCATTGCGAGATTTCGCAAAAGGCTGGCTGCAATCCGGAACCGATATTCAGCACCAGCTGACAGAATATCCAATGATGAAGAAACACTTCTTTCCAGAAAAAGAAATTACAGGTCTAAATGACAGCCGGATTGAAGAAGTTAAGCGAATCATCTCTGGATACGGTTGATGTGATTTCAGATGCCGTGCTTCCCAACAGAATAGATGAGATAAAAGAAGCATTCAAATTAATATATACTACTTATCTATCATCCGATCTTCAAAAACCGGATCCTTCTTTGATGAAGATAAGCTTCCATAACCTTCTGCCAACAAGTTTTCTGATAATTGTCAAGAAGAACGGGAAAGTCTGTGGAACACTGACAATAATTCAGGAGTCTGAAGACAGACTTCCGATCAACGAACTCTTCAATAATGAGATTGGCAGAATCCGGAGAAAAGATTCCCTCCTATGCGAATTATCCGGTCTGGCAGTGGATGATTCACTGACAAATGGTGAGAGCAGAACAGTTCTCCTTTCTCTTTTCAGGAAGGCTTTTATCCTGGGTCATGATCTTCTGGGCTGTACTGATTTGTGCATGATGATCAATCCGCGTCATTGTAATTATTACCAGAAGGAATTCAATTATGAAAAGATTGGACAGATAAGGCGTTACGGAAAAGTGAACGGCGCGCCTGCCGTCCCTATGAGGCTTAACCTTGAAATGGGCGCCGAGCTGTTCAGGATAAGCAACCCCCGTCTGTACAAATATTTCTTTATTGACGATCACCAGATGATTAAGGAAAGGTCTTTCCATGAATTGCATAATCAGAAGAAACTATTTAATATGGAATACATTAATAGTCTTGTGGAAAGTAAAAAGGATCTTCTAACAAATCTGACAGAAGAAGAGATCGAGATTCTCTGTCGCTATTACCCTGAATTGAGATAGGCAGTACCCGTGAGGATACTTCTGATCTCATCCAACAGAGAAAGGCACCCGTGGCCGATTCCACCCATCGGAGCATGTTATGTTGCTTCAAGCCTGGAACTCTCAGGCTTCGATGTTCAATTGCTGGATATACTCTTCGCTGAAAACCCCTCGTCAGTGATCACTGAGAGGATTCGCCTTTTCATGCCGGATATGGTTGCCGTCTCGATCCGGAATATCGATAACCTGGATCGTCAGTATTCCCATTACTATCTTGATGATGTGAAAGAAAATGTGATCGATCCCGTGAAAAGGGAGACGTCCGCGCCGCTTGTGATCGGAGGCGCGGCTGTCAGTATCATGCCGGAGAGGATCATGGATTTCCTGGGTGTGGATTATGCAGTGTGCGGCGAGGGTGAGAAAACAATGGTTCAGTTCGCCCGGCATCTTTCGTCAAATTCTGATATTTCTTCGATAGGCGGTCTTTATTACCGGAATAGCGGCGGAATAACAGGGAATCCTGTTGAAAGGATAGAAGATCTCGATGGGCTGGCCCTGCCGCTTATATACAGATGGGTCGACTGGAAGAAATACCGGCTCAATTATGCTCCATATCCAATTCAGACCAAGCGGGGCTGCGCGCTTACATGCAGTTATTGTGTGTACAACAGGATAGAGGGGTATCATTACCGATTGAGAGATCCTGAAAGAATCGTTGATGAAATTGAGGATATTATCGCGAACTGCAAGCCCCAGGTAATCGAGTTCACTGATTCAACATTCAACATTCCTCTTGAACACGCAATGGAAATCTGCAGGGAGATAATCAGAAGGAAAATCAAAGTATCATTCAATACGATGGGAATCAACCCCGGCGCCGTTACCGAAGAGCTTGTTGCGCTGATGAAGGAAGCCAATTTCATGGAGGTGTCCTGCACTCCAGAATCCGGTTCTGATAGAATGCTTGAGGCTCTCGGGAAAAATTTCACCTTAGAGCATGTTGAACGTGCCGCCCGACTCCTCAGTAAAGCCGGTATACCGGTTGTCTGGTATTTCCTTTTTGGAGGACCGGGAGAGGACGAGAGCACTGTCAGTGAAACCTTCCGTTTTATCGAAGAGAATATCTTCAAACGAGATCTGGTCTTCATAACAAGCGGTATCAGAGT
The DNA here is from genome assembly GCA_965372215.1 of uncultured bacterium. GTDB lineage: Bacteria > Fermentibacterota > Fermentibacteria > Fermentibacterales > JCC-6 > Aegiribacteria. Next base: position 29,926 of record CBDVBK010000007.1, on the reverse strand, counting down.
GCTTCCTGGCTCGCCGGTTTACACCTTCGCCAGAGAGATCGGCCAGATTCCTGATAGTGCGGATATATTGAGACCGATCTGGTTCCAGCCGGAAGGGATCAACATCGAAACTATGCTATATATGATCAACAGGGAGGTAATAACTCATAGTAACTATATTAACCTTCAGGACAACACGGATAAATCTGTATTGGCAAGGATTCTAAAAAAGGTATATTCATTTCTGGGACTGAAAGAACCTGTATGGGTTAACATTATGCGAAGGGATTTTATTTATAAATTGACTGGTTATAACAGATACAGGTTATGGAAACTGGAAAAAGAGTATAAAGAGTATTCATCGTAAGGAAAAAAATGATATACATAGGCATGAGTCAGGATACTGAATCAGAAAAGGCCGGCCGGGAAGCTGCCGGTGAGGCGAAGAACCAGATCATCGGTAACGATTCAGTTTCCTGGGTTCTGGCTTTCTGCGGCGGCCGGCATGAACCGGACAGAGTCCTGAATGGAATAAGATCTGAGCTGGGCAACGTTGATATATATGGCGGGTCAGCGGTTGGAATAATCACGAACAATTCACTTGGATACACCGGTTATGAATGCGGTCTGGCAGTATTTACCGCTCCTTTTCCGGTACCGGAAGTTGTAATGATCGATAACATGAAGGAAGGCGAGTTTGAGGCAGGCAGGAATCTTGCCGATGGACTCGAAAAAATAACTGCAGAAGGTGATACAGTACTCGTATTTTACGATAATACACGGTCAGCTCCGCCTCCTGTGCTTTATACCGGAAGCCAGTTAACAGATGGTCTTTATGCCGGGCTTGGCGGGAAAAACCTGCATATTATAGGCGCCGGTATGGTCGGCGAATTCACCTTCTCATCAAGTTTCATTTACAGCGGCAGCAGAACAATGAAGCATTCAGCAATTGCTATTGTCTTTCCCGGAGAGAAACTGCAGCCTCATACAACACTGATGCATGGATGCTCTCCTGTCAGCTCCTTTCTGGAGATTACCAGGATAGACGGTCCTGTTCTCTATGAACTTGATGGTCAGCCCGCAATAGAAGTCATATGTGAGAAACTTGCTATAGATCACAAAACTTTGCCTGAGATCATCCAACAACTGATATTGACTATTGGAGAAAAGTATGGGGATATATATGCGCCTTTTAATGAAAATGTGTATGTAAACCGCCTTATTATCAGCTCAAATCAGGAAGATGGTTCTGTGAGGCTCTTCGAAGCGGATTTCCATCAGGGATCAAAGGTTCAGATAATGTCACGGGATAATCGGATGATGGCGGAATCAGTGCAGAAAGGAACTTCTGATCTGCTTGAAACCATCGACAGAAAAAAATCGGTATTTGCCCTTTATATCGACTGTGCCGGGAGGGCTTCCAGCTTCAGCGGATCCGAAGTCGAGGAGGCCGGCATTGTCAGGAAGATAATCGGGGACAGCATACCGTTACTGGGTTTTTATTCCGGCGTGGAGATAGCCCCGCTTCTCGGGCGCAGCCGTCCGCTGGACTGGACGGGGGTGCTGACAGTATTTACCAATGAATAAGAACAAGGATCATATTCAGGCTGAAATGGATTTCTATCGTCGTCAATGTGACGATATGGGCCAGCAGATCCTGAGATTGCAGCAGGAACTGACTCAGGTTCATAATGACGCAAAGCGTACACACACCACTACTTCCCTTATACTTAAAACATACGAACTGATTAATCATGATGTATCAGTTGAAGATATCGGAAAGCGATTTCTTCAGGTAATTCTGAGCACACTGTGGGCTGATAGAGCCATGATTCTCAGATACGATAAAGAAGCTGGAGCTTTCATTTCACAGTGTTCGCTTGGTCTTCAGGATAGTTCTTCACCACTGCCCGGGAACAATGAAACAACGCCTGAGTTCCTGTTCGTAAACTCAAACACTGAAACGACCCCTGTGACGGATTCATTCTGCAGCTCAATCGAATCAAAATATATCCTGTGGTATTTAAACCGGTACGAGGGAGTTGCTCTACTGATCGGTAACGACATGGAAGATAGAAAATTCCGTCTTCCTTTCATGGAAAAAGACAGGGACATCGTTGAAAGTTCCCTGAATGTTTTCATTGATATTGTAAGGCGAAAAGAAGCCGAAATGGCATTGCTGAAATCAGAGGGAAAATACCGCAGGCTTGTTCAGTCATCGCCAGAGACCATTCTGGTCTGTTGTGATGATATGCTGACCTTTGTTAACGATGCCGGTCTGAAACTCCTTGGAGCGGAAAGCTCTGAGGATATTATCGGACATCCTTTACTGGATTTCATCCATCCGGACGATCACGGGATAATGAAGAAGATGATTAAGAACATACTGGAAAATAATCATGAGACTCCCCTGACAGAGAGAAGGTTTAAAAAGATCGATGGCTCTATTGTTGAAGTAGAGATTGTCGCAATTCCATTTGCTTTCCAGGAAAGGGCAGCAGTTCAGATAGTTGCTCTCGATATCACTGAGCGAAGAAGGATGGAAGAAGAACAGGCCAAAATTCAGAAAATTGAGTCCCTGGGTATTCTTGCCGGTGGAATTGCGCATGATTTTAACAATATTCTCACCGGTATTCTGGGGAACATCGATCTGGCAAAGACATACTCCGACCCAGAAAGTGAAGCGTACGAGTTTTTGCAGGATGCCTTGAATGCATCTACAAGAGCAAAGGATCTGACCTATAAGCTGCTTACCTTCTCCAAGGGCGGATCACCGGTGAAGAAATCCACTTCATTATGTGAAATAATCACTGATTCTGTCAATTTTATCCTCAGCGGTTCCAGTATCAAATATGAGTATTTCCAATCTGATGATCTCTGGCCTGTTGAAATAGATGTAGTTCAGTTCAGACAGGTAATCGAAAATCTGACTGTCAATGCGTACCAGGCAATGCCGGAAGGCGGTTTCTTCACGATAAAAGCGGAGAATGCAGATACAGAGACAGAACTGGCTTTATCCCTGAATAGCAGGAATTATGTAAAGCTGACAGTTAAGGACAGTGGAGTCGGTATACCTGAAAAGAACCTTCAAAAGATCTTTGATCCTTACTTCACAACGAAAGCCAAAGGGAACGGACTGGGGCTTGCGACTGCCTATTCCATAATCAAGAAACATGAAGGACTGATAAGGGTTGAATCTGTGGTTGGAAGAGGAACGACGTTTTTCATCGCTATTCCTGCTTCAGATAAGAAACCTTCAGCTGTAAAAATAAGTATGGCTGATCTGAAAGCCGGTGAGGGAAGAATCCTGGTTATGGATGATGATAGAACTGTCAGAATGGTTGCTGTCGGGATGTTAACGAGTTCAGGTTTTGAAGCGGTCAGCGCTCAGGATGGACAGGAAGCAATTGAGCTTTATATCGCGGCCGGGAATTCAGAAAAACCGTTTGATGTTGTCATTCTGGACTTGACCGTACCTGGAGGTATGGGCGGACAGGAGACAGTCAAAAAACTGCTGGAGATAGATCCGGATGTTAAGGCTGTCGTTTCAAGCGGATACGCAAAAGATCCGGTATTGGCCAACTACGAAGACTTCGGGTTCAAGGGCATTATTCCAAAACCGTTCAATATCAAAGAGCTATGCAAGAGCCTGCATGAGGTAATGAAGACTTAACCCCGATCAGTGATCTGCAAATCTTATCTCGATCTGAAACAAGCGTAACTGCCAGTAACAGTACACGTTTCAATATAATCTCCCTTCGAATATCAGTAATAATCCTGTTACTTGACTGGTGCGGCAGAAGAAACAGAAGTAAACAGCCGCAACAATCACGGCTCATAATACCTGTGAGGGCTCTGTTTGTTCTCCTGTGTTCGGCTGGATTAAGAGCAAGAATACAAATTTTACTAATTTCGTATGTTATAATGATCCTGAAAGGGAAAGTCTTCTGTCCGGAAAGCACGGAGAATTCTGACAATAATTACATGTAATACACTACGATAGAAGTTGTCTTAAGCAGGTCGAAAATGACCGCATAAATGCCCCTTGACAAAACTGGTCTCAATTTCTATTTCATTGCAATGCGTTTCATCAAACGGGGTAGTCTTTTTGAGCTTCTGGAATCCCTTTCGGGGGATTACAGGGTATTTGTACCTTCCCGAAAAGGGGATAGTATTGCATTCACTGCATTTGGTGAATCAAAAGAAGATTATGTAATAGGAGAAATCAGGTCATTCGAGCCGCTCAAAGCCTTTTACTTTCTTGGTCGTGAGAAGGTTGCTGTTGATTTCAGTCCTGAAAATCCCCGAAATGATAAACCTCCATGTATCGTCGGTGTGAAATCATGCGATTTAAAAGGACTCAAAATACTTGATTTTGTCTTCATGGATGAAGAATGCGGAGACCCAACCTATATTAAAGCAAGAACTGATGGTTTGATTATCTCTGCTGACTGCACAAAAGCTGCAGAAACCTGTTTCTGTACCGCGATGGGTGTTAATCCATGGCCCGAATCAGAATACGACATAAATCTGTCGGAAACCGATGAAGGTTTTGTCGTAGAAATCGGAAGCGATAAAGGGCAGAAAGTAATCGATGATCATGCCGGACTTTTTCAGGAATCAACAGAAGATCAGGTACGGCACCGCGACCACAATCGTTCTTCAGTGAAGCAGCATCTCGAAAGAAATGTCCGGCAGAGGAATATTCCGCCGGTTAAAAGACTCCAGCGCATTGTCAGAAAGTATTACGAGTCTGATGTCTGGTCCGAAGAAGCTGCCACCTGTGTCGAATGCGGAGCATGCAATGTGATTTGCCCGACATGTCACTGTTTCCTTCTGTACGATCAGAAATCTGATGGCAGCCTGGCCAGATACCGGATATGGGATTCCTGCATGATAAATGATTTCGCACGGGTGGCAGGAGGAGAGAATCCAAGAAATCGATTGTGGATGCGGTTTAGGAACAGATTTGAAAAGAAGTTTGATTATTTCCCTGTTGTAGCTGATGAAATTGCATGTACAGGGTGCGGAAGATGTATAGCCGCATGTCCGGGCAAAATCGATATAAGACAGGTACTCGAAAAACTGGGTGCGCAAAAAAGATGAAAAATCCATATCGCTCCATAGAAGCCGAAGTACTCAAAGTCACAACTGAAACACCTACAATCAAGACATTTATGTTCAAGCCGAAGGAAGAACTCACCTTCAAGCCCGGCCAGTTTATGGAACTCTCGGTTCCCGGCCTTGGTGAGGCTCCATTCACTCCGTCTTCTGACTCTGAAATAAAGGATACGATGGAGATAACCATCGTAAATGTGGGGAAAGTAACCGATGAGATACATAAGCTCAAACCGGGTGACACTGTTGGTTTAAGAGGTCCGCTTGGCAAGGGATACCCCATGATAAGATTCATCGGTCAGGAAGTACTTATTGTCGGCGGTGGTGTTGGCCTTGCTCCTATACGCACCCTGATGTACGATCTGTTTCACATAAGTGACAAACTATCAAAACTTGTTTACAGAGGCGGTTGCAGAAATCCCAAAGAGTTGATCTTTCGAAAGGAACTTGAGGGTTGGATGAAACGCGATGATATTGACATGGTTCTTACTGTAGATGAGGGTGATGACACCTGGAATGGTCCTGTAGGTCTTGTTACATCGATCATGGACGGCATTGATATGAACTATTCCAGAGTGAAAGCGGTCGTCTGCGGTCCTCCGATAATGATGAAATTTGCAACTTTCAAACTGAATGAACTCGGGGTGAAGGACAGAAATATCTATCTCTCCATGGAGAAGAATATGTCGTGCGGTTTCGGAAAATGCGGCCACTGCAGAATAGGACCTTACTACTGCTGCAAGGACGGTCCTGTTTTTACATATAATATGATTCGGGATTTCCCGGGAATCTGGGACTAGGAAGGTATGAGGATGAGCAGGACTTCACTTGATCAGCTTCATGGCAGCCTTGATGCCGGCAAATCAGACGGGAAGAAGCTTTTCATAGATCTGGACATCTGTAATTCTGATCAATGTGATGAATGTGTAATTGATTGCAGTTACTTCTATCACCCCGTGAATAACGGAATGATATCTCTTATAGAGCTTGCTACTTACGTACTTATCTGCAGGAAGTGCGAGGAACCTCACTGCGTCAATGTATGCCCGAAGGATGCCCTTGAAAAACTGGAGGATGCTGACGGGATGCTGGTCCGGCATACTGTAAGATGTGTCAGCTGCCGATCCTGCTCACATGCATGTCCTTATGGAACAATATACCCCGAGCTGACACCGCATCTTACGAATATCTGCGATTATTGTGAGGGCAGGGATGAATTCACATGTGTTAAAACCTGTCCGTATGGTGCTCTTAAAATTGTGGATGACACATTCGAAGGTGACAATGTATTCAAAGTGGGTAACAGGATTGTTGCTCATTCAATTCATTGGGACAAGGACAGGGCATGACTTTCATCTACCTTGTTGTATTCGGTTTTTTCGCCACTGCGGTTCTTGGTCTGGTAACCAGCTGGATTGACAGAAAAGTTACCGCACGGGTCCAATACAGAGTAGGGCCGCCATTCCTTCAGCCATTCATCGATCTGGTGAAACTTCTGGGCAAAGAAATCGTCATTCCTTCGGGGGCTTCACGGGGAGTATTCCTTTCAGCTCCTCTTATAGGTCTCGCCGGAGTGATTGCAGTCTCAACGATATTATGGGTGAACCAGTTCTTTACAGAAGGTTTCGCGGGTGACTGGATAGTAATTATATATCTGCTCACAGTTCCGTCTCTCAGTCTTATTATTGCCGGTTTTGCCTCAGGAAATCCTCTCGCGAGTCTGGGATCTTCCAGAGAGATGAAACTTGTTATCGCTTACGAGCTTCCTTTCATTCTTGTAATGCTTGTTCCTGTTATCAGTGCTCATTCCATTCGTATCGGTGAAATCCTTGAAGCTCAGACAACCGGGATTTTTGCAGGCAATGTTTCAGGAGTACTGGCCATTATTGTAGCTATATTCTGCGTACAGGCAAAGCTTGGTCTTGTTCCGTTTGATATTGCGGAAGCGGAGAATGAGATTGTCGGGGGGCCGATAATAGAATATTCCGGTCCTTGTCTTGCGGTTTTCAGACTTATGAAGAACATGCTCTTCTTTGTACTCCCTTTCTTCCTCATCATCCTTTTCTTCGGCGGACTGAGACTGGATGGAATCAACCTTCTCTGGACAGTTCTGGAGTACGTTGGAATTGTGGCGGTAATTACCGTTATTCGAAATACAAACCCCAGAGTCCGGATAGACCAGGCGGTCAGGTTCTTCTGGGGACCTATGACAATAATCGCAGCAGTTGCTGTGATACTGGCGATCAATGGATTATAGAAGGGTACGGCTGCAGCTGTAATGAGCTTAAAACTGAAAGCACTTCTGAAATCGCCATGGGTGTTTCACCTGTCTACCGGCAGCTGTAATAACTGTGACATAGAAATACTGGATTGTTTAACACCCAGGTTTGACATTGAACGTTTTGGAATGCTTCTTGTGGGAAGTATCAAGCACGCTGATGTTCTGCTTGTTACAGGCTCATGTAACAGAATGTCTGTCGAGAGGCTGAAAGGTCTGTACGAGCAGGTCCCCAAACCGTGCCTTGTTGTTGCCATAGGCACATGTACCGGATCAAGAGGTCTCTTTATAGACAGCTATAACTGCCCGGTACCACTGGACAAGATTATACCGGTGGATGTTTACATACCCGGCTGTCCACCAAAACCGGAAGCTATGATAGCTGGAATTGTCAAGTTAATACAGAAGGTTGGCGGAGCGTAATGACGAGAGAGGAAATTCTTCAGGATCTCAGGGAACGTTTTGGTGAAGATATCCTTGAATTTCTTGATAAATCTCCATCGAGGGTTTATATCGAGATCAAAACTGAATCAATCGTTAAAATGGGTTTATATCTGTTCAGGAATCTTGGAGCTCGATTCCAGATAGCATCAGGTACCGATATGCCACCCCATATAGAGATTCTCTACCATTTCATATTAGAGGATATTAACCTGATCATTTCACTTCGAGTAATGCTTGATCGTGAGAAACCTGAAATTGATTCTCTCGCGAAAGAAATAGAGGCTTTCAACTGGATAGAACGCGAGATCAGCGAACTGCTCGGAGTCACATTCACAGGACACCCTGATCCCAGGAGGCTTCTCCTTGCTGACAACTGGCCTGAATGTGTTTATCCTTTAAGACAGGACTATGAAGAGTGGGATGAAACCGCTGACAGGACAAGGGGGGTGTAATGGGCAAGACTATCATTCCCATAGGCCCGTACCATCCTCTGCTTGAGGAACCGGAGTTCTTCACACTTACAGTTGATGGTGAAACCGTTGTCGATATCGATATGCGAATGGGCTACAACCACCGCGGTATTGAAAAACTATCCGAGGGAATGGTCTTTGATAACAGCACATTCGTTGTCGAGCGAATCTGCGGTATCTGTTCCACAAGCCATCCCTGGGCGTTTACCAGAGCGGTTGAAGATATTTTTCCCATGGAAGTTTCCATGCGGGTAAAATATATCCGGACGATAATCGCGGAGGGAGAGAGGATTCACTCTCATCTTCTCTGGCTCGGTCTTGCCGGGCATTTCCTTGGCTACAACACAGTCTACATGTGGGCCTGGAAGCTTCGCGAGGAGATACTCGATGTGATGGAGATCCTTTCCGGCAACAGAAATTCCTACGCCATGTTCAAACCAGGCGGCGTCAGGAGAGATATTAAGGCTGAGGATATTCCGTTATGTCTCAAGAAGATAGATTCAATCGTCCCCACTCTCACAATGCTCAAGAAAGCTGTACTGGATGATCCAGTCCTTCATGCGAGGCTCAAGGGTGTAGGGATTCTGTCATATCAGGATGCGATAGATTTCAGTGCTCTCGGACCAACGTCCAGAGCTTCCGGTGTTGCCCGTGACGTCCGGAAAGATTCACCGTACGGGGCATACCAGGAGATGGACTGGAACATGATTGTTACTCAGAACGGTGATGTATTCGACAAAGCTGTTGTCAGGATACTCGAAACATTTGAGTCGATAAATATCACAAAGTACTGTCTTGAGAATATCCCTGACGGTGAGATAGATGCCAATATCAAGGATGTGCCTGTGGGTGAGGGTATAGGTCATATTGAAGCCCCCAGGGGTGAAACATTCCACTATGTCAAAAGCGATGGTACAAACAGACCTGTCCGGCACAAGGTCAGGGCTCCGACCTTCATGAATCTTCCAACTTACAAAGCGACTGTCATCGGGCAGACAATCTCCGACGCGACCATAATTCTGGCAGCCATTGATCCCTGCTACTGCTGCACCGAGCGCGTAGCTGTCAAAAATGATAAGGGTAAAATGCTCTATAACGGGCAGGATCTTGTCAGACTCAGTCGTGAGAAAACCGAGAAGATGCGGCAGAGGATGGGGGGCAAATGAATCTCAATCTGATAATTGACGCTCTGAAAAATCCAGCAGGATTTTTCCACTCAACTCCGCTTTCGCTTCTCTGCGCAGGATTTGCGATGCTGTTCTTCGTTCTTGTGGTCGTTTATTCGATAAAACATATGAAAGGCCGCAGTGGTCTGTGGCGCTATTATCTCTACCTGATATTGACATTCATATCTACTGTAGGTGTTCTCTTCACCACCAGTTTTATCCTGTTACTGGTTTTATGGGGATTTCTCGGATTTCTTCTATATCTGCTGATCAATTTCGGCAGGACTGAAGGAACACCAGCCGCGGCAAGGAAAGCGCTTGTAATAATAGGCGGCACAGATGTCCTTCTGCTTTTCGGTATTGTCCTTGTATGGAAGCTTGTAGCTGGAAATTCCGGATTTCATGGATTGCTCTATCTTCATTTTGGTGATCTTGGTATTCCGCTTGCCGGCAGAGCCTCAATTATCGCGTATGTGTGTCTTGCTTCCGCAGCCCTGGCAAAAGCCGGGTGTATGCCTTTTCATACATGGCTGCCGGATACATCCCGGGACGCTCCGGTTCCTGTTACAGCTTATCTGCCTGCTTCTCTTGACAAACTTCTTGGCATCTATTTCCTTGCGAGGATTACACTTGATGTTTTTCAGATGACGCATGTTATGAATATCATACTCATGGCTCTCGGCAGTATCACAATAATGGCTGCGGTCATGATGGCCCTTGTCCAGCATGATCTGAAGAGACTTCTGGGGTATCACGCGGTAAGCCAGGTCGGATACATGGTTCTCGGAATAGGAACCGGGAACCCGATAGGCATCGCCGGCGCTCTGTTTCATATGTTCAATAACACGATCTATAAATCCAGCCTTTTCCTTGCGGGGGGCGAAGTTGAAAGAAGAACAGGAACCTCTGATCTTTCCAAACTTGGCGGTCTTGCTAAGGCAATGCCATTGGTATTCACAGCTTTTCTGATCGCTTCACTTTCGATATCAGGAGTCCCGCCATTCAATGGTTTTGCGTCCAAATGGATGCTGTATCAGGGAATTATCGATTCAGGCGGAAGCGGTTTGTGGATTGTATGGCTGGTCGCAGCCATGCTCGGAAGCGCTCTTACACTTGCCAGTTTCATGAAACTGATCCATACGGTATTTCTCGGGCAGCCATCGGAAGGTGTAAAGAAGATTATTTCCGGCAAGAAGGAGAAAATAGGTTTTTCCACCGGGGTTCCTCTTCTGATTCTTTCAATACTCTGTATTGGCCTGGGTGTGTTCGCCTGGAAGATACCGTTTGCAGACCTCTTCAGACCTGAAACAGGCGGTCAGGTTCAGTATTTCGGCATCTGGCAGTCCGGACTGGCCACTATTATGATTATTTCCGGTCTCATTATCGGATACCTTATCTACCTTGCCGGAACACTCAAGACAGCCAGAACAGCTGCACCGTTTATCGGAGGTGAAGTTCTCGAGGATAATCCTGATATGAGAGTATCAGGCGTTGATTTCTATAAAACCATTAGGGAGCTTGGTCTGCTGAAAGGTATCTACCGATGGGCGGAGAAGAAGTACTTCGATTTGTATGAGCTTGCCGGCAAATTCGTCGGCGGATTTGGAATAGTGTTCTCTTTCATGCACAATGGATTGCTGTCCAGATACATACTTTGGTGTCTTATTGGATTTGTGGTTATATGCATAGTGCTGATCTGATTGGGTTTGGAAGATGATTGAACTTTACGTACTGCTTGGTTTGATGATTGCAGGTTCGTTGATCGCTATCGAGATTAAGAACCTTCTGTCAGCCGTTGTTGCTGTGGGTGTTGTAGGGCTGGGGCTTTCTATCATATTCCTCCTTCTGAAAGCACCGGATGTAGCGCTTACACAGATTGTGGTTGAAATAGCTGCTGTAATACTCCTTATTCGAGCTACACTCAACCGTGATATCGCCATGAAATACTGCGGCAGCAGACCCTTTGGTGCTTTAATGGGAATTCTTTTCACCGGTTTCGTGTTTGTGATCGCTCTTATCACCTTCAAAGACGGGCTTAACCTGTTCGGTGCTCCACTCATGACTGTATCTCAGTTCTATCCTCTTAACGCGATAGAGGGAACAGGCGCTATGAATGTAGTCTCTGCGATAATTCTTGATTACAGAGCGTACGATACGCTTGGTGAAGCTACTGTCCTGTTCACAGCTGTTGTTGGTGTTCTGACAGTAATGCGAAGCCAGGGCAAGAAAAAAGAACAAGATTTGCAGGATTCAAAATGAGTAAAGAAAACGATGCCGGAATGACGATTATTGTAAAGACGGTCACCAGACTTACCGTTGGCCTGATATTTCTTTATGGAATTTACATCATACTGCATGGTCACCTTACACCAGGTGGAGGATTCGCCGGCGGAGTGATTGTCGCTCTTTCTTTCATCAACCTTGATCTTGCTTTCGGAGGTAAGGTATCGGCAAAAATATTTTCAAAGGGCAGCACTTCGGTTATCGAAGCTTTCGGAGGGATAATGTTTCTTGCGCTTGCTCTTCTGGGGTTTCAATGGGGAGGATTTTTTGACAACTTCCTTCACCCTGACGGCGAACCCGGAATGCTTATCAGTGCCGGCATTATACCTCTGGAGAACATCGCGATAAGTCTCAAGGTCGGCGCCGGTCTTTTTGCTATCTTCCTGACGCTGATAACACTCCAGAAATTTGAATCGGAGAAGAAGTAATGGACGCGTATCTTCCATATATGCTTTGCATCGTACTCTTCTGCATCGGTATCTACGCAGTGATCTCCAAACGGAATATCATCAAGATTATCATTGGTGTTATCATTGCCGAGTACGCGGTCAATCTGTTTCTTATTCTCGTGGCTTATAAGGCCGGGGGCAGATCACCCATATTCTCCAGCACTCAGGAGATACTGCCTGAAGCGATGGTTGATCCACTTCCTCATGCGCTTGTTCTGACATCAATAGTCATCGGACTTGCAACCACCGCTTTTCTTATTGCGCTGGCGGTACGTCTTTATGGTAAATACGGAACATTTGATATCTCAAGGATGCGGGAGCTAAGAGGATGATAAACGAAAGCACAATTCCGCTTTTCGTAGCGTTGCCGCTTGCGGGAGCTTTCCTGACCGTGCTCCTGAAAAGGATCAAAGGCATCCCTGACACGTTTGGCGTGATGGTTACCATAGGAACCTTTGTCATGTCAGTATTTGCTGTACTACAGCTTGAGATCGGCCAGAAAATCATATGCAATATTGGCAACTGGGGCGGATTTCAGGAAGTTCTGGGGAAAATAGTCGGTATTCAGCTGGTAGTTGACGGATTAACCGTTTTCATGCTTGTTGTGGTAAATTTTATTGCCTTCCTTGTCGCGGTATATTCAGTCAATTACATGACAAGATACACTGAAAAATGGCAGTTCTACTCGCTTTTCCTTCTTATGCTTGCCGGAATGAATGGTGTACTGATCACCGGAGACATGTTCAACCTCTTTGTCTTCGTTGAAATCGCGTCAATCGCCAGTTATGCACTGGTTGCCTTCGGAACCGGCAAGAGAGAACTCGAAGCATCGTTCAAATATGCCGTGATGGGAAGTATCGCTTCTCTGTTGATACTTCTTGGCGTGATATTCCTTTACAGCAATACGGGAACGCTGAATATGGCCGACATGACCCGTATTCTGGCTGGAAGGGATCATCCCGCTCTCCTTTACTTCGTATTTGCGCTGTTCCTTACGGGATTTGGCCTTAAGGCAGCTCTTGTTCCGTTCCACGCCTGGCTTCCTGACGCGCATCCCTCGGCTCCTGCGCCGATATCCGCAATGCTGTCCGGCGTTCTGATAAAGGCATTGGGAGTGTATGTGATAGCCAGGGTGTTTTACAACATATTCGGATTAACTTATGAGTTATCCCTTATTCTGATGACACTTGGAGCAATCTCCATGGGAGTCGGCGCCCTGGTCGCACTGAGACAGTGGGATCTGAAACGTCTGCTGGCCTACAGTTCCATAAGCCAGGTTGGTTTCATCATGCTCGGGCTTGGAATAGGAACCCCTCTCGCGGTGCTGGGAGCGCTTTTCCACCTCTTCAATCACTCAATGTTCAAATCACTGCTGTTCCTTGATTCCGGAGCGATAGAGTATGCGGCACATACTCGGGATCTGAAGGAGATGGGTGGACTCGCGAAGAAAATGCCCGTTACGAACTGTTCTACGATCATAGGAGCCATGTCACTTGCGGGAGTGCCACCGTTCGCGGGATTCTGGAGCAAATTGATAATTATTGTTGCCGCTGTACAGGCAAGTCATATGAAATTAGCAGCCTGGGCTGTACTTATGAGCATTGTTACGATTGCCTATGTACTTAAAGCCGTTAGATTTGCCTTCCTCGGAGAACTTAAGGAAAAATTCGCCAATATCACTGAAGTCCCGGCATTTATGAGAGTATCTCTAATAGTTCTTGCGCTGGTGTGCCTTTTGGGCGGACTCCTTCTGATTCCTGATCTGAGGAATGGATTCCTCGGGCAGGCTGTTGAAGTTCTTACCAGAGTAAGAGGGGTGTAGGACCTATGAAGAGCAGAATACTGATGTTCATAATATCCTTTGCAGTCTGGTGCATCCTTTGCTGGAAACCGGATACTGAACACCTGATTGCAGGCGGGGTTGTTTCATTACTTGTCGCGGCTGTCATGGGTTCACTGTTTGTAACCAGACCGCGCCTGATGATACATCCGATCAGAGTGTTTTACTTCCTTTTCTGGTATGTACCTGTGTTTATGTGGGAGCTGCTGAAAGCGAATTTCGATGTGGCGTACAGAGTCGCGCATCCAAATCTTCCCATAAAACCAGGAATTGTAAGGCTCAAGACAGAGCTGAAATCAGATACGGGTCTTACATTCCTGGCAAACTCGATAACCCTCACTCCGGGTACCCTGACAATCGATATCAACAAGGATGAAGGTATTTTATATATCCACTGGATCAATGTTGTGGGTTCTGATCCGGCTACAACCTTCAAGGAGATCGGCAGCAGATTCGAGCCGATACTGAAAAAGATTTTTGAAGAGGACGCGGTTTCAAAATGAGATTATACAGGTGGCTTGCGGGTACCTTAGTTCTTGTAGTTATTCTTGTCCTTATAATCATTCTTCCTTATAGAAGTGTGTTTTTATCACATGAGATACATATCAATTTCACGGGAAGAGCCGTTTACGTTCTGATACTAACTTCACTTATGGTGCTTTTCAGAGTTCTCAGAGGACCGACTGCGGCTGATAGAATTGTAGCGATTGACATTTTCGGTATTCTTATCGTCGGGTTATGTGCTGTACTCAGCATTGCCACAGGACGTTCATGGTACATTGATATAGGTATCGCCTGGGGGCTTCAGAGCTTCATCGGCACGCTGGCTCTTGCCAAGTATCTGGAGGGAAGAAGCTTCGATGATTGATATTATTGGAATGGTCTTTATTGGTGTTGGAATTGGATTTGATGTATTCGGCTGCATTGGACTGATCCGTCTTCCTGATGTCTACAATCGTCTTCAGGCAGCGACAAAATGTGTTACTCTGGGAACATGCAGCATACTGTTCGGTACGTTTCTGATGGCCGGTGGATTTACACCTACAGGGTTTAAAGCGCTGATAGCAATAGTATTCCTTATTCTTGCGTCTCCTGTAGCAGCGCATGCTGTGTCCCGGGGAGCGCACCGAGCCGGTATCAAGCTCTGGGACAAGAGTGTGGTTGACAGTTACGCTGAGGACAAAGAGGGAGAAGCCTAGAATAACGAATCGCCACTGGCGATACTTACGGATGGAAATATGAAATATCCAAAGGTCAGAGAACTCGCAGAAGCAATCAAAGCGGTGGTTAAGAAACCATACACCTCAAAGTTTCCCGCGAAGCCACACGTTCCTCATCCAAATTTCAGAGGACAGGTTGTTTATGACGAGGAGAAATGCCTTGGGTGCCTTGCGTGTGTAGAAGCCTGTCCTGCAAATGCACTGGCTTTTGAAGACCTTCTTGAAGGAGAGGGTGCTCCAAAACGGGTGATGATTCATTATACCGATACATGCATTTTCTGCGGTGTCTGCGTTGATACATGCGTAAGGGAAACCGGAGATACAGGTATTGTTCAGACGAATGAATGGGAACTCTCATACTTCGATCGCACGGAAGCATTTGAAACTATTGAGAAGGACCTTCAGCTCTGCGAGCTCTGCGGGGTTGTCATCGGCACTAAGGATCACCTTGTCTGGCTGGCTGAAAAACTCGGAGAGCTTTCATTTTCAAATCCCACATTGTACCTTTCCCGATTGAAGGAACTCGGTCTTGTGGACGAGAATATAACCACTGTATATAAAGACGATGGACGATCTGACAGAATCAAGATTCTCTGTGCTGAATGCAGACGGAGAACAGCCACATATCCCGAGTAATAGCAGAACCGGATAAAAACTGACCGGTGACATTTGAACGTGTCACCGGTATTTTGCTGTTATAATAAGTTTAAACAGGATGACTGGACTGATGTGAAAGAACTGCAGGAAAAGATCCGGAAACTGCTGAAAGGACGAATCGTCTATATTGGGATGGGCAATATTCTCAGGGGAGACGATGGTATAGGACCACATCTTGTTGAAGCGCTACGGGAAAGGGGTGCCAGAGTTGTGGACGCAGGCACTGTTCCCGAGAATTATATAGGTCCGGTGAAAAGGCTTGAGCCTGAGATAATAGTTATGGTTGATGCAGTACATCTCGGCTCGGAACCGGGATCAGTCGAGCTGCTCGAACGGGACGAAATACTGGAGAACAGCGGTTTCAGCACGCACAGTCTTTCACCTGTTCTGGTTATGGAAAGGCTGGAAAGCGAGACGGGAGCCACGGTATTCATGCTGGCAATTCAACCGGGAACTCTTAAACTTGGGGATCCGCTGTCCCCGGCTGTCAGCATTTTGCTGTCAACACTCCCCAACCTCCTCCCAGGGACGTAGTCTGTTTCGTCAACCTGGTAGTATAATAATGCAATGGAAAAAGAATTAAATGAGCAATGACAGTCAAACTGGAAAACAAAGACCGAGAAGTTCCTCAGCGGGGAAAGTGGTCGTATATCTGGCAATCGCCATTGTTATTTCAGTTTTCTTTCTGATTAACACTTTCGGAGTTCAACTGGTTGATGACGGCTATTACTATCTGGAAATCGCCCGAAATATCTCCTGTGGTAACGGTATTACCTTTGACGGAATAAATCGAACAAACGGTTTCCATCCATTGTGGCAGATTATGCTTATCCCGGTATTCCTGTTGACCCAGAGCAGAGATCTTGCTGCTCAGGCTGTAACCATGCTGCAGACGCTGCTTTTCGCGGCAAGTGGTTTTGTTCTTTACAGAATCCTGATTGAGAATACGAAGAAAATCCTCCTTTCAGTCGCAGCCGCTGCCTTCTGGCTTCTGAATTTCTGGTTCTGGAGCAAGGGAGCTCTGTCAGGAATGGAGACCGGACTCCTGATCTTCTGTTACGGGACAAGTCTTCTTCTCTTTACCCGTTCACTTCGCGGAATGTACAGCACGTGGCCGCTTTCCATTTCCCTTATCGCAACCTGCATGGCCAGGCTGGATTCACTTGCCCTTGTCTTTGGAGTCTGCCTGATCTTCACTCTTTCTGGAAGGTTCCGTGATGCCCTTCGCACAGGGCTTCCTGTGATGATCTATCTGATACTGTATGTGATAGTAAACAAGCTGTATTTCGGAGGAATATTTCCAGTTTCAGGATACATCAAATCCGCTACAGGCACTGAACTTCTAAAACAGTTGGTCGCAACCGGAGACACACGAATCTTTCAGCATGGAGTAATGAATATTGTCAGTTTTGCCACTCTTGGAGGGCGTCTTCCTCTTCCAGTTCTGTTTGTGGCCATAGGGGGAATTGTCTGTACAGTGATATGGTTCATAAGAACCGAAGTTACTTCGAACAGAGAACTTATGGCAGTCT
This sequence comes from uncultured bacterium, assembly GCA_965372215.1. Classification (GTDB taxonomy): domain Bacteria; phylum Fermentibacterota; class Fermentibacteria; order Fermentibacterales; family JCC-6; genus Aegiribacteria. Next base: position 12,490 of record CBDVBK010000007.1, on the reverse strand, counting down.
GCTGCAGCTACACTGTTTGTCTTATGCTTTACTATTGTTTCATGTACGATTCGCTTCTGGATGTCTATACCTATTACTGGTTCCCTGTGATTTTCGGAGCAATGATTTCATTTGCTCTTCTATTATCAAGAATAAGAATCAGATTACTCAGACAGGGCATTACGTGGATACTTCTTGCGGGGATGGTCGCTTTCAATATTGTTTATGCTCAAGATCGTCTGCAGGGGTATTCATTTGTAATTCCTGATTCCGAAAGACCTGAGCGCAACGGAGTTGATTTCCTGAACACACTTGATGATGAGACGGTAATTGGATCGTGGGATGCCGGATATGTCGGATATTACTGCAGACATCGGGTTGTGAATCTGGATGGTCTCGTCAATAATTACGAATATCAGACAATTCTACATGATCAGGGACTGGAAAAATACCTCTATATGCAGAACATTACTTGTATTGCAAACATTGATCATTTCACCGGCACTCGCGATATGATCGAACGTATGGCGGAGTGGTATCCGGTTTTTGAGGATTCGAGCAGTTTTCCCAATCCTGTTTCACTTTTCTCAGTATCCGTGAATGAGACCATTTATGCGTCCAGGCAATCCAGAATATTTTTTGTGTACTGCCGATCAAACTCTGCTCAACCTGAAAACTGATTTTCCAGAAACCCACATAGCCAGAATCATGTGGTTCCTAGAGAGTTCTCTAGAAAATTGCAGAATTCTTCCATTCCTTCACCTGTTTTCGCTGAGACGGTGAATACCAGGACTTCCGGATTGAGGCTTCTGCACTCGTCTATTACTCTGTTCACGTCGAAATCAATGTGAGGGAGAAGGTCCATCTTGTTGATCATAAGCACCGATATCCTGCTGAAAAGGGAAGGATACTTAAGTATTTTATCATCACCCTCGGGCAGGGAGATGAGTCCTATCTTGAGGTTCTCACCAAGATCGTAACCGCTTGGACAGATCAGATTTCCTACATTCTCGATACAGAGCAATACGAGTTTATCCGATTCAAGACTCATATGTCCCAGAGCATGATTAACCGCTTCGGCATCGAGATGACAGGAACCGCCGGTTTCTATCTGCCAGGCCTGGCATCCCGCTTTTCTTACTCTTTCCGCATCGCGATCAGTTTGAACATCTCCTTCTATAACGGCCATCCTGGATCCGAAGAAACGGGCCATTGATTCAAGAAGTGTGGTTTTACCAGCACCTGGAGAACTGATAAGATTAAGTGTGAATATTTTCTTCCTGTTCAGCAATTTCCTGTTAGATGCAGCAAAACGGTCGTTCTTATCCATGACGGGGGTTGAGATATCAACTGTCTGTTTTGTGGTGTCGTCACACATATCAGTCTGTTCCTTCCATGATTTCTACACTGTCCACAGTGAATTCTCTTCCTGACAGTATCCTTCTGTTGAAGGAACCGCATGATGGACAGCCCTGGTAAAATTCCTTTGCCTGGTATTCAGCATCGCAGTCAAGGCATATAAGTTTTGCTTCAGTTTCGGTTATTACAAGTCTGGGTTCACCGAATCCTTCCATCTTTGCCACTTCGGTAAAGCAGAATCGGAGGGATTCAGGAGATATTCCTGAGAGCGGACCAACAGTAATGTTCACAGTGTCCAGTGGCCTGGTTCCTCCAAGGGCTTTAGCGATGATCCTTGTCATGTCTTTCGCAAGGGAGAGTTCGTGCATAAAGCTCCGCTCATCGATCGGTGTATGGTCTGAAACTGCTTAAGATGGTAGAATATACGCTATATTCAAAAGGAGATGTACCCCGATTGGAAGTCCGGAGAAGATGATTTGAAGCGCCTTAGAATGGAAATCCACGGAGCCGTACAGGGAGTCGGATTCAGACCTTTCATCTACCGGCTGGCTGACAGTTTTGATGTTACCGGCTGGGTATGCAATAATGCAGCCGGTGTGATACTCGAGGTGGAGGGAGAAGAAGCTGTTCTCAGGAGGTTCGGAGAAGCAGTTGAAAAAGAGAAACCTGCTATTTCCATTATTCAGGACATAACCAGAGAATATATGGACCCTGTTGGATATATCGGTTTCAAGATAAGGAAGAGTACCGGCGGGGAGAAAAGAGCTCTTGTTCTTCCTGACATATCTACATGTGATGATTGCCTGGAAGAGATAATGGATCCGGAAAACAGACGATATCGATATCCGTTTACAAACTGTACCAACTGCGGTCCGAGATACTCCATCATCAATTCCATCCCTTACGACAGGTCTGGTACGACAATGGCCGGTTTCCATATGTGTAAGAAGTGCCTCTCCGAGTACGAAGACCCGTCCAACAGAAGGTTTCACGCACAGCCGAACGCATGCCCCGAGTGTGGACCGCATCTTGAACTTCTGGATCACAGCGGGAAAATTCTTGCGGAGAGAAATGATGCCATCAGGAGAGCATCGTCCGCAATACTCGATGGGAAAATTGTTGCAGTAAAGGGACTTGGCGGATTTCATCTGATTGCTCTCGCAAAATCTGACGAAGCTGTCCTGCTTCTGAGGAAGCGAAAGGGCAGAAAAACCAAGCCTTTCGCCCTGATGTTTCCTTCTTCAGATATGATCTCATCCTTCTGTGAAGTATCAGATATGGAACAGAATCTGCTCAAATCCCCTGAATCTCCAATTGTTCTGCTTAAAAAGAGAGAATATCATGGATCTTCTAACAAACTCTCGGATTTCATTTGTCCTGGGAACCCTGATCTTGGTGCCATGCTTCCATATACACCTCTTCATCACCTTCTTCTGAAGGAGGTTGGCGAACCTGTTGTCGCAACCAGCGGTAACCTTTCTGATGAACCCATATGCACAGATGAAGAAGAAGCTCTAATTAGATTATCCGGTCTGGCGGATCTATTCCTGATTCACAACCGCCCCATAGCAAGGCATGTCGATGATTCTATCGTACGAGTAGTGGATGGCAGGGAGATGGTTCTAAGGCGAGCCAGAGGGTACGCACCTCTGCCTGTCAGGATGAATAAGGAATCTGGCGTTATATTGGCTGCCGGAGCACATCTTAAGAATACTCTGGCGATTTCGATAGGTAATAATATTTTTGTAAGTCAGCATATCGGAGACATGGAGACACCACAGGCAGTAAGAGCTTATGAGGAAGTATGGAGCAGCATAGAGTCGCTCTATCACGCGGTGCCGGATAAAGTCATTCATGATATGCATCCGGACTACTTCTCTACAAAATATGCTTTGGAATCCGATCTTCCAGCCTTTCCGGTACAGCATCATGTAGCTCATGTATTCTCCTGCATGCTTGATAATGGATCAAATCCTCCACTGCTGGGAGTATCCTGGGATGGAGCGGGATACGGCACTGACGGTACAATATGGGGTGGGGAATTCTTCTATATAGGAAAAGATTCCGTAGAGAGAATTGCGCATTTGAGGAGATTCCGCCTGCCGGGTGGAGAAAAGGCCATCAGGGAACCGAGGAGATCAGCACTCGGAATTCTGTCGGAAATATTCGATGATCCGGAACGTTATATTTCATCTGATGTATTTACGAAAAATGAGGATACCGTACTGAAACGGATGATGAAGAACGATTTGAATTCACCTTCTACTTCAAGCGCAGGAAGGCTTTTTGATGCGGTTTCGTCGATGGTCGGACTCTGTCAGATGAATGAATTCGAGGGTCAGGCAGCGATGTTACTTGAATATGCTGTTGCGGGAGTGGAAACGGATGATTCGTATCATCTTCTGCTGGATAGAAGCGCGGGAAAACCCTGGATACTGGACTGGGAACCTCTTATCAGTGATATAATTGAAGATATTTCCATTGGAGAGAAAATATCAATGATCTCCGCAAGGTTCCACAACGCGCTTGCCAGGGGGATATTATCTGTGGCTGAATCAGCAGGGGAGGAGAAAGTAGTTCTGAGCGGAGGATGTTTTCAGAACGTATATCTCACGGAAAGAACAGCAGATCTGCTTCGGAAAAAGGGGTTTATGCCAATTCTGCACAGGAGAATACCACCGAATGATGGCGGTATAGCCCCCGGGCAGATATTTGCAGCGGTGAATCTGCACGAACAAATGAGAGGAAATTAAGAATGTGCCTTGGAGTGCCGGGCAGGCTTGAAGAAATTTTTCAGGGAGACGATCCGATTTTCAGGACAGGAAAAGTAAATTTCGGAGGAATCCTGCGGGATATAAGTCTGGCCGGTGTCAGTGATGCAAAGGTTGGTGACTGGGTTATTGTTCACGCTGGATTTGCTCTTAATAAACTGAATGAGGAAGAAGCCTCTGAGGTTTTTGAGTATCTCAGGCAGATCTCGGAATTTGGTAAAGAAGAGCTTAAGGGTGATCATAATGCTATACAACATAATATTATACCCGATAAGGGTACATCTTGAAATATGTTTCAGAATACCGTGATCGAGCAGCAGCTGAAGAATACGCTGAAAGAATTCATCAGCTGGTTTCCAGGGAATGGACAATTATGGAGGTGTGCGGCGGACAGACACATTCCATTCTTAAATACGGTATCGACCAGATCCTTCCTGAAAATATCTCACTGATTCACGGTCCGGGATGTCCGGTATGTGTGACTCCGATTGAACTGATCGATCAGGCTATCGAGATCGCAGGAATCAAGGATGTTATTTTTTGTTCGTTCGGCGATATGCTCCGAGTACCGGGCAGCTTTCAAGACCTGATTGGTGTCAGAGCTTCCGGCGGAGACGTCAGAATAGTCTATTCACCAATTGATGCTGTAAAGATCGCAAAACAGAATCCGATGAAGCAGGTTGTGTTCTTCGGAGTAGGATTTGAAACGACAGCTCCTGTAACGGCAGCCGCAATAATACAGGCAGATCATCTTAACCTGGACAATTTCTATATGCTTGTATCGCATGTTCTTGTTCCACCAGCAATAAAAGCAGTTCTCTCAAATCATGAATGCAGGGTACAGGGGTTTCTTGCAGCGGGGCACGTTTGTTCCATCATGGGTTACGCCGAGTACGAACCTGTTGCAAGGAAGTATAATGTTCCTATAGTTGTTACCGGTTTTGAACCTCTCGATATCCTTGAGGGAATCCACATGTGCCTGAAGCAGCTGGAGGAGGGCAGGGCTTTGGTTGAAAACCAGTACATGCGCTCCGTCAATAGAAATGGAAACCCTGAAGCCATCGACATGATGCGTGAAGTATTTGAAGTAACTGACAGGAAGTGGCGGGGGATAGGTACAATACCTGAGAGTGGTCTTAGACTTTCAAATAAATATTCAAAATATGATGCTGCAGAACACTTCGGTGTCAGTGGACATACAGTTGAGGAATCCGGAGACTGCATCTCAGGGCAAGTTCTTACAGGTGAGAAAAAACCTGACGAATGTCCTGCGTTTGGTAACAAGTGCACTCCGGAGCATCCACTTGGAGCCCTGATGGTATCCTCCGAGGGAGCATGTGCCGCATATTATCGTTACAGATTAACCAGGAGCAAACAATGATCCCTGTTGAAAGCTGCCCCATACCTATCTCTGACTACCCTGAAATCACAATGGCGCATGGCGGCGGCGGAAAACTGATGCATGATCTTATCAGCAGGATGATGTACAGAGTCTTTTCAAATCCGATTCTGGATGCTCAGCATGATGGGGCTGTTATTCAGACTGATGGCAGAAGATTGGCGTTTTCGACTGATTCTCACGTAATCACCCCTCTGTTTTTCCCTGGTGGTGATATTGGATACCTTTCCGTGTACGGAACTGTTAACGATCTTGCGATGTGCGGAGCAAAACCGGAATGGCTGAGCGCCAGTTTCATACTTGAAGAAGGACTTCCAATGGAAACCCTCTGGAGGGTTGTTCAATCGATGGGAGAAGCCGCGAAAAGGACAGGTATATCAATTGTAACGGGAGATACAAAGGTTGTGGACAAAGGCAAGGGTGATGGAATCTATATCAATACTGCAGGAGTGGGAGTCATACCTGACGGAGTCGAAATCAGTCCCTCCAGAGTGAGGGAAGGAGATGCTGTCATTCTCAGCGGTGATATTGGCCGGCACGGAATCGCCATCATGGCTTTCCGCGAAGGAATCGACTTTCAGACGGTCATTCAGAGCGATCTTGCGCCTCTTGACAGAATAGTCTCAGATCTTCTTGAAGCTGATCTTGATATTCATTGCCTGAGAGATCTTACAAGGGGAGGGCTTGCCAGCGGTTTGAATGAAATCGCTTCAGCCGGCAGAGTCTCAATCAATATCAGGGAGAGCCTTATCTCTGTTCGTGATGATGTTCTTGGAGCCTGTGAGATACTTGGGTTTGACCCGCTCTACGTTGCCAATGAGGGTAGATTCGTTGCTGTTCTTCCCGCAGAGAATGCCGGGAAGGCTGTTGATATTCTTCAGAAACACGAAGATGGCCGACAGGCAACCATTATCGGATATGTTTCAGAAGCTTCATACGCCGGTGTGATTATGGAAAGCAGCATAGGGGCTGAGCGAATCGTCGATATGATGAGCGGAGAACAACTTCCCCGTATCTGTTAGCCCCGGGTTGGGAGCATGTCCGATAATGTGCATTGAGCAGAAGATCCTCGCAGTTGAGATAGAATGCTCGCAGATTTGAGGAGAATACTGGAAGTATTTAACGATAATATGCGGGAATTATAGCCAGCTGTGTGGGTTTTATGCCGATGCTTCATTGTCGGACATGCTCCTAGTACTGCCCCATCTTGTTGAGTCTTTTCGCTTTCTTCTCAAACAGTCTGAAGATAGCAAGTCCGACAAACAGGTAGAAAAGGCTGTTTCCAACGACAAACAGGTACCACCAGAGCGGAAAGGATGTGCCGTGGACTATATGCGCGTTGATCGTATGCGCACCTGCTATAAACGGCAGGAATGAGAAACCTGTCAGGGGATAAACTCGAAGCAGCATCAGACCGATCAGTCCGAATGAGAGTATCCCGTTAACCGCACCGATTCTTTTATGAATCAGACCGACTCCGCCAAGCATGAAACCTATTCCGTTCAGAGAAAGCACTGCAATAAACAGAATCAGGTAGAAGTACGGAAGGTTGACCGAAAGAACCCTTCCGGTGGTCAGCATTGTAAGGTACAGCATCAGTGTGAGTATAACAAAATTGAACAGAGTATTGGTTACCGCCTTGAAGAAGAAGATGATATCCGCACCGTAAGGGGAGAGGTATATCTGTTCAAGAGTACCCCTCTGAGATTCGGAGAGAACTACACTCCCGGTTCCCTGAAGTGAGAACATCGCGCTCATCCATAGAACGTACCCGATAACCATTGAATCCAGTGACGATTGATTGATTCCGGCTCCGGCGATGGATTTCGCACCCCAGAACATGCCGAGAAAAATGATGTACATAACCACGACCATGGCACCGGTATTGAACAGGTATCTTTTCAACTCCCATCCCATCATCCGTATTTCCACGATGAATACGTTCAGAATGCTCATTTTACTCCGGTTCATCATTTATTACATTCAAGAAGATATCCTCCAGATCGCTTTCGACAGTACTGAAATCGGTTATTTCCGAATTGGTTGATCTCAATATCTCCAGGAGTTCGTATATCAGCATCGCATTTTTCAGCGATATTATCAATCTGCAGCCGTTATCGGTATTTTCTACGGTAAGTTCGCCAAGCTCTTCAATCCTTCTGATAGTGTTCTGGTCAGGGTTAGCAGCAATATCAAGATTGAAGACTTTCCTTGAGAATTTCATTTTCAGACTCTGAAGAGTCTCATGGGACAGAATTCTACCCTCTTTGATAATAAGAACCCTGTCACAGACGGATTCAATGAAATCCATGTCGTGAGATGTTACAAGAATGGATTTGCCGGATTTCCGTACCCCTTCCTTGAGCCAGTTCCTCATTACTCTTGAAATTTCGACATCCAGTCCAAGAGTGGGCTCGTCCAGAAGAAGTATTTCAGGATCATGTATGAAAGCACAGGCAAGGGCAACTTTCTGTTTCATTCCCTTCGAAAACTCCCGGATTTCCTTTTTTCTTACATCTGCAAGTTCCAGCTCATGAAGGAGGATATTCATACGATCTTTTATATGCGAATGAGATAAGCCTCTGAGACCGGCGAAATACTTCATGTTTTCCTCGGGGGAGAGGTGCCAGTAAACATTTCTTGCTCCTTCAAGAACAGCTCCTGTGTTTCTGAGGATTTTCAGATGGTCTTTTTTTACATCCATGCCAGATACATGGATATCTCCGCTGTCAAAGAGTATTAAACCCAGGATTGATTTGAGTGTAGTGGTTTTGCCTGACCCGTTCGGTCCGAGTATTCCAAGGATTTCACCTTTGTATGCGTTAAAGGAGATACCGTCCACCGCGATAACATCTTTGTATGATTTTATGAGATTGCTGACTGATATGATTGAATTATTCATAGATGAAATTCAGGCCCCATCGATTTGCGGAAGGCGAATCGGTGAGAGGATGGGGGGTGTATCATAATCAGGGCAAACGGATATATCGAAACCGAATACACTGCCTTTCTCAGGCTCACTTCTCAGGAACACCTTACCACCGTGCATTTCCACTATCCGTTTTACAATGGAAAGCCCCAGACCGATACCGGCCACTTTCTTGCCCGAGACGTCATTGTCCTTGATGCGAGCAAATTCTTTAAACAGTTTTTTCTGATTCTCGTTAGAGATTCCTATTCCATTGTCTTCCACTTCCACACAGATGATACATTCATCCCTGGCAAAGCTGCGAACGATTATTCTGCCTTTGTCAGGAGTGTATTTGATAGCGTTGGTAACAAGATTGTCAACAACTTCAGAGAGAAGTCTTTCAATACCGCCAACGGGTGGCAGATCCTTCTGGAGGTCAGTCGAAAGTTTATGTTTTTTGTCAGCCGCAATGTCCTGGTTTGATTCGACAACCTGCTGGATAACTTTATTCAGATCAATTTTCTTCGCGTGTTTCCTTACCTGAGATGTATCTTCAAGCGCGGCGAAAAACTGGAAATCACGGAGGAATGAGTCCGCTTCATCCAGTCTGGAATGCATTCTGGTCATCAGGTGCTTCTGCTTGGTGGTAACTGATGATCCAAGTAGAGTCTCGAGGCTGTGAAGAAGCATTGTCGTTGCTGAAACAGGTGATTTCAGGTCATGAATGGCAATGTGAAGGAAAGCCCGTCTGAGTTTGGAGAACTCCCGGAGAGAAGCATTTGTTCTTTTGAGTCTGCTTTCTCTTTCCCTCAGGGCTCTGTATGTTTTCATCAATTCAGTGCTCAGCTCGCCAATTACCGTTGCTACAATCAGGAAAGCTCCGACTCGGATTAAATCGGCCCAGAGAGGGCTTGTGAAGTCGGAGAAGAATCTGAAAGCGAGCACATCCATTCCCAGAATTAACGCTACATATATGGACTTCCTACCCCACCAGAAACTGGCGAAAATGATTGGAACATATGCGAAATGCGAATATCCGATATTCCGATGAAGTTCCAGATTGAAATAAGCGCTCAAGATTATGAAAGCAGATACAAGAACACCTACAATAACATATCTGTTTCTGGAGCTTGGTATCTTCTCCTGAATCATTCTCGTACTGGATTTACTATCGGAATCCTGATTCATCCTTTTCTTTCCATGTTCATGATATGCATGTCAGCATGCATAACACTTCGCATATGCTTGATAATTCCATGAACCACTTAAGATGAGAAGATAGTCTGAAAAGGGTGAATGTCCAATCAGAGTATCCTCCAGAGAGCTACGGAATCCTCACCGCATATTACGTTTGATCTGCTACCGAAACCAGCCATAAATTCAATCGATTCCCCGGCTTCAGAAACAAGACTGGAATACTGCCTTGGAAACGCAAGAAGATAATCAGCATTCTGCTCGATCCAGTACCAGCCCTCAGTATCTTTCCCAGGAAGTCTTTCAGGGGTGACAAGACCGTCAAGATCCAGAATGCGCATGTTCGTTATCCATTTAACAGCGCCAATATCCGCGGAGGCAACAGTTTCCGATTCTGTTGTGCCTGCAGCAAGGTAATCGGCTGGATCCACATCAATTGCGCCCACATCACACGAAGCTTCTGCCCGTCTTCCTCCGAATATCAGTAATCCCGGGAGCATTGAAGCAGCAAGAATAAGGGTGTTCAGTTTTCTTCTATGCAATCCGTTCAACCAGTGTCCGGCGACAAGAACTGTTGCTGTCAGGGCCGGAATATAATACCTCATCTGAAAAAAACTGTTCGGCTGAAGAAGAAAGGAAGCAGCAAAGAGAAGAACAGGAAATAAGCCCAGCGCAATATTCTTTCTTCTGAGTTCAGAAGGAGCTGTTCTGAATAATCCTGTTATTGAAGCAACTGCTCCGAAGATAAGAAGCGGAGAAACAAGAAGGATGTTCTTCAGTAATCCAGGGAGACCGGATGCTGCCGATGAAAACCATGAAACAGACTGTTTCGCGTAGAACGTAGAAGGAAGCATAAGACCTGCAGCATGAAGATTCCAGATAACCCATAGAATCCCGACGACGAATGAAGGAGCCAGTAAAATAAGGATATTTCGTACACTTTTGCCACGTATGGCGAAGATCAATGATACCGCGAGAACGGCAAGTTCAGGTCTGCACAGGAAAGCTCCAGCCAGAAGGAAGGGTCTGAGTCCGAGCAAAGTTTCATCCCTGACACTTCTCCATAGCACGACTACAAAAAGAGATGCAAGCGCTGTTTCCATGCCGCTTGATGCATGGAAAAAGATTGGTCCGGTCATTAACAGAAGAAGCCCTGTCAATGGACCTGCGACAAGCAGTGCCAGTACAGCCGCGATAAGGGAGAACCCCATAAGAATCAACGGAGCTGCATCAGTGCCGCATATTGAAGCCAGGGCAGAAGGGAGAAGCCATAAAGGGCTCGTGAAGCCCGAGGATATCTCACCCTGGTTGAAACAGAGAGGATTTCCGGAGAAAAGACTCCTGCCGAACACAAGATGAATATAGGTATCGTCCATAGGTGGTATCAGTGGCCTGCACTCCAATAGTGTCAGCACCAGCAATGTACAGACTATCAATATCGACAGAAGGACTATCTGACAAATTCTTTTGTTCTTGAGGTTCTTTGAAAGTTTTTTCATGTGGATTTTATCGTTTCCCGATAAAGCTTCGTCAAGAGCAGGATCAGAGAATAACTATGATCATGGAGCTCCAATAAGTTTACTGATTTCTGCAAGCAATTCATCGATTTCGATAGGTTTTTCCATGAAAGTGTTCACAGGTATGTATTTTGATTCCTTCCCCACATCTTTTTCAAAGTGATATTTCACCATATCTGCATCCTGATTAACCGCGGTTATCATGATTATGGGAATATCCTTGATACTCTTATCAGCTTTAATTTTTTCGCTTACCCATATGCCGTCACCTTTGGTTTTCATCATGATATCCAGCAGCATGATGTCAGGAACTTTTTCCATAACTCTTTTCAGTGCTTCTTCACCGTTATAGGCAGTACGAGTATCGTAACCAATACTCTTCAGGACTATTTCAATGGTTTCTACGAAATCAGTATCATCATCCACAATCAGGACTTCTTTTGCCATCATTTCTCCTTTTTTTAAGATTCAGGAAACCGTACCTCTATTGTAGTTCCTTTATGCACTTCACTCTCGACCTTAATACAGCCTCCATGGGCGTCAACTATTCTTTTTACTAGAGAAAGTCCAAGTCCTATCCCGTCCTTTCTGAGATTATATCTGTCATTTTCACCTCGGAAGAACATGTTGAATATTTTTGGTATTTCTTCTTCTTTAATACCAGTGCCATGATCCTTCACTCTGAGTAGAAAAAGATCCTTTTCTTCTTGTCCTGTAACTTCCACAAGGTCTCCGGGGTTACTGTATTTTATTGAATTCTGAATTAAATTAGCAAACACTCTCCTGATAAGCTCTGCATTCCCATTAATAATTGGACAATCATCGCAGAGATTCCAGTCTATTTCAATATCACAGTATTTTGCATATTCATTCATATCTTCTGTAAGTGAAGAAAATAATTCTCCAATATTGAATTCTTCCTTTTCCAGTTCATTTGACCTTTCCTCAAGACGGGAAAACATCAATAGATCATCTAAAAGTCCTGTAATGCTTTTTATCCGTAATTTAGCTCTATTGAGGAGTTCTTTCTGTTTTGCGATATCTTCATCGAGATACCCATTTAATATTATGTTGATAATATTGTATACTGAAGCAAGTGGTGCTTTTAATTCATGAGATATTTCAAAAGTGAATCTGGTTTTTGCTTTCGTTAACTCAACAGTTTCTTTATAATGCTCACTGCATTCCTTTGTAGCCTCAATTGAGCTGGCATTCAGTTTTTCCAGGGTTTCAATCAGGAGTGCAATATAGGATTCAAAATTATCGTGCCATTTTTCAATTCTATTCAAATGACATTCATGGTCAGTGACCTTACAGTCTTCAGAATTCATGCAATTCCCCTTAAATCTATACTAAGATA